>NZ_JASSPL010000002.1:0-371080 GCF_030264805.1 Cobetia sp. LC6 | reverse complement strand
ACCGCTTAGCGCCGATGGTAGTGTGGAGTTTCTCCATGTGAGAGTAGGTCATCGTCAGGCACTTATACTGAACCGCCCCTGCAGCCTTGCTGCAGGGGCGGTTCTCTTTGTGCGCAGGAAACGTTGACGTAAGAACAGTTTCTCCCTGCAAGAGCAGCGGAGGGCCGCCCCGATCCTCGTCAGGCACTTATACTGAACCGCCCCTGTAGCCTTGCTGCAGGGGCGGTTCTCTTTGTGCGCAGGAAAAATGGTGCGTAGTGGAATTATGCAGAGAAGTCCTGCATGCGAATCAGCTGTGGGCGAAAGAAAAGAGCTCTGCCCAAGCAACGTGCCTATGGCAAAAGAAGGCCCCTGTCGAAAACTCGGCAGGGGCCTTTTGTCTTCGGAGCCTTTTATCTTCACGGGCAGTTAAGTTTCAGTGCGCCATCACATCAGGGCGAGGCTTCGTAGAGCTCGATGGGCGTACCGTCAGGGTCTGCCAGGAAGGTGAAGCGGGCACCGGTGTATTCATCGACACGTATCGGCTCTGGCGTGGCACCACGGGCGATCAGCAGCTCGACACAGGTATCGATGTCTTCCGTCGCCAGCGCCAGGTGACGAAGGCCACAGGCTTCCGGATAACTGGGGCGCTCAGGCGGCGAAGGGAAGGAGAACAGCTCCAGTTGGATACCGCCCGGCAGGAGTAGGTCGAGCTTGTAGCTGTCGCGGGCCTCGCGATAGGCCTCGTTGATCACCTGCGCATCCATGACCTCGAGATAGAAGCGCCTGGCGCGTGGGTAATCAGCGGTGATGAGCGCCACGTGATGCACTCGCGTCAGAGGCAGGCGGGGGGGCGAGGGTGAGTCCGAAGCCATGGTGAGACTGTCCGTTGTCATGTTGTGTTCCTGAAGAGTGTTAGGCGCGATGAACTGTGCGGTGAACTGTGCAATGAGCCGGGCGGTGAGCTCGTGAGAGACATTCTGATGAAAGAAGGCGCCCACAGGGCGCCTTCTTTGATTGGAGCAATCACCGGCCAGCCCGTGCGCTATCTCAGCGACACAGGGTTTCCAGGGCTTCGATCAGGCTGTCCATCTCGGCATCGGTACCGATGCTGATACGCAGATAGTCACGTAGTGCGTCGGTGTTGAAGTGGCGCACCAGGATGCCCTGTTCGCGCAGGCCGATGAACAGCTTGCCGGCATCGTGGGTCGGGTGAGTCGCCAGTACGAAGTTGGTCTGCGAGGGCAAAATCTCGAATCCCAGCGCGGCCATGCGATCGCGCGTCTGCTCGCGGGTGGTGATGACTCGCGTGCGGCACTCATCGAAATAAGCGGGATCACTGAGGGCGGCGACGCCGACCTGTTCGGCCAGGCGATCGATGGGATAGGAGTTGAAGGAGTCCTTCACGCGCTCCATGCCTTCGATCAGCTCTCGTGAGGCCACGGCATAGCCGAGACGGATGCCGGCCAGGCTGCGTGACTTGGAAAAGGTGCCGGTCACTATCAGGTTGGGATACTGATGAATCAGCGGGATGGCGCTTTCGCCACCGAAGTCCACGTAGGCCTCGTCGACCAGCACCACGCTCTGCGGATTGCGCTCCAGCAGCGCGGCAATCGCCTTGCGGCCATGGCCATGCCCTGTCGGGGCGTTGGGGTTGGCGAAGATGATGCCGCCATTGTCGTTGCCGAAGGCTTCCAGGTCGACTTCCCAGCTGTCGGTCAGCGCGATGCTGCGTGACTCGATGCCATACATGCGGCAGTAGACCGGGTAGAAGCTGTAGCTGATGGACGGCAGCAGCAGCGGCTTGTCCTGTCGGAAGAATGCCTGGAAGGCCAGCGCCAGCACTTCATCGGAGCCATTGCCGACGAAGACTTCCTCGGCGGCCACATGGAAGGTGTCGGCCAGGGCGGCGCGCAGCGAGCTGGAGCTCGGGTCCGGGTATCGGCGCAGATCAGAGGCATTGAACTCGCGCAGCGTCTGCTCCACGGCGGGCGCCGGCGGGTAGGGGTTCTCATTGGTGTTCAGCTTGATCAGCTGCTCACGCGGTTGTTCGCCGGGGACGTAGGGGATCAGGTCGTGGACCTGGGGGCTCCAGTACTTGCTCATGATTTCTCGCCGCTGGTGACAGTGCATGACCCGTGTCATGGATGCTTTTCATGTTGCCCGCTGGATCGTCGCGGTACAAGCTCCGGCGAGGCTCTCGGCCTGAGCCTGAAGCGTGCCGACTGGTGCAGCTTTCCACATTGTTGCCATGCCAGCATTATTCTCGTGCGATGCGCGTGCTTGAAGCAGCGCGTGGTGTACCGCATGTCACAGGCATGCTTGCCCAGCTTGCGCGACTTCGTGCAATGAGGACGCTGGGCGAAGACCTGCAATTCAAGGAGCCCTGATGACTGCCAACACCAATGCCTCGTACGCAGATACCCTGCTTGATCCGGTCAAGCTCGGTGATCTGACCCTGCCCAACCGCATCCTGATGGCACCGCTGACACGTGCTCGTACCCCCGACAGCGTTCCCGGCGAGCTGCAGCAGGCCTATTACGGTCAGCGTGCCGGTGCCGGCTTGATCATCAGCGAGGCGACCAACATCTCGCCCACTGCACGTGGCTATGTCTACACGCCGGGTATCTGGACCGATGAGCAGGAGGCGGGCTGGAAGGGCGTCGTCCAGGCGGTGCACGCCAAGGGCGGCCGCATGGCGCTGCAACTGTGGCACGTCGGGCGTGTCTCGCATGAGATGGTGCAGCCGGGTGGCCAGCAGCCGGTCGCGCCGAGCGCCCTGCGTGGTGAAGGCGCCCAGTGCTTCGTCGAATTCGAGGACGGCACCAGCGGACGTCATCCTACCAGCACGCCGCGTGCCCTGGAGACGGACGAGATTCCCCAGCTGATCGAGGACTATCGCCAGGCCGCCGTGCGTGCCAAACGTGCCGGTTTTGACATGATCGAGGTGCATGCCGCCAACGCCTATCTGCTCAACCAGTTCATGGCTACCGGCACCAATCAGCGTACTGACCAGTACGGTGGCTCGCTCGAGAACCGTGCGCGCCTGACGCTGGAAGTCGTCGATGCCGTCGCCGAAGTCTTCGGCCCTGAGCGTACCGGTATCCGGCTGACACCCTTCATCGAGATCTTCGGCCTGACCGATGACGAGCCAGAAGAGATGGCCTTCTACATGGCCGAGCAGCTCTCCCGGCGTGGCATCGCCTATGTGCACGTCAACGAGCCGGACTGGGCTGGTGGAGACATCAAGTTCAGTGATGACTTCCGCCGTGCCCTGCGCGAGCGCGTCAAGGGCGCGCTGATCTTCTGCGGCCATTACGATGGCGAGAGTGCGGCTCGCATCATCGATGAGGGCATCGCGGATGCCGTCGCCATCGGGCGCCCGTATATCGCCAATCCGGACCTTGTCGAGCGTATTCGCCTCGGGGCTGAACTCAACGAGCAGGACCCGGATACCTTCTACGGTGGTGATGCCAAGGGCTATACCGACTACCCGTTCCTCGACAATGGCCATGATCGCCGCGGCTGAGGCCAACACGATTTAACGAATGGCGTTCGATAAACGCCATCGGGGGTGGCCTCTCGGGGCGGATACCCGCTATTCTTGAGCGTGGAAGCTTGTGAGCGGTCTGCCTGCCAAAGCGGGTAGACCGCTCGCCGTCGATAGCGCTGACGCTGCTATCGAGTCATCGCCTTAAGGAGGATTCAATGCAGATCAGGACTCTGATGGTGGGAGCCGCGCTGATGGTCGGTCTCGCCGGGTGCGCATCAACGGCCCAGACCAATGACGGTGCCGCTGACAACAGCGCTACCGAGACAGCCAGCGAGCAGGTTGCCGTCTACAAGGGCACCCTGCCGTGTCGTCGCTGCACGGGCATTGACCTCGATGTGCGCCTCAAGGGCGCCGAAGAGGCAGCCCAGGATGAGCGTACCTTCAGTCTCGATGCCACCTATCGTGATCATCCGCAGCAGCCGGATCCAGAGCATTACGAAGGCCAGTGGGATGTGCTGTCCGGCACCGTGACGGATCCGAGCGCGACCGTCTATGAGCTGACGCCGGACGGCGAAGGCCAGACCTACTACTTCCTGCGTCTGGATGCCCAGACACTGGAGCTGGTCGACCCGCAGAAGCGTCGCTTCCAGAACGGTGAGACATTGCGCCTCAAGCGCCAGTAAGCGTGCCGTGCGCCACAAGGCGATCGTGAGCACAAGGAAGGCGGCGCAAGCCGCCTTCCTTGTGTCTGGCCGTTGGAAATCCGCGGCTGACGACACTTCATCATGACGCCGAGAATCACTTCTTCCCGACAGGATTGTCTGATGGCGAAAGCAAAGAGCGCCTTCGTATGTACCGAATGCGGTAGCGAATTCTCGAAGTGGCAGGGCCAGTGCAGCGGCTGCCGCGAGTGGAACACCCTGCAGGAAATCCGTGTCGGCGCCGCGGTACTGCCCGGCGCAGCCCCCGCTGCGGGGGCTGTCGCTGGCGGTGCTGCGCGTAGCGCCAGCAATGGGCGGGGCGGCTACGCCGGCACGCTCAGCGACAACGTGACCGATCTTTCCAATGTTTCGCTGGCCGAAGTGCCGCGTTTCTCCTCGACCTTCGGCGAGTTCGACCGCGTGCTGGGCGGTGGGCTGGTGCCGGGCTCCGCCGTGCTGCTCGGTGGCCATCCGGGGGCCGGCAAGTCGACGCTGCTGCTGCAGACCGCCTGCAAGCTCGCCCAGCAGAAGCGCTCACTTTATGTCACCGGCGAGGAATCGCTGTCGCAGGTGGCGATGCGCGCCCATCGTCTGCAGCTGCCAACCCAGGGTCTCAAGATGCTGGCCGAGACCAGCGTCGAGACGATTCTGGCCACCGCCGAGCGCGAGAAGCCCGAGGTGCTGATCATCGATTCCATCCAGACCATGCATCTGGAGGATCTGTCATCCGCGCCGGGTGGTGTCTCGCAGGTACGTGAGTCTGCCGCCGCGCTGACCCGCTTCGCCAAGCGAACCAACACCGTGCTGCTGCTGGTCGGCCACGTGACCAAGGACGGCTCGCTGGCCGGGCCCAAGGTGCTGGAGCACATGATCGACGCCTCCCTGCTGCTGGAGGGCGATGGCGATTCGCGCTTCCGCACGCTGCGTGGCCAGAAGAACCGCTTCGGTGCGGTCAACGAGCTGGGCGTGTTCGCCATGGTCGAGCTGGGCTTGAAGGAAGTGAAGAACCCTAGCGCGATCTTCCTGTCGCGCAGCGAGGAGCAGTCTTCCGGCAGTCTGGTGATGGTGGTATGGGAGGGCACGCGACCGATTCTGATCGAAGTGCAGGCCTTGCTGGATGACTCGCCGCTGGGCAATCCCCGCCGTGTCGCCGTCGGTCTGGACGGCAATCGCCTGTCGATGCTGCTGGCGGTGCTCAACAAGCATGGCGGCCTGTTCACCGGCGATCAGGATGTCTTCCTGAACGTGGTCGGCGGGGTCAAGGTGCTCGAGACCAGTGCCGACCTCGCGGTGCTGTGTGCGGTGGTCTCCAGCCTGCAGAACCGTCCGCTGCCGCGTGAGCTGGTGGTGTTCGGCGAGGTGGGGCTGTCCGGTGAGATCCGTCCGGTGCCGAGTGGTCAGGAGCGCATCGTCGAGGCCGCCAAGCATGGCTTTACGCGCGCCATCGTGCCCAAGGGCAATGCCCCCAGGAACCCGCCCAAGGGCATGACCATCGTGGCGGTCGACAAGCTGTCCCAGGCACTGGAAGCCCTGTGACATCTGCGCCTTCCGCGTGAGCCATCCGCACGGGGGCGTCGTGGTGTGATACTGCATGCAACGAACAAGGCCAGCCTCACGGCTGGCCTTGTTCGTATGGGGTTTTCTCCGAGCACGAAGCTCAGCCTGCCTTGTCAGTCCTGCTTGTCAGCCTGACGGGCGGCATGAGCACAGGCCTTGAGGCGTGAGACCAGGAGCTCGACACCGCGCTCGCGCATCAGCGCCTCATTGCGCCCCGGCACCTCTTCGACATCGCCCGCGTAGGCATTGATGGCGGCTTCGACCGAGCTTTCGCGCAGCAGGTGCAGCATCGGGTAGGGCGAGCGGTTGGTGTAGTTGGCCGCGTCGTCTTCCTCGGTATCCTCGAACACGTACTCCGGGTGGAAGCTGGCCAGCTGATAGATACCCTCGTAGCCCTGCATCTCGAGCAGCGCCTCGGCGTAGTCGAGCAGCTCAAGGTAGGTATCGAAGTCGCGGAAGCCGTCCTTGAAGATCACCAGCGTCGTCTCGGCGTCGCGATTGGCGTCCAAGTTCAGCAGTTCATCGCCGAGTGCCTGCAGGCAGCGCTCGAGCCCTGCACCGGGTACCACGGCATACTGGATGCTGTTGCGTGCCATCTCGCGGGCGGCAAACGGGCACAGATTGTCGGCGATGATGTGCGTCTCGACCCACTGGCGCGTGGCGTCGATGGCCTCGGCTTCGCTGGCATCCAGCGGCGGGGTATAGCCACCCGCCGTCTCGGGAGTCGTGGTATCGGTCGGCGTAGCGTCGGTGGTCATGGCGTCAGGGTCCGCAGCGGTGTCAGGAGCGGGTATTGTCACTGCTCGGGCGCGGCATGGCCAGCGCCGTGACTCCCGTCTCTCATTGTCTCTCGTTATCGGGCTTCTTCAACCTGAAGTTGTCGCAGGGCCGCAGGTGGTCGCCGAGCATGTGGCGGCCCTGTTTCATCAGTGATTACAGCGATAGACTTATCACTGCTGGTTCAAAGCCCGTCCCGAGTCCGCTCAGGGACATTGCGGCTGCCGGCTGACGACTTCTTTCCTGCCCCGCCACGGAGATACTTCTTGTCCGCTGATACTCCGCCTCCTTCCTCGCCGCTCCCCGAATCTCCCGAACCTACCGAGAGGGAAGAGGGGCGCGAGCACACCAGTGCAGCGGCCTATCGTCTGTCGCGATTGTTGCCCTTTCTCGGCTGGATGCGTCAGCTGTCGCCCGGGGATGCGCGTTCCGATCTGATCGCGGGCCTCAGCGGCGCGGTGCTGGTGCTGCCCCAGGGGGTGGCCTATGCGTTGATCGCCGGCCTGCCACCGGCGCATGGGCTGTATGCCGCCATCGTGGTGGCGATCATCGCCGGCCTGTTCGGCAGTTCGCGGCATATGGTCAGTGGCCCGGCCGCGGCGATCTCGATGGTGGTATTCGGCACCGTCTCGACACTGGCCGCGCCGGGCAGTCCCGAATACCTGCCGCTGGTGCTGGCGCTGACCTGCATGGTCGGCATCATCCAGCTGTCGTTGGGGCTGATGCGCATGGGGGCGCTGGTCAATCTCATCTCGCATACGGTGGTGATCGGCTTCACCGCCGGCGCCGGGGTCTTGATCGCCACCAGTCAGCTCAAGCACCTGTTCGGCATCGCGCTTGGCGACGCCTCGAGCTTTCTCGGCACCTGGTGGGCGCTGCTCGGGCATCTGGGCGATACCTCGTGGGCAACACTGATCACGGGACTCAGTACCTTGCTTGCGGCCGTGCTGGTCCGGCGGCTGAATCGCAAGCTGCCGTGGATGCTGGTGGCGATGGCCGTCGGCTGCGGTGTCGCGGCATTGCTCGGCGGTAGCGCGGCAGGTATCCCGATGGTTGGCGCCCTGTCCGGTAGCCTGCCGCCGTTTTCCCTGCCGCCGCTGGGCTTTGACACCCTGCGTTCGCTGGGCGGGGCGGCCTTCGCGCTGGCGGTGCTCGGGTTGATCGAGGCGGTCTCCATCGCGCGCGCCATCGGCGTGCGCTCGCATCAGCGTATCGATGGCAACCAGGAGTTCATCGGCCAGGGTCTGTCGAATCTGGCAGGCAGTTTCTTCTCGTGCTTCGCCGGTTCCGGCTCCTTCACGCGTTCCGGCGCCAACTATGATGCCGGTGCCCGCACGCCGCTGTCGGTGGTGGTGGCGGCGCTGATCGTACTGGCGGTGCTGTTGCTGGTGCCTGACGTGACCGCCTGGCTGCCGTTGCCTGCGATGGCGGGTCTGATCATGGTGATTGCCGCCAACCTAATCGAAGTCGGTCATATCCGCCAGATTCTGGCCGTCAGCCGCGAAGAGGCGGTGGTGCTGGTGATCACCTTCCTCGCCACTCTGCTGTTGCCGCTGGAGTTCGCCATCTTCGCCGGGGTGCTGGTCTCGCTGGTGCTGTATCTGAACCGCACCTCACGGCCACGGCTGGTCGAGATGGCGCCAGACCCGGAACATCCGGAGCTTGGGGTGCGCAATGCCGAGCGTTATCAGCTGGCTCAATGCCGAGAGGTGGTGATTCTGCGCGTGGATGGCTCGCTGTTCTTCGGGGCGGTCGATCACGTCCAGCGCAAGCTGGCGCGCTACACCGGCAAGCACGTCATCCTGCTGGGCACCGGCTGCAACTTCATCGATATCGCGGGCGCTGAGATGCTCGAGATCGAACAGCGTCGTCTGCGCGATGCTGGCGGTAGTCTCAGCATGTGCGGCTTTCGCATGTACGCGCTGGAAGTGATGGAGCGCGGTGGCTTCCTCGAGCGCATGGGACGTGAGAACTACTTCCATACCGCCGAGGCGGCGATCGCCTCGCTGCGCGACTCGGTCGCCGAAGCGCATCGCGCCCACGGTGATCAACCCGCTGCCTGCCCCGATTGTCAGCTGTTCGGCCCGGCCGGGATCGGGCCGGGGCAGGGGGTGCGCCTGACGCCACCGTTGGCGTGAAAGCACAAGGCTGGGGGCGGCTGCACGCTTGCGATAGAATATGGCCCCTTGATGGTGCGGCCAGTCAGCCAGTCGCCGCCCATTGCCTCAATCCTGTTCTGTCTGCCGAGAGATGCCCATGAGTTTGCCCACCGTGGCGGCCAGCTGCGACCTGATTCGCGACGGCCGTCCGTTGATCGATGTGCGCGCGCCGGTCGAGTTCGCCGCTGGTGCCTTGCCGGGTGCCGTCAATCTGCCACTGATGGATGATGAGGAGCGTCATCGCGTCGGGCTGCAGTACAAGCAGGTCGGTCCGGAATCGGCGGTACATCTTGGCCATCAACTGGTCAGCGGCGGGATCAAGCGCGCACGCATCCGCGCCTGGGTCGAGCACGTCGAGCGACACCCTGACGCCATCCTCTACTGTTTCCGCGGCGGCATGCGCTCTCAGCTCAGCCAGCAGTGGTTGCAGGAAGCAGGGGTCGAGCGTCCACGTATCGAGGGTGGTTGGAAGGCCATGCGTCAGCAGCTCTGTCAGCATATCGATGAGCGTGCCGAGCAGGCCCCGATGCTGTTGATCGGCGGGCTGACCGGCTGTGCCAAGACTGAGCTGATCCATGCGCTGGACAATGGCATCGACCTGGAAGGCTGTGCGCGCCACAAGGGTTCGGCCTTCGGCCGTCACCCCTTCCCGGCGCCGAGCCAGATCGACTTCGAGCACCGCATCGCCGCCGAGATGCTCATGCTTGAGGAAGAAGCGCCGACCATCATGGAAGACGAGTCGCGCTTCATCGGCAGCGTCAATATTCCGCTCGCTACCTGGCGCGCGATGGAGCAGGCGCCGTTGATCCGCGTCGAGATGCCGCTGGATTGGCGAATCGTGCAGATTCAGAAGGACTATATCGAGGGGCTGTGGGCCACCTACAGTCGTCACTATGGTGACTTCCTCGGCTGGACCCTGATGCAGCGCCAGCTGCGTCAGGCACTGCTGCGTCTTCGCAAGCGCCTGGGCAGTGCGCGCCTTGCTCGTCTGGTGCGCATGCAGGACATCGCCTTCCAGGAGCACAAGCGCGGCAATCCAATGGCCCATGAAGGCTGGCTGGCGCCGCTGCTCAGCGAGTATTACGACCCGATGTACCGCTATCAGCTCGAGAAGCACGAGCGCACCTTCCTGCACGTCGGCGACTGGGACAACAGCCTCGCCTTCGCGCGTGAGTGGAGCGCCAATCACCGCTGGCAGCGCTGATATCCCTCATGGTTGCGGTCAGCGCTCACGCATTCAGCCAGTCCACCAGCAGGCGGTCCAGCAGGGCCGCCTGACGATCAAAGCGCTTCGGGTCCTCCAGCAACGCCTCGCGTGATTGCACGCCATTGCCCTCCAGGGGCGCGGGATGGTGGGCCAGGCGGTCCTGTGTGGCCGCCGCATCCACATGCGGATGGAAGTTGAGCGCCACCACGCGACCCTCATCCCAACTGAAGCCGGCCACTGGCGTGTGCTCGCCGCTGGCCAGCAGCTCGCAGTCTTCCGGCAGGCCGCAGATCTCCTCATGCCACATCAAGGCCTCGAACTCGGCGGGTAATCCCAGCGGGCACTCGTTGCTGCGCGTCAGCGTGGCCCAGCGACGCTGCGGCACCACGGCGGACGAGACGATCGCCCCCATCTGCTCGGCGATCAGTCGCGCCCCCAGGCCAATCCCCAACAGCGGGCGATTGCTGTTCAGCGTGCGCCGAATCAACTTGCGCTGCAGGCGCAGCGACTGCTGTTCGGCGGGGGAGGCTGTCTTTGCGGCGCTCGACAGGCGTTGCGGGCCGTCCAGCACCACCAGTGCATGGAAGTCATCGATGCCCGGCAATGCCTCGCCTGACAATGGGAAGCTGGTGTTGAAGCTGTGCCCCATGCCGGAAAGCCAGTCCTTGAGGCGTAGCGGATTCTGCCAGTCATGCGCTAGCGTTGCGGTATCGGCGGCTGAATCTGGTTCAGCGTCAGGGAGTTGCCCCTGATGTATGAAGTAAAGATGCATGGCTTCATCATGCGTGAGCGCCATGCCAGCGTAAAGGCCCCAGTGCTTGCGTCCCAGTACCTGCATCCCGGTACCTGCACCGGGTGAATCAGCCGCGACACGACAAGGAGAGAACCGCATGCGGGCCGAACTGCTCGAACAGATCTACACCGTGGTGGCGCAGATTCCCGAAGGGCGCATCACCACCTACGGGCGTATCGCCAAGATGACCGATGGCGCCACCGCGCGCATGGTCGGCTCGGCGATGCGTCACCTGCCGGATGGCCATCAGTTGCCGTGGCATCGCGTGATCAATGCCTCGCTCAAGGTCACCGAGCACGGCGGAGCGGTGCGCCAGCGGGAAAAGTTGCGCAGCGAAGGCATCCTGTTCGATGGTGCCGGTCGCGTGCCGACGGAGTGCCTGTGGCCCTGAGGTATGCAACAGCATGGCAGCGCTCGAGCAGGGTCGCGTTCATCCGGCCACGCGCGGGCGCTACCCTTTCGCCTATCCTATCGCATACTCTATAGCGACCTTCGGTGACATCGCGGCTGGCGGAGGCAAGACGCCAGCGCGAACGCCGCATATTGAATAGTGAAGTGAGAATAGAGCCGTCATGACTCAGCCTGTATCCGGTTTTCGTGCGCGCCTTGATGCGCTGGCCCCCGTGCGCCGTACTGCCTTCATGGCGGCGCTGACCGAGCGACTCCTGCCCAATGCCGGCTTCTACGCCGAAGCCAATGGCACGGCCAGCGCACTGGACACCACGCGTGAGCTGCGCAAGCTGCTGGACCTCGTCTGGGAGCAGCTGCGCGTGCGCGATGCCAAGATCGATTTCTCGCTACAGGCCGAGAAGGTCACCGCCTTCGAGCCCGCCGAGGAAGATGACAGCTTCGGCGCGCGCCGCGCACTGGAAGCCGTGATGGCGCTGACCGCCTGCATCGACGTGCTGATCAGCGAAGAGCCGGAAGCCGCGCTCAAGATCAGTCGTCTGTCCACCGATGGCGTGCGCGCGCTGATCGACCTGCAGGCCGGTGAGGGTATCGAGCAGGAAGCGCTGGAAGCCATGATTCGCGAACATCCGCTGATGATCGATGAGCGTGATTTCCAGGATGCCGTGCTTGAGAGTGTCGAAGCCCCGCAGTTGTCGCGCGATGACTGGCGTGCGCTCAAGCAATTGGGCCGCAATGAAGATGTCAGCAATCTCGGGCTATCCTTGCAGGACTGAGCGGCCCGACTCGGGTCATCCTGGTGCCAGAGATGACTGGCCAGCCGTTGCTGGAGAGACAGATGAGCGACACCCGTCAGCAGGATTCTTCTCCGATGAACGCAGCGCTGAATGGCGTGATCCAGGCACGGCTCGACGCCATGCGTGAGCATCTCGCGCAGCCGACGTTGAGCGCGGCGAATGTGCACGCGCTACGCGTCGACTGCAAGCAGCTGCGCGGCTGGTGGCAATTGCGGCGTGAGTCCCTGGGCAAGTCGGCGGTGAGTGAGCATCAGGCGCGTCCGCGCGCCGTCGCCAGGGCATTGGCCGGGCCGCGCGAGGCGCACATGCTGCGCAAGACTCATGGTCGTGCCTACGCCTGGGTGGATGAGCGCAGTCAGCGCCTGCTGGACGCGCTGCGTCCTGGGCTGACCAGCGCCTCACTGAGCGAGCCGGAGGGCGAGCTGGATCATGCGCCGCTCGAGACGCTGCTGAGCGAAGAGCGGGCGGCCTGGCAGGCGGCGCCGCTGACGGTGGAGGAGCTCGAGGTCGGGCTGGAATTCAGTCGTCATCGCATCAGCAAGCTTGCGGCCAAGGTGACCAGCAAGCGTGAGATCGAGACGTCTCATCGGCTGCGCAAGTGGGTCAAGTACCGCATGTTCCAGTTGGCACTGGCGCACGAGGCGCTGGGTGAGGCTGCCGCGCGGGAACTCGAGTCACCGAGTCATGGGCGTCGACGTGAGCCGGAATTGCTCGACAAGGCCGCATCACGGCTGGGCAATCAGCATGATCTGGCGGAGCTGGCACTCTGGGTCGGAGAGCGCGTGATGCTGCCCGCCGCCGAGAAGCATCTGGTCGCGGACATCATGACGCTTGCCGACCAGCGACTCGCGCAGGCGCTCAAGCCGCTGAAGAAGCTGGGCTACGTCTGAGCGCTGTTCTCGCCTGAACCGACGTGGCTTCTCTACAGACACGAACGCCGCCATTCCTTGAAGAAATGGCGGCGTTCGCGTTTCTGCCTGAACGATTATCCTGCGGCTGTGCTTACAGGCGCATTTCGATACCGCGTGCGGCCATGTGCGCCTTGGCCTGGGGAATCGTGTACTCGGCGAAGTGGAAGATGCTGGCGGCCAGCACCGCATCCGCACCGCCTTCGAGCACGCCATCCACCAGATGGTCGAGGGTGCCGACACCGCCCGAGGCGATCACCGGCACGCTGACGGCGTCGGAGATCGCACGCGTCACGCCGAGATCGAAACCGGCCTTGGTGCCATCGCGGTCCATGCTGGTCAGCAGCAACTCGCCGGCGCCCAGTTCGACCATCTTCTTCGCCCACTCGACGGCATCGAGCCCGGTCGGCTTGCGGCCACCGTGGGTGAAGATCTCCCAGCGCGGTGTCTCGCCTTCCTGGCTGACGCGCTTGGCGTCGATGGCGACCACGATGCACTGGCTGCCGAAGCGTTCCGCGGCTTCGCGCACGAAGTCCGGATTGAACACGGCCGCGGTGTTGATCGAGACCTTGTCCGCGCCGGCATTCAGCATGGTGCGAATGTCTTCACAGGTGCGGATGCCGCCACCCACCGTCAGCGGGATGAACACCTCACCGGCGATGCGCGACACCATGTCGACCGTGGTGCCACGGTTGTCGACGCTGGCGGTGATGTCGAGGAAGGTGATCTCGTCGGCGCCTTGCTCGTTGTAGCGCTTGGCGACCTCGACCGGGTCACCGGCATCGCGGATACCGACGAAGTTGACGCCCTTCACGACACGACCGGCGTCGACGTCCAGACACGGGATGATGCGTTTGGCGAGTGCCATGATCGCTCCCCTCAGGCCTTGCGGCCGGTGATGGCGTCGGACAGTGCCTGCGCTTCGGCGATGTCCAGGCTGCCTTCATAGATGGCGCGGCCGGTGATGGCACCGAGGATGCCCTGATCGGCCACTTCGGCCAGGCCACGGATGTCATCCAGGTTGGTCACGCCGCCGGACGCGATCACCGGGATACCGCCTTCGCGGGCCAGTGCCACGGTGGCTTCGATGTTGACGCCCTGCATCATGCCGTCGCGGGCGATGTCGGTATAGACGATGGAGGACACGCCGTCGTCGGCGAAGCGCTTGGCCAGTTCGGTGGCCTTGAGGGTGGAGACTTCAGCCCAGCCATCGGTGGCCACGAAGCCGTCACGCGCATCGAGACCGACGATGATGCGGCCCGGGAAGGCGCGGCACATCTCGGCGACGAAGGCCGGTTCCTTCACGGCCTTGGTGCCGATGATGACCTGACCGACACCGGCTTCCAGGTAGTGCTCGATGGTCGCGGCATCACGGATGCCACCACCGATCTGGATCGGCAGTTCCGGGTAGGCGCGAGCGATGCGTGTCACGGCGTCGCCATTGACCGGCTTGCCTTCGAAGGCACCGTTGAGATCGACCAGATGCAGACGGCGGCCACCGGCCTCGACCCAGCGCGCGGCCATGGCCAGCGGATCATCGCCGTAGTTGGTGGAGTCTTCCATGCGGCCTTGCTTCAGGCGTACGCACTGACCGTCCTTGAGATCGATCGCGGGGATTACCAGCATGTCGGGTGTCCTCTCGGCGTGTCTGGGCACGCCTGTATTGTCGTCGGTATATCGAAGGCGGATGTATCGGCGTCCGTCACGCGAGACAGACGCCGAGGGTCACGCGGGCGAGCCTTCAGGGCTGCCAGCGGACGAAATTCTCGAGCAGCTTGAGGCCAGCGGCCGCGCTCTTCTCCGGGTGGAACTGCACCGCGAACAGGCTGCCCTCACCGATGGCGACGTGCGCCTCGGCACCGGCGTAGTGCGTGGCGCCGTAGACCTTGGAGCGCTCGCTGGCTGATACATAGAAGCTGTGCACGAAGTAGAAGCGTGAGTTGTCCTCGATGCCTTCCCACAGCGCGTGGCCCTGGGTATGCGCGACATGGTTCCAGCCCATGTGCGGCACCTTGAGGCGCTGGCCGTGTTCGTCCAGCTGCTGGTCATCGAAGCGTTTCACGTCGCCCTTGAAGTAGGCGAGGCAATCGATGCCACCGTTCTCTTCGCTGCGCTCCATCAGCATCTGCTGACCGACGCATACGCCCAGCAGCGGCTTGCTGTGGTTGCTCAACAGCTCGCCGACCAGACCGCGCAGCTCGGCGCGTTCAAGCTCGCCCATGCAGTCACGGATGGCGCCCTGGCCGGGCAGTACCACGCGGGTGGCACCGCAGATGGCGCGCGGGTCGCTGGTGATCACGACATTCTCGTCGGCCACGTGCTCAAGCGCCTTGGCGACGGAGTGCAGGTTGCCCATGCCATAGTCGATGACGGCAATCGTCATGTCTTTCTCCCGAAGGCCGGAGGCAGGCTCCGGCGCTGGATGTCAGGCGTCTGGCGCCCGGATCATTCGTTTACAGCGAGCCCTTGGTGGAGGCGATACGGCCTCCCATGCGCTCGTCCTCTTCCACCGCCATGCGCACGGCACGGCCGAAGGCCTTGAAGATGGTCTCGGCCTGATGGTGGGCATTGAAGCCCTTGAGGTTGTCGATATGCAGGGTGGCGCCAGCGTGATTGACGAAGCCCTGGAAGAATTCCCAGAACAGCTGGGTATCGAAGCGACCGATGTTGCCGCGGGTGAACTCGCATTGCATGAACAGGCCCGGACGACCGGAGAAGTCGATCACCACGCGCGACAGGGCTTCATCCAGCGGTACGTAGGCATGGCCGTAACGGCGGATGCCGGCCTTGTTGCCCAGCGCCTGCGCGAAGGCCTGACCCAGGGTGATGCCGATGTCCTCGACGGTGTGGTGGTCATCGATATGCAGGTCACCATCGCAGTCGACCTCGATGTCGATCACGCCGTGACGGGCGATCTGGTCCATCATGTGTTCGAGGAAGGGCACGCCAGTGTTGGCGCTCAGCTTGCCTTCACCGTCCAGATTGATGCGGACCCGGATCTTGGTTTCCGAGGTGTTGCGATGAACTTCGGCGATACGCTCTACCATGATGTCTCTCCAGCGGTCGGTGACGCCATCAGCGGCTTCGAGGCCGATGGGGTCTGGGCGCAGTCTGGGGCCTTTGGTATGAGAGGCGTGTGTCCAGTCCGGCCGGGAAGTGCGCATCATGTGGTTATTGTCATGTGATGTCGCAATCGAAATCGTGATCAGGGCATTGACGACGGCAGAGAGCCGTCGGCGGGGCGCTTGATCGGCGGCAGGCGCGTCGTCTTTGTGCCTGCCCGACCCGTCATTATAGAGAAAGGACAATGGCATCCGCTACAATGGCGGGCATTCATATCGCGGGCGAGGATCTCACCATGCCGGTCACTCTTCAGATGATCGATCACGCACGCTGGCAAACCGATGAGCAAGTCCGTATCGACCTGTCGCGTATCTATCACGAAGCCCCCAGTGAGCGTCTCCCGCTTGCCCCGGATGACTTCATTCAGGCCAATCTCGCCGCGGGACACCGCTTCTGCAGTGCCTTTTTCAACGATCGCCATATCGGAGCGCTACTCTGCGAGGATGAAGGCGATGCCTGGAAGATCAGCCATTGCTGCGTGCGCAAGAGCACGCGTCGACGTGGTGTCGGTACGCGCCTGATGGCGCTGCTGTCGCTGGAAGCGGCCAGTGCCCAGCGTCTGCTGGTCGTGCCGAGTCAGGGATTGACCCTGGCCGACGAGCTGCTGGTATCACGTCTCGGCTATGTGCGAGACCCCGCTCGCGACGGCTTCGTGCTGGCGCAGGAGTGAAGTCAGCCGTTGCCGGATGCGGAACTGACGTCAACGCGACCTGTCCACCGGCTATGTCATCATCATTTCTGTCTTGAGACTGTCTCGCTGTGCGCGAGGATGGCGCGCAGCGCTCGGACTTGATGATGAGCGGGTGAAAGGGCATCGCCTGATGCCATGAGCCCCCAGCGCCATTCCATATGCTGTCCTCCAGGAGCGAGGGCACCGCAGCAATTCTCATCGTGTCAAAGGGAGGACGCAGATGAAAGCACTGTTCAGAGCCTTGCTGGCCATCGTCGGAGTACTGGCGTTGGTGGTCGTGGCAGGGGTGATCTATGTCACCACCTTCCTCGATCCGAATGATCTCAAGCCGCGACTGGTCAAGGCGGTCAAGGACCAGGCGGGGCTGGAGCTGGCCCTGAACGGCCCGCTGGACTGGTCCTTCTATCCACGCCTCGGCGTCAGTGTCGAGGATGCCGAAGCCTGGCTGCCGGAGCAGGAGCGTGATCAGTCACCGTTTGCCTCCTTTACCCGCGCGGAAGTCGGCGTGTCCTTCACGCCACTGCTGAGCGGTGAGGTCGAAGTCGAAGGCGTCTTCCTCGACGGTCTCAAGCTGGCGCTCGAGCGTGATGCACAGGGGCGTGGCAACTGGGAAAGCCTGCTCGAGCATGCGGCGACGGCCGCCGACAGTGGCGCGGCGGATGAAGCGCTGCCGCCGGCCAAGAGCGCCGGTGTGGCGCTGGCGGATGACACTACGCCGTCGGTGCAGAATGGCGCCGGCAGCATGGCGGTCAATCTCGATATCGCCTCGGTGCAGGTCACCAATGGTCAGATCGCCTATCAGGACGCGGCCAGCGGGCTCGACATGACGCTCAACGACGTGGCGTTGACGTCCTCCAACGTCAGCCCCGACAAGGCCTTCCCGGTTGAGCTGTCGTTCGTGGCCGATGGGCGTGAGCCGGAGCTTCAGAGCACCGTCAGCCTTGATGGCAAGGTGGCGCTGGACCTGCAGGGCGGCCGTCATGTGCTGTCCGGCGTGAGCCTGGATACCACCACGCGCATGCCGTCGCTGGGTGACAAGGACCAGAGCGTGGCGCTGGACATCGACACCCTGACACTGGACACCGACAAGCAGCTGTATCTGGCCGATGGCGCCGAGCTTGACGCGACGCTCCATCAGGCCGCACTGGGTGACAAGGCTCTGCCGCTGAAAGCCACCTTCGGTGCCGAAGCGGACATGGCGGCGGGCACGGCGAATCTCGAGAATCTGCTGCTGACCTCCGGCAGTGACCTGCGCCTAAGCGGGGCACTCAAGGCCAAGGACATCACCGGCGACGCGCTCAGCTATAGCGGTCAGTTCAAGCTGGCACCGCTATCGCCCAAGGCATGGATGACGCGTGTCGGCATACAGGCGCCGCAGACCGCCAGGAGCAGCGCGCTGACCTCGCTGGCCTTCTCCAGCCCGTTCAAGGGCGACATGTCGCAGGTGCAGCTGACCAACCTGGTGATGGCGCTGGATGACACCACCATCAATGGGCGCCTCGGCTCGTCCTTCGATGCTTCGCAGATCACCTTCGATCTGGATGTCGATGCGTTCAATCTCGATGACTACCTGGCACCGGCGGGCACAGACGAGAAGACGGCAAGCCTGGGTGAAGCGCTCACGGCGGGCGTGATCGCGCCGGTCTATGCGGCCGATGGTGACGCGGAGCTGCTGCCGGTGGCTTTGCTCAAGACGCTGGGCCTTCAGGGGCAGCTGGATATCGGTACGCTGATCGCCTCGGGTCTCGAGATGAGCAAGGTGACCGCCAAGCTGTCCGGTCAGCCGGGTGTGCAGCAGCTCGATAGCCTGACGGCCAGCCTCTACGGCGGCTCGCTGGCGGCCAATGCACGGATCGACAGCCGCAAGACACCGCTGAGCATGAGCTTCGGCGAGAAGCTGACCAATCTGGATATCGCGCCATTCCTCAAGGCGCTGGCGCCGGAGCAGAAGGACATCCTGCGCGGTCGCCTGACGCTCAATGGTGACTACACCACCAGCACCAATCAGATCGACAGCATCAAACGCAATCTGAACGGCAAGGGCAGCTTCGAGATTCGCAATGGCGAGGTGCTCGACGTCAATATCTCCAGGGAGATGTGCACTGCCGTGGCGACGCTGAGTGGCAAGACCTCCTCGCGCGAGTGGAAGGCCAATACGCCGCTGGAGCGCGCGCAGGGAAGCTTCACGGTCACCAATGGCGTGATCAGCAATCAGGATCTCGCCCTGGCGATTCCGGGCATCGCGCTGGACGGCAAGGGCCAGCTCAACCTGCCGACCGAGGCCTTCGACTACAACGTGGCGGCGCGCTTCATCGAGGGCGCGGATGACGCGGCCTGTGCGGTCAATCCGCGTTTGATCAAGCTGCGCTTCCCGGTGCAGTGCCAGGGCAACCTGAGCGGTGAGCCGGGCGAGTGGTGTGGCTTCGATCAGAAAGGCTTCCAGAGTGCCGCAGCGGAACTTGCAAAGGAAGAAGCCAAGCGCAAGGCGGGCGAGAAGGTCAGCGAGAAGCTGGATGAGAAGCTCGACGAAGATACCCGCAAGAAGATCGACGAAAAGCTGGGCGAAGGCGCCAGCGACAAGCTGAAGGGCGCGATTCAGGGGCTGTTCAACTGATCACGCGCTCCCTACGCAGCAAGACCGGCACGCCAGCTCCTCGGGGCTGGCGTGCTGCCGTTTGAGCCCAGGCCATGGCGTCGACCATGGCGCGAGCAGAGGAAGTTTTGATGGCGCGACCTGACACTGCTGCCACGCCAGATGTGACAGCTCCCGAGAGCCACGCCACGCCCGGCTTCGAAGACATCGCCCTGAGTCCCGAGGCGTTTCAGGCGCGCGTGTTCGACTGGTTCGATGAGCATGGCCGCAAGCACCTGCCCTGGCAGGAGAACACCACGCCGTATCGCGTGTGGGTCTCGGAGATCATGCTCCAGCAGACCCAGGTCGCGACGGTGCTGCCGTACTACGCCCGCTTCATGGAGCGCTTTCCGGATGTCGCGGCGCTGGCGGCGGCGGATATCGATGACGTGCTGCACCTGTGGACGGGCCTTGGCTACTACGCGCGGGCGCGCAATCTGCACAAGGCCGCGCAGCAGGTCGTGAATGAGCACGGCGGCGCCTTCCCGGTCGAGAGTGTCGAGGCATTGTCGGCCTTGCCGGGCATCGGCCGTTCGACCGCCGGGGCGATCATCAGCATCAGCACCGGACAGCGGGCGCCGATTCTCGATGGCAACGTCAAGCGCGTGCTGGCACGTCTGCATGCCGTGGAGGGCTGGCCGGGACGCCCGGCGGTGGAGCGCAAGCTGTGGACGCTGGCGGAGCGCTACACGCCGCAGGTGAGGCTGGCGGACTGGACCCAGGCGATGATGGATCTCGGGGCCACCCTGTGCACGCGCGGCAGCAAGCCGGATTGCGCGCGTTGCCCTTTCGAGGACGTCTGCGTGGCGCATGCGCGTGGCGAAGAGAAGCGCTTCCCCGAGAGCAAGCCCAAGAAGACCATTCCGACGCGTCAGACGTTGATGTTGCTGGTCAGCGATGCGGCGGGGAAGATCCTGCTGGAACGCCGTCCGCCGACGGGCATCTGGGGCGGCCTATGGGCGCCGCCACTGGTCGAGGACCGCGAGGCCGCGCGGGAATGGATCGCCCGCGAAGCCCGCGGCGCCCATCTGGAGGCGCCACTGGCAAGTTTCGAGCATGTCTTCAGCCACTTCCGACTGACCATCACGCCACAGCCGGTGCAGCTGGGGGAGGCAGGGCTTGCGCCAGCTCAAGCGGCCGAGAGCGTCAGCGAGTCGGCCGCCGACCGTCGCTTCGTCGACCCTGCCGCGCCGGACGCCGTGGGCCTGCCGGCGCCGGTCAAGGCGCTGCTGGCGCGCTGCACGGATGATCTGTTCGGGCTGTGAGGCCCTGTTGGCGTCGGCATCGGCCGTACGTCTGGGGCAAAGCGGCCCAGGCGTGCGAGAATGAGGCAACAGTTAAGGCGTCTGGCGAAGGCTCGGCGCTCAACCGCACTGACATCCAGTCCTCTTACGGAGTTACCCATGCGCACCGTACATTGCCGCAAGTATGACCAGGACCTGCCGGGTCTCGATTTTCCGCCGCTGCCGGGCGAGAAGGGCCAGGACATCTGGTCCAACGTCTCCAGGCAGGCATGGGAAGAGTGGCAGGCGCTGCAGACGCGTCTGATCAACGAGAAGCACCTCAACATGATGGATGCCGACAGCCGTCGCTATCTGATGGAGCAGATGGATCGCTTCTTCAACAACGAAGAGACGGACCAGGCCGAAGGTTTCGTGCCGACTGACGCCGCCGCCAAGGGTGAATCGCAGGGCGGACAGGGCTACGAAGTCTGAGTGGACGGCGAGGACGGCGGAAGGCGAATTACGACGCCAAATTCTTGATAAGCAAGGGTTGACGTCGGGAAAGGTTTTCTATTTAATACGTCCTCGTTGGCAAGGGCCAGATAGCTCAGTTGGTAGAGCAGGGGATTGAAAATCCCCGTGTCGGCGGTTCGATTCCGTCTCTGGCCACCAAGTGTTGGGGTATAGCCAAGTGGTAAGGCACCGGTTTTTGGTATCGGCATTCCCAGGTTCGAGTCCTGGTACCCCAGCCAGCTGACATGCAGTAACGTAGTAAGAAGACTCATATCATGAGTTCTTTGTGCCGGCTTAGCTCAGTTGGTAGAGCAACTGACTTGTAATCAGTAGGTCGAGGGTTCGACTCCTTTAGCCGGCACCATCTTCAGGATTCTGTAGATGAGCGAAGAACACACGATATAGAGGTCGCCTTGGCGGCTTTTTTTGTGTCTTCAGGTTGGCCAGATAGCTCAGTTGGTAGAGCAGGGGATTGAAAATCCCCGTGTCGGCGGTTCGATTCCGTCTCTGGCCACCAAATTGGGGTATAGCCAAGTGGTAAGGCACCGGTTTTTGGTATCGGCATTCCCAGGTTCGAGTCCTGGTACCCCAGCCAATTCTGGCTAGCTGATGAAGTCGCAGGATGAATTCGGCAGCCAACAGAAAAGCCACCCTTCGGGGTGGCTTTTTTGCGTCTGGAGTAAAGGTCTGGAGGGCGACGGAGCATGCCGTGGGCCGGCGCTCACCTCAGTGCGAGGTGGGCTCTTCCGGGTGCATTGCCAGCCAGCTCAGGCGCTTGCGATAGATGGTGGAGGGCGCGATCTCCAGTATCGCCGCAGCGCGGGGGATGCTGCCATCACAGGCGCTGATGACGCTCTCGATCGCCTCGCGTTCGACCATCCATAGCGGGCGCAATGTGGTCTCGCTGCCCTCAGACGCGTTGTGGCTGACCGGCGTGCGATGCGCCGTGCTGGAGGGCAAATCCAGCATGTCGGCCGTCAGCACCTCACCATCATTGAGGATGATGGCGCGCCGCAGCGTGTTTTCCAGCTCTCGCACGTTGCCGGGCCAGTCATGGGCCAGCAGCTGACGCTCGGCGCATGCACTGAGTCGTGTGAAGCGCTTGCCTTCGTGGCCTGCCATGCGTCCCAGCAGCCCGGTGGCGATCTCCAGGATATCCTGACCGCGCTCGCGCAGTGGCGGCACCTTGAGCGGAATGACGTGCAGGCGATAGAAGAGGTCTTCCCGGAAGCGGTGAGTATCGACCAGTACTCGCGGGTTCTGATGCGTGGCGCACACGATGCGGCAATTGACCTCTACCGTGCGCGTGGCGCCCACCGGCATTACCTGCCCCGTCTGCAGGAAGCGCAGCAGCTTGCTCTGCAAGGGCAGCGGCAGCTCCGCGATCTCATCGAGAAACAGCGTCCCCCCATCTGCCGCCACGGCGAGCCCCTGCTGGGCGCTCACGGCTCCCGTGAAAGCCCCGCGCACATGTCCGAACAATTGCGACTCCAGCAGCTCTGCCGGAATGGCGGCACAATTGACGGCGATGAATGGGCCGTCACGTACCGGGCTATGGCGGTGAATGGCAGTGGCACACAATTCCTTGCCGCTGCCGCTTTCGCCGGTGATGAAGATGGGAGCGTCCGAGTGGGCGACCTGGATGAGAGTGCGATAGAGCGTCTGCATGGCCGATGAGTCTCCGATAAACTCCCCAAAACCGCGAGGTCGCTTTACCGGTAGTTCCCTTACCCGCGAGGTAGTGGAGATATCGTCAGCCAGATTCAATGCGGTAGCCGATGATGCAGCCTGATGAGCTTTCAGTGCGGTCATGAGTGTTGTTCCCTTGCTGCTGGTCTTTCTGCATTGCCTGCGCTTCGTGCGAGCGGGCTGCGAAAGAATAATTGTCGGGCTGCTTCTGGTGACAGCCTCACCGGAGAGTCTGGATTCTCCAGCGTTGAGTGTTCGTCTTGAGGGTTTATCGAGTTCCCATATAGAGGTTAATGACTTGTGCGAGATGATCATGGCGGCTTTTAGTGCGTTTTTTCCGCTCCCCCTGAGTGGCAGACTTCTCAGTCTCGACGCTTGCCTGGCTGACCAACTCTCTACTCACGCTGAAAGGGTGAGCCCTGGTATCTGATGGTCTGTCTTGCCGCTGATGACTGTCCCGGGCAGTGCATCACTGGGCGTCTTCCTCTTCATCTCCGTTGTTGTGGGTAATGGTGAAGTCAGTCGACGATGTCTGAGAGCTACCATCCGCGGATTGATCCGCAGTGCTGTCGATGGTGCCGGTGGAACCATCACTCAGCGTCTGTTCGATCTGTTGCCAGTTGCCGATCGAGGTGCTGCTGCCGGTATTGAGGGTGTATTGCCCGATATTGGTATCGGACCCTTCCCCCAGGCTGCCGGCCTTCTTGCTCTCGTAGAGGATCAGGGCGGATTCGGCGCTACGAGCCGGAAAGTCGTAGGGGAAGGGCCCCATCAGCGAGTTGGCGCTGGCAGTCGTGGCCAGCAGGCATCCCGCACTGACGACCCCCAGGCTGATACGTGTAAAGGCATTCATGTCTTGCTCCTTTCGCTCTGTGAAAGATGCAGTGTCTGATGCGTGAAGAATCTGGTGTCGGCAGATGCTGAAACACACGCGGGTTGCCCCGCGTGTGTTGATCAGGCTGTCGCTGGATTATTGCGGGCCGACATTGATGGAGACGTTGTTGCCCACTGAGGTCGCAGCATTGTTGATGACCGGGCCATCGAAACTGCCCACTGGCGGCAAGCCGAGCGTGATGTCGCTGACTGAGGCCGTGGAGGTCACATTGGCGAAGCTCATCTGGGTATTGTCGGCAATCAGGGCGGTATCAAGACCAGCTGTGTCCTGGGTGACCGACAGGTTGTTGCCCACGGAGGTGGCAGCGTTGTCCACGCTCAGATTGAGAATGTTCTCGACAGTCGCAGTGGAGTCGATGCTAGCCATTCCTGGGTAGAAGAAGCCACCACTGCCAGCGAGGAACTGTTCGTTGTGCAGGTTGACCATGGCATCGCTTTCCAGCGAGGCATTGTTGCCGACTGAGGTCGCCGCATTTTCCAGGCTTTCCAGGCGTGTGATATCAGCATTCACGACGGGGTCGGTGGTGGTGGTAGTGATATAGCCAATGGCCCCTGCACCGGCGCCTGCGATGGCACCGGCACTGGCATTTGCACCAGAGCCAAACCAGCCGCCATACGAGCTGGCCCCTGCACCCGCGGCTGCTCCTGCGGCTGCGCCCACACCAATCCCGACTTCGGTGGTGGTCTCACCAGGGCCAGAGCCATAACTGATGTCACTGACGACGGCTTCCGAGCTGACATCCCCGATCTGCTTCTGGAAGTTTTCCACCATCACCAGGCCGCCCGGATCGTCGATCGTCGGATCGATATGGGCTCCCACCTTGATGTGCGTGTCAACGTGGCCATGCCATTTCCAATGGACATTGTCGAAGGCCTGCGCCTGACTTGCCATCATCACACCACTTACGAGACCGATGGCGACTGCGAGCTTGTTATAGGTAGTCATTGTCATGTTCCTCATGAATGTTGACTTATTGTGCTGCGCTGGATGCTGCCGGTACTTCTGATGCGGGTGTTGCTTGCAACGGTGTTGCGACTGCTTCATTTGATTCATTGCCACTTGCTGCATTACTGCTGGTATTGGCTGCGGCCACTTGCTGCGTGTTGCTAACGTCGTCTGCAACATGCTGTCCCGGGTGGAGCTCGCATTCCTGCCCCGCAGGTACAGGAAGCCCCAGGCCTTCAGTCAGAAGCTGGTACGCGCCCATCTCCACGACTGATCTCACGCCCAGCTGCAGTGGTTCATTGCGCACTGCGCCGGAGTCAAACTCGACCAACTGATTGCCGAAGAAGCGGTAGATACCGGCTTCGACTTCGTAACCCACCACCTGCTTCTGCAGGCTGGTGACATAGACGGTGCGGAAGGTGCGGATATCGACCATGCGCAGGTCAAGGCCGACATTGATGACTGCAGTGCGCAGTCCGGCCCCGATTCCGCTGACAAACAGGCGGGCACCGCCGCTTGAAATGTTGTAATTGAGCTCTGTCAGTGCACCGAGAACCACGAAGTGCGAAGGGAGGACTGCCAGCTTGCGTGGCGAGTAGGCCATTGCCTTGTTCTCGAAAAGCTGCTGCTCTGCCAGCGGGACTCGCACATCGAGACGCTCGGTAAGATGCACCTTGCGAGTCTTGTAGAGGGCACTTATCAGCATCTCGGATACGCCCTGGGTCACGGCAGCACTCTCTGTCACGGTGGAGTAACTGCGTTGACCGGTCTTGTCCGTCACCTGACCCACTGCAATCACAGGCAGGTTGGTGGCTCCCTGAATTCGACTGAGTGACACAAGGCATTCGCTATATGGCGTATTGTTGGAGGTGACTGGTGGCCCTACGACCGGTTCGACATTGTCGAATTTCGGTTCGACAGCGGCGCAGCCCCCCAGCACTGTGGCCATGCAAGCGGCCATGCATATCCGTGGCTTAAACATGCTGGAAGTTCCCCTGGTGTGACGCATGATCCTGCGCCGTTATTTTTCTCTGATATGTCTCTATCAGTTGTTCTGCCGTGCTTTCCTAGGGGCACGAAGCGTGCCAAACAATTTCACAATATTTCACAGACACTTACGCATTAATGCGCGATGTTGCGCGCGATGCGTTTTGCAAATGGCGAAGCGAAGTGAGGGGAAATACCACGGGCATGGTGCCAGTGGTGAGCCGCTGATTAAGCCGGTTATCTCACGAAAGATGAGATTCAGTGCCAACAGGATGAGCCAGAACTGGCGAGAGGGGATGACTGAAGGATTTTGTCATTCGCGAGGCACAGACGGCCTCATGTTTTCTTGAGAAGGGAGATGGCGGGAGTAGTGTGAGATTGGATGGTCTTTTAACGATCTTGAGGATCAGATCTCTATGCTTATTTCATGAATCTCGGGGTTGAAGTCTGTTGTATGGCCCATAGGTGGGACAGTGCGGGCAAGCCGCATGCTAGAACGCCAGATTCCACTTTCCTCAATGCAAGACATTGATGCCTTAAGGAGAGCATGATGACAGCTTCACGCCATATGACTTCGTACAACGCCACTTCCGCTCTTTCCTCCAAGCAACGTCAGCATGAGCAGACCGATGGTGGCAACGTCAGCGCCGCTGCAGACGCCTCCCATCAGTCGCTGGACGCCCGTCAGACCAATGCCGACCGTGATCAGGCGCCGGAAGCCTATCTCGACAAGTCGGGCAGCGATCGAGGGTCCGATCACTCGCGAGATGCCTATCCGACGCGTCTGAGCCAGCCACCGGAGCACCTGTGGCAGAAACGCCGCGAGCCCGTCGTGCACTCGCGTGCCGATGAGGGGCCGCTGGGCGCCGAGCAGCTCAAGCGCTTCGAGCGTGACGGCTTCCTGTTCGAGCCGGAATTCTTGGCGCCGGAGGAAGTCGAGACGCTGAAGGCCGAGCTGGCAGCGCTGCTCGACAACGAAGAGTGGCAGGGGCGTGATTTCACCATCACCGAGCCCAAGAGTCGCGAGATTCGCTCCATCTTCGCCGTGCATTTCCTGTCCGAGCGCTTCCGCCAGCTGGCTGAAGATCCGCGTCTGGTCGATCGCGCGCGCCAGATCCTGGGGGGCGATGTCTATGTCCACCAGTCGCGCATCAACTACAAGCCGGGCTTCGAGGGCAAGGGCTTCAACTGGCACTCGGACTTCGAAACCTGGCACGCCGAGGATGGCATGCCGGAGATGCGCGCGGTCAGCGCCTCGATCATCCTGACCGACAATCACCACTTCAATGGTCCGCTGATGCTGATCCCCGGTTCGCATGAAGTCTTCGTGCACTGCCTGGGCGAGACGCCGGATGACAACCACAAGTCATCCCTGCAGACCCAGAAGGTCGGTGTGCCCTCGCGCGAAGCACTGAGCGAGCTGATCGCCGAGCGTGGTATCGAAGCACCGACCGGTGCCGCCGGTGGTCTGTTGATGTTCGACTGCAACACGCTGCATGGCTCCAACGCCAACATGTCGCCGGACCCGCGCAGCAACGCCTTCTTCGTCTACAACCGCGTCGACAACGCGATGCAGGCGCCCTTTGCCGCCGCGCGTCCGCGCCCGGAATTTCTCGCGCACCGTCTCGATGGTGGCTGGGACGAACTTGAAGACTGAAGTTGAAGACTGAGCTGGAAAACTGAACTTGAATACCTGGGTTGAAGATCTGGCCTGAAGACCGAAGTGGACTGAACTGCACAACGCCGGGTTGCGCTCAGGCGGCGAAATCTCGGACGTTGGTGTGGTAGTGGCAGGCTGTCGGGGCGACGTATCATTGCGATATCTCTCATTGATCCTCCATCACGCCCCGACAGGAGTTCGGCATGCCGCTTGCTCAGCGTTTCACCCCGCGTTTCAGCGATGGTCGCGTCTTCGCTCATGACCTCGGCAAGGTGGTCTGTGTCGGCCGCAATTACGCAGCCCATGCCGCGGAGCTCGGCAATGAAGTGCCCAGCGAGCCGCTGTTGTTCATCAAGCCCGCCACCAGCGTGACACCGATGGACAAGCCATTGGCGATCTCGCGGCGGCGCGGCCAGTACCACTATGAGGCCGAGCTGGCGCTGCTGATCGGCAAGCCGCTGTGTGAAGCCAATGAAGCAGAGGCGCTGGAAGCACTGGCCGGCATGGGCCTGGCGCTGGACCTGACCCTGCGTGAGCGCCAGAGCAAGCTCAAGGCCAAGGGCCAGCCGTGGGAGCTGGCCAAGGCCTTCGATGGCAGCTGTCCGCTGTCTTCCTTCGTGGCGCTGGATGGACCACGTTGGCGTGATGCCGATGGCGAGCTGCACGATGTGGATTTCCAGGCGCTGCATTATCGCTTCGCCATCGACGGCGAGCAGCGCCAGCAGGCGGATACCAGCCTGATGCTGTTCTCCGTCGCGCGACTGCTCAGTGAAATCAGCCACAGCTTCACCCTGCTGCCCGGTGATGTGGTGCTGACCGGCACGCCGGAAGGCGTCGGCGAGCTGAATCCGGATCAGGCGCTGGCACTGGCGCTGGATGCCCCGGATGGCAGCGGCGAACTCTTGCGTGTCGAGACATGCACGCGCGGCGTGGCATGACGTATGGGGCTGATTCAGCCCTGAGCGAGTAACAGCAGCCTTGAGCGTGTTGACAGCAGCCCCGAGCGGGTTAAAAAAGAAAAGCCCCTGCCGGGTCACCGGCAGGGGCTTTTGCTGTCTGGATTTCAGCTTTTGACGCGGACTCGGCTCAGGACACCAGGCCCCAATCTCGGCAGCGTCTCAGCTCTCCAGGTAGGTGTAGCCGTCGAGACCGGCCTTCAGGTCTTCGAGCAGGTCTGCCTGTTCCAGCGCATTCAGGTTGGATGACTTGAGCTGACGCGCGAGGCGCGCGGCCAGCTGATCCGGGTCGAAGTTCACGTAGCGCAGCACCTGCGCCACGCTATCACCTTGAATGGCATGGGAAAGCTGCCACTGACCATCGTCGTCGAGGCTGGCATCCACGGAATCGGTATCGCCGAACAGGTTGTGCAGATCGCCGAGGATTTCCTGATAGGCGCCGACCATGAAGAAGCCGAGCAGCTTCTCTTCATCGGCATGCCATTCCGGCAGCGGCAGGGTGGCGTCCAGGCCCTGGTCATCCACATAGGTGTCGATGCGGCCATCGCTGTCACAGGTGATGTCCTGAATCACGCCACGACGTGTCGGCGCGCGGTCGAGACCGGTCAGCGGCAGGATCGGGAAGATCTGCTCGATGCCCCAGATGTCCGGCAGTGACTGGAACAGCGAGAAGTTGACGAACAGCTTGTCGGCCAGCTTCTCGTTGAGCTCATCGAGCACCGCGCGGTGCGAACGCTGACGCGCATCGAGACGCCCGGCCAGGCTGCGACACACGTTGGTGTAGATGGCCTCGGCCTCGGCGCGGATGGCAATGCTCGCCAGCCCCATCACGAAGCGCTCCTGCACCTGATGCTGGGCGTGCACCACGGCGTGGTAGATCTCCACCAGCTCACGCGGCTCCAGCTGACCCTCCAGTCGTGCAGCCTGGGCCCACAGCGCGGCGATCTGGGCATCGTCCTCGCGGCGTGCGGGCAGCGGCAGGTTCACGCACTCCTCGCCGATCACGTCCGTTATCAGCACCGCGTGATGGGCGGTCAGGGCGCGGCCGGATTCGGAGATGATGTGCGGGTGCGGCAAATCATGGGCATCACAGACGGCGTGGAAGGCGCCGACCACGTAGTCGGCATATTCGCGCATCGAGTAGTTGAGCGAGCAGGCGCTTTCCGAGCGGGTGCCTTCGTAGTCCACCCCCAGGCCGCCACCGACATCGACGATCTCCACGCCGGCGCCTGCTTCGTGCAGACCCTGATAGAAGCGCGCGCACTCGGCCAGACCGCGCTGGATATCGCTGATGTCCGCGATCTGGGAGCCAAGATGGAAGTGGACCAGCTTGAGGCAATCCAGCGCATCCACTTCGCGCAGACGTTCGACCAGCGCGACGATCTGGCTGGCGGTCAGGCCGAACTTGGACTTCTCGCCGCCGGTGTTCTGCCAGTTGCCCTTGCCGATGGTGGCCAGGCGCGCGCGCAGGCCGATGCGCGGGCGCACGCCCAGACGCCTGGCCTCTTCCAGCACCAGTTCCAGCTCGCTGGCCTTCTCGACCACCAGATGCACGCGGTGGCCGAGCTTCTCGCCCATCAGCGCCAGGCGCACGTATTCGCGGTCCTTGTAGCCATTGCAGACGATCACCGACGGGCCGCTGTCCGACAGCGCCAGCACGGCGAGCAGTTCCGGCTTGCTGCCGGCTTCCAGCCCGACACGCCCGCGTGAGCGCTCGCTGGTCGCCAGCAGCTCTTCGACCACGCGACGCTGCTGATTGACCTTGATCGGGTAGACGGCGGTGTAGCTGGCGCCATAGCCGCGCGCACTGATGGCGGCATCGAAGGCAGCGCACAGCTGCTCGACGCGGTCATGCAGGATATCGGCGAAGCGAACCAGCAACGGCAGGCGCAGGCCCTGGGCGCGCGCCTTGTCGATCAGCGAGATCAGTGGCAGCGCAGGCGTGCCCGGCTCGCCATGCGGGCGCACCAGTGTCAGGCCATCCTGGCCCACGTCGAAATAGCCACTGCCCCACTGGTCGATGTTGTAGGTGCGGCGTGCTTCGGCTGCAAAGGAGGTCATCGCGGTCTCCGGAGATGGACGGCGTGAAGGCAAGCCCGGCGGTGCTCAACAGATGTGGGCAGCGTCGGAGAAGACAATGACGCCCGCAGGAATGCGGGCGCTCAGAGGGCGCATTATGCCTGCTGGGGGCCAGCAGGCAATTGCTTTGACGACTCGGTCAGTACGCAAGATGCCGATCAGGCCGGTTGTGTGGCCTCGGGCAGCGGCAGAGCGCCTTCCTCGATGCGCCGACCCAGCAGCTGGCGGTATTGCGCCGGGTCCTTCGGCGTCAGGTTGTGGGCGGGCGGGTCCACGTAGACCACCAGCAGGCGTGACAGCCAATAGCGCAGCGCGGTCATGCGCAGCATGCTCGGCCACAGACGGCGTTCGTCGGCATTCATCGGGCGCTCGGCGAGATAGGCGCTGAGCAGGGCGTCATAACGCGCCTGGTCCAGACGGCCATCGTCATTGGAGCACCAGTCATTGACCAGAATCGACAGATCGAAGATCAGGTCGCCGGTGCAGCCGTTGTAGAAGTCGATGATGCCGCCGAGGCGATCGCCGTCGAACAGGGTGTTGTCGCGGAACAGGTCGCCGTGCAGCGCGCCCTGCGGCAGCTCGACACCACTGAAGACGTCTTCGCAGACATCGATCTCGTCGGCCATCAGCGCCTGGTCTTCCGGGCTCAGATACGCCAGCACCTTGTGGTGCATCGGCTTGATCCAATGCAGGTCACGGGTGTTGGGGCGGTGGCCGGTGAAGTGCTGCGAGACGGCATGCATGCGCCCCAGCGCCGCGCCGATCTCGCGGCACTGTGCCACGTTGGGCGAGACCGGCCAGCTGCCCGGCATACGCGGGAACAGCAGCGCCGGCTTGCCTGCCAGCACCTTGAGCGCCTGGCCGTCGCGGTCGTGCAGCGGGCCCGGCACCGGCAGCTTGTGGCTGGCGAGGAAGTCGAGCAGCTCGACGAAGAAAGGCAGTTCCGCATGCTCGCCCTGCTCGAACAGGGTCAGCACCATCTCGCGGCGCTCGGTGGTGACGAAGAAGGTCGAGTTCTCGGTGCCGTGCGCGACATCCTCAAGCGATGTCAGTGTGCCTGCGTCGTACTCTGCCAGAAATTCTGCGACCTGAGCGTCGCTCAGGGGGGTAAAGACTGCCATGGGTGACTCTTCTCGCCGAAATGTGTCCGCCCCGCCAGTGGCGCGCCGCCGGAGCGAAGCGGCGGCAATGCGCTGACAGGAGTTGTTGTAGGTATGCAGGAAGGATACCGCCACGCCCGGGGGCAAGCGATATGCCGCGGGCGTGACGCCTGTCGCTGCTGGTTCAGCTCTCGCGTGAACCAGATGCCGAGCTTATCACTTTTTCAATGCCCAGCCGGGTACCTTGAGCTGGTTGGCACTGGTGACGCTGGACTTGATGAAGTTGCCGTTGCCGTCACTGTCGAGCAGGAAGAAGGGCGCGCCGCCCTTGGGGATGATCTCGATGGCATAGAGATGGCCATTGACGCGGTATTCGCGCAGCTGGCGGTCATCCTGCTGACGGCTGGTGATCTGCGGCTTGGGGGTCTCGCTCTCGGCGACGGCCAGCGGCGCACTCAGGGCGGTGACGGCCAGCAGCAGCCCGGTGGCCAGCAGCGTGGGCAGGCGCAGCAGGGAATGCGGAGCAATGGAAGCAGTCGAGCGCATGACAATCCTCCTTTACACAAGCGCAGCCTGTCTCAGGTTCCGCGTGCGAAAGTTCTGTGAGCAAGGGGTCTGCAAGCAAGAGCACGATGCGTATCTGTGCAGAAGACAAGCGAATCGGCGCTGGCCTGAAACCTTGCCTGATGGGCGCAGTTTACGTCCCTTGCGGGCAGTGTGCACGACTTCCCGCCATCAATGCCGGGCGCAGAAGACACACGCGCCGAGGGTGGCGACTGTGCCTCGCCGCAGCCCTTGCGTATCATGACAGCCATAGCTGCCGAGAGGTTTTCGGCCCCGACTCTGCTTGCCCCAAGCTCACCCTTCAGCCTACGGATGCGACTGCTCATGGCCGCCACGCCGATCGTTCTCGTCGATGGATCTTCCTATCTCTATCGTGCCTTTCATGCTCTGCCGCCGCTGACCACCTCCAAGGGCCTGCCCACCGGCGCGGTGAAGGGCGTGATCAACATGCTCAAGAGCCTGATTCGCCAGTACCCGGACAGCCCCATGGCAGTGGTCTTCGATGCCAAGGGCAAGACCTTCCGCGACGACATGTACCCCGAGTACAAGGCCCAGCGTCCGCCGATGCCGGATGACCTGCGCCTGCAGGTCGAGCCGCTGCATGCCTGCGTGCGTGCCCTTGGCCTGCCACTGCTGTGCGTGGAAGGTGTCGAGGCCGATGACGTCATCGGCACCCTGGCGCGCATGGCGACCGAAGCCGGGCGTGACGCCGTCATCTCTACCGGCGACAAGGACATGGCCCAGCTGGTGAACGAGCACATCACCCTGGTCAACACCATGAAGAACGAGACGCTGGATGTGGACGGCGTCACCGAGAAGTTCGGCATTCCGCCGAACCTGATCATCGACTTCCTCGCGCTGATGGGCGACAAGGTCGACAACATCCCCGGCGTGCCGGGCGTGGGTGAGAAGACCGCGCTGGGCCTGCTGCAGGGCATGGAAGGCGGCCTCGACACCATCTACGGCGATCTCGATCGCATCAAGACGCTCAGCTTCCGTGGCGCCAAGACCCTGGCCAAGAAGATGGAAGCGCATCGTGAAGATGCCTATCTCTCCTATCGCCTCGCCACCATCAAGCTGGACTGCGAGCTGGAATATGGCCTGGATGACCTCGCCATCGCCGCGCCGGATACCGCAGCGCTGGTCGAGCTCTATCGCGAGATGGAGTTCAAGGCCTGGCTGAAGGAGCTGCTGGAAGGCGGCGACATGGCGGCCACGCCGCATGCTGACGAGAAGGACAGCGGGGTCGCCGGCAGTGACCTGTTCGGTGACAGCATCGCGCCGGTCGCTGAAAAGGCCTCAGGCAAGGGCAAGACCGCCACTGCGCCAACCCCTGATCTGGAAGCGGCGGAAGAGGGCGACGAGATGCCCGATGCGCTGCCGCCACGTGAGGAGCGCAACTACCGCGCCATCACCGAGCAGGCCGAGCTGGATGCGTGGCTCGAGCGCGTGCGCAACGCCACCTCGCTGTGCTTCGACCTCGAGACCACCAGCCTCAACTACATGGAAGCCGAGATCGTCGGCATCGGCATGGCGCTGGAAGTCGGCGAGGCCGTCTACATTCCCGTTGCCCACAGCTATCTGGATGCCCCTGCGCAGCTGGAGCGTCAGGCCGTGCTGGAAGCGCTGACGCCGATTCTCGCCGACACCGCCATCACCAAGATCGGCCAGAACCTCAAGTACGACATCGAGGTGCTGGCGCGCTATGACATCGCGGTGGCCGGCCCGCTGGCCGACACCATGCTGATGTCCTACGTGCTCAACTCCACCGCGACCCGTCACGACATGGACTCGCTGGCGCTCAAGTATCTGGGCGAGAGCACCATCAGCTTCACCGACATCGCCGGCAAGGGCGCCAAGCAGCTGACGTTCGATCAGATCGCGCTGGAAGAGGCGATGCCGTATGCCTGTGAGGATGTCGACATCACCCTGCGCCTCGCCGCGCTGCTGATGCCGCGCATCGAGAAGCTGGGACGCCTGGGCGAGGTACTGCGTGATTACGAATACCCGCTGATACCGGTGCTGGCGCGCATCGAGCGCAACGGCGTCGCGATCGACCCCGAGCGCCTGCACGCTCAGACGCGTGAGCTGACCGAGCAGATCCACGACATCGAGAAGCAGGCATTCGAGCTGGCGGGCCGCGAGTTCAACCTCTCTTCCCCCAAGCAGCTGGGCGAGATCCTCTTCGAGGAGCAGAAGCTGCCGGTCAAGAAGAAGACCCCCAAGGGTGCACCGTCCACCGCCGAAGCGGTGCTTGAGGAGCTGGCGCTGGACTACCCGCTGCCCAAGCTGATCATGCGTCATCGCGGCATGACCAAGCTCAAGAGCACCTACACCGACAAGCTGCCGCAGCTGGTCAACCCGACCACGCGCCGCCTGCACACCAGCTACCATCAGGCTGTCACCGCCACGGGCCGCCTGTCGTCGTCAGACCCGAACCTGCAGAACATTCCGGTGCGCAGTGACGAGGGCCGTCGTATCCGTCAGGCCTTCATCGCGCGCCCCGGCTATCGCATCGTCGCGGCGGATTACTCGCAGATCGAGCTGCGCATCATGGCGCACCTCTCCGGTGACAAGGGCCTGCTCTCGGCCTTCGCCGAGAATCGTGACGTGCATGCTGCCACCGCCGCGGAAGTCTTCGGCACCGAGGAAGCGAAGGTCAGCAGTGATCAGCGTCGCAGCGCCAAGGCCATCAACTTCGGGCTGATCTACGGCATGTCCGCCTGGGGCCTCTCGCGTCAGCTGGATATCGACCCCGGCCAGGCCAAGACCTACATCGAGCGCTACTTCGAGCGTTATCCGGGCGTCGCCACCTACATGGAAGACACGCGTCAGCTCGCCGCCGAGCAGGGCTACGTCGAGACCATCTTCGGCCGTCGCCTCTACCTGCCGGAAATCGGCTCGCGCAATCATGCGCGTCGTGCTGCCGCCGAGCGCACCGCCATCAACGCCCCGATGCAAGGCAGCGCCGCCGACATCATCAAGCGCGCCATGATCGACGTGGACGCCTGGCTGGCGGGCAATGACGGTGACAAGGCGTACGACGCCATGATGGTCATGCAGGTACACGATGAACTCGTCTTCGAAGTCGCCGAAGCGCAGGTCGAAGACTTCATGAAAGACGTCGCACAGCGCATGCAGAACGCCGCCTCCCTCGACGTCCCGCTGCTCGTCGAAGTCGAGCAAGGCGACAACTGGGAAGAAGCTCACTAAAATTTGATTTGATCAAGAAGCCATGACCTTCCAGCGACGCTGGAAGGTCATAATTGTTTAAATGTAAGTTATAATATCAATGTTACGAAAGGTCCTCCATAACCCCATATTACCGTACCAACAATGCCGAGCATAATCTCTATATTGGAATATCTTTTTCTTTTCTTTCTAGCTGTTCGTTTTCGAGCCTCGATATCATAACGAAAATGCACAACGTATTCTGGGTTTTCAATCTGATTGATCTTGGCTAATGATATAGTGCTGTTTTTGAACTTGTTTTCTTTCTCTATTATTTCTTCTGTTTCTTTCTCATAGCTATCTATATGGTCCCGCCAAAAAAAGCAAAGCGACAACACGATAATAAGTGATCATGATCTTTCAAACCATTGTATGTCTTTTAAGGTTATAGAGCTTATAGCGCCGAATGCGATGCAACTTAGGAATAATGTAAGCATTTTCCATTCGCGCTTATCTTTAGGCCACATAGATCACTCTCTATAATGTATCTAGTTTGTTTTTAAGTCGACTGATTTTTTTATATAGTTCATCTTTAAGTTTATGTGCATTTTTTCCATAGTGTAGCTCTTTATGGCAGTTCGGACATATCGCTATTGTATTGTCAATTGTATCTCTGCCTCCAGAAGCTAGCATTTCAACATGATGTACTTCTAGGTATGGATAGCCATCAGAGTTTTGGAATGGTGCATTTCTGCCGCAGCATTCGCATTTACCATTGGACTCTTTAAGAATATACGCGACGACTTTAGGATCTCTGTAATATTGCGTAATTGTTACTTTTTTCTCTATTGGCTTTATTTTTCCTCTAGGAGGGGGAGTTAATTCCTGAAAGGGGATTTTTGATGCTGTTAGAATAAGTTTCTCTCGATCTAGTAACATTTCTTCTATTGTTTCTTTGCTTAAGTCAATATATTTCTTTTCTGTGTTTTTAAAATGATTGTATATCCACTCGTCCGTAATTCTTTTTATATCCAGCATCTTAATATTAATCCAGCCTAAAGATGGCGAGAGTAAGGGAGCGTTTTTTTTATCACAATTTCTCCAGCGAGCTTTATGCTGCGATTCATTTTTGTTTTTAGCTTTGTTTACTTTAAATGTTTTTCTTTCGTTATTTAAATATGCAGTCTGAATTGATTTTATGGCTGTTGTGTATTTGTCTTCTAGTGGAGCTGCCTTGTAACCATGACGGTACTTTCCTTCAATTCCCTTAAAAGGTAGGAAGGGTCTCGCCGTATTTTTAGTTTTACCTTTTGCCACTGGGATCCATATGTAGTCGTCACCTTCTTGAAAGACTTTTATATGCATTTTTATACCTACCTGAATTTTAAATGAAATTTATAGCATTTTATTTGTGTTATTTGTAGCTTCTACGACCACTGGCTACGTTGATCCTTGGCGGTGGTAGGCCGATGCTGTGGGTGGTGTCCGGTTTTCCGGACGCTGGCTGCGTGATGGCGCAGCTCATAACAATCAGATCCGGCGGGTGTTGGTGGCAGCATGACGGCTACCCACGATGATCGGACACGCCAAGGGAGAGCGGTGATGGCTCAGCAGATGCCTGTATCAGGTGCGGCAGGGGAAGCGAAGGCGGCTGCCCCGCTGCGCAACGATTCACCTGCCACCTCGATTCATGTCGAGCGGGGGCGCCGCGAGTTGCTGCGTGCCGCGATGGATGCGGTGGAGGAGTGGGTGGTGGTGGTGGATGCCCAGGGCGGTATCCAGTTTCTGAATGCGCCCTATGCCGAGTTTCTGGATGTGGATGCCGACGAGGTGCTGGGACGTGATGTCAGCGAGGTGATCGAGAACACCCGCATGCACGAGGTGCTGGAGAGCGGGCGCGCGGAGCTGGCCCAACTGCAGTTGATTCGTGGCCACCACATGATTGCCCACCGTTACCCCATCTTCCGCGACGGCGAGCTGATCGGCGCCATCGGCTCGGTGCTCTATCACGACACCTGGGAATGGCGGCAGGTGAATGCTCAGGTTCAGGCGCTGGAAGCGGAGGTGGACTACTACCGTCAGGCGCTGGAATCCCCCAACGGCGCCCGCTGGCAGCTGAGTGACATCATCGGCGATTCGCCCGCGATGCGGGAGTTGGCCTGCAAGGTGCGCAAGATCGCCCCCGGCGGCGCCTCGGTGTTGATCCGTGGCGAGTCCGGCACCGGCAAGGAGCTGTATGCCCATGCGCTGCACCGCAGCTCGGCGCGTGCCAAGGGCCCCTTCATCAAGCTCAACTGCGCAGCGATTCCCGAAGCGCTGCTGGAAGCGGAGCTGTTCGGCTATGAAGAAGGCGCCTTCACTGGCGCCAAGCGTGGCGGCAAGCCCGGCAAGTTCCAGCTCGCGGATGGCGGCACGCTGTTTCTCGATGAGGTCGGTGACATGCCGCTGGCGATGCAGGCCAAGCTGCTGCGCGTGCTGCAGGACCGCGAGGTCGAGGCGGTCGGCGCGACCCGTCTGGTCAGCGTCGATGTCCGTGTCATCGCCGCGACTCACCGTCCGCTGGAAGCGCTGGTCGAGAGCGGCGAATTCCGCGAAGACCTCTTCTATCGCATCAATGTGGTGCCCTTGGAGGTACCGCCACTGCGCGAGCGCCGCGACGACCTGCCGTCCCTGGCCACGCACCTGCTGTCACGCCTGGCGCGACGCAGTGGCCGCCGCCCGCCGATGCTCTCCGAAGCCGCCCTCGAGCGCCTGTGTGCCCATCACTGGCCCGGAAATGTGCGCGAGCTGGAAAACGTGCTCGAAGCCGCCTTCTATCTGGGCGGCAGCCATATCCAACCGACCGATCTCCCGGATGCCATCGGTGCCCGGCATGGCGTTACCCATCAAAGCGACTTGTCCACACCCGCTTCAGCGCCCGAGTCGTCCACAACCGCCCGGGAACCACACACCACACCGGCCTCGCTGCGTGAGGCGATGGCCCAGGCGGAGCGCCAGCTGATCGAGGATGCGCTGCGCGCTGCCGAGGGCAATCGCACCCGTGCCGCCCGTCAGCTCGGCATCGCCAAGTCCTCGCTCTACGAGAAGCTCAACCGGCATGGGCTATTGGCCGAAGCGCCCTGATCGACAGACATTCCATCTTTCCTCCCCAATGAGTGGCCAGAGCGTCCGGAAATTCGGTCGGTGACCGGAATTCCGGATGCTTTGCGTTTCCCGTCACCTCATGGCCTGCACACCCGCGTGGGGTCTGCATTCCTCTATCGGCATATTCGACTGGAGTCGTAGACAGACTGCATGACAGCGCGCGACCTTGGTCGCAGCCTCGGCGACCGAAGTGTCCGGTTTTCCGGACGCTGTCGTGAGCCGATACTGCCGCGCAGCGCGCGGTGGGTCGGTTCTCGCGGGCCTTGTTCTCGTAGCTCTCTGAAATCATTGACGTTGTTGTGGCGTGGTCAGCCGCTTGCGTTGTCTTCGGGTAAGTTGACGTAAGCGTCATCTTGCAACGTGGTTCATGTCCAGCAAGCCACAAGCCGTACAACCAGCGAGCACAACAACAAATCAGGGAGCCGCACCATGTCGCAACACGCCACGCCGTATCAATCGACGCCGACCCGCCGCCTGCGCCTCGGAGCTGCCATTGCGGCGGCCGTGGCCACCACCACCTTGATGGCCGCCGCGCCGGCTCAGGCGGAAGGGCCGAAACAGCTCGACGTCGCCAGTACCTTCTCGACCAAGAACTTCCTCGGCGCCGGTGCCGTGCGGCTGTCAGAGGAACTCAAGAGCGCGACCGGCGGCGAGGTCGGCCTGCGCGTGCACGAACCGGGCGATCTCGTTCCGGCCTTCGAAGTCTTCAACTCCGTCTCCTCCGGTGCGGTACAGGCCGGTTGGGACTGGATGGGCTACTGGGCCGGCACGGTGCCGATCACCAACCTCTACGGCGCACTGCCGTTCGGCCCGAGCCCGGAAGCCTTCATGTCCTGGATGTGGGCCGGTGAGGGTACCGAGCTTGTGCAGGCCGCCTACGACCCCTACGGCGTGAAGGTGCTGCCGTGCTTCATCTCGCCGCAGGAAACCGGCGGCTGGTACAACAAGGAAATCAACTCGCCGGAGGACTTCAAGGGCCTGTCGATGCGCATCTCCGGCCTCGGCGCCAAGGTGCTCAACAAGCTGGGCGCTTCCACCCAGCTGGTGCCGGGCAGCGAGATCTACCTCGCGCTGGAGCGTGGCCGGGTCGATGCCACCGAGTTCTCGGTGCCGCAGGTCGATCAGGCGATGGGCTTCAATGAAGTCGCCAAGTATTACTACTTCCCGGGGTGGCACCAGAGCGCCAGCTGGTTCTCGCTGCTGATCAACCAGCAGGTGTGGGACAGCTACAGCGATGAGCGCAAGGCGCAGTTCCAGACTGCCTGCCGCGCGACCCTGCAGTGGGCGATGGCCGAAGCGCCGCCGGCTCAGGTACGTGCGATCCACGAGCTCGAGGAGAAGGGTGTCGAGGTCAAGCGCTTCCCGGAACCGGTAATGACCGCGCTGCAGGAAGCCTGGGGTGAAGTGCTGGCCGAAGAGAAGCAGACCAATCCTGACTTCGCCAAGGCCTACGATTCACTGATGAAGCACGCCGCTCTGATCGACGAATGGTACGAGCTGCAGGCCATGCCGCAGCCGATGGCCATGAAGCAGGCAGACAACGCTGACGAGGGTAGCGCCCAATGACCGACCCCCGCCTTGCGCCCTGGCGGGCACAGGGCGGGGCGGTGTGTGACGCCCTGGGCCGACCGCTGGTCGGCCTGGGGCTTTGGGTGGGTCGCCTGACCAGCTGGTTGGGTCTGGCGATCATCCTGGCCGTGCTCACCACCGTCACGCTCAACGCCCTGGGCATCAATGAAATCGCCAACTGGGGGTCGCCCGACGTGCTGCTGTTCGGCACCGCGATCACCATCAATTCCGTCACCGAGTTGCAGTGGCACCTGTTCGGTCTGCTGACGCTATTTGGTGGCACCTATGCCCTGCACAGCGATACGCATGTGCGGGTCGACCTGTTCTATCAGCGCCTCTCGCCGCGCGGACGCGCCGTGGTCGATATCCTCGGCCACCTCATCATGCTGATCCCCTTCTGCCTGCTGATCGCCTGGCTGTCCAAGCACTTCGTCACCATGTCCTACATGTCCGGCGAGAAGTCCAACTATGGCGGCCTGGTGGACCGTTATCTGATCAAGGCGATGCTGCCGACGGGGCTGGTGTTCCTCGCCCTCGGTGCGCTGGGGCAGATCTTCGAGAATCTGGCCTGCCTGTTCGACCCGGCGCGCACCCCTGAGCGCCTGAAAGACCACGAGATTGCCAGTCTGGCCGGCCTTGCGGATCAGCAGAATGCTGCGCAAGCGACAACCGACGCCACGGCACCCCAGAATCATGCAGACGGGAGCCATGACAATGCTCGCTGAATACGCCTTGCCCATCGCCATGGTGGTGGCACTTCTGATCGGTATCTTCTCCGGCTACCCGGTGGCCTTTCTGCTCGGCGGGCTGGGCATCCTGTTCGCCTTCATCGGCGACATTCCGCTGCCGTTTCTCGGCACCGTCGGCTCGCGCATCTTCGGTGGCGTGATCGAGAACTGGCTGCTGATCGCGATTCCGCTGTTCGTGTTCATGGGGTTGATGCTGGAAAGCTCCGGCGTGGCGCGCAATCTGCTGATGACGCTGCAGCGGCTGTTCGGCCGCGTGCATGGCGGTCTGGCCGTCTCGGTGGCACTGCTGGGCGTGGTGATGGCCGCGAGTACCGGCATCATCGGTGCCTCGGTGGTCATGCTGGGCCTGCTGGCGCTGCCGGTGATGCTGGGGCAGGGCTACAAGGCCGAGATGGCCTGCGGGGTCATCGCGGCCTCCGGCACCCTGGGTATCCTGATTCCGCCCTCGATCATGCTGGTGTTGATGGGCTCCATCCTGCAGATCTCGGTGGGTGCGCTGTTCAAGGCGGCGCTGATTCCGGGGCTGATGCTCGGCGCGCTCTACGTCGCCTATCTGCTGATCACCGCCAAGTTGCGCCCGGACTGGGCACCGCTGCCGGACCAGTCGCTGCTCGGCACCGACAAGACACCGCTGCCGCTGGCATTGCTGCGCGACCTGCTCGGCCCGATGGTGCTGATCGTCGCGGTGCTGGGGTCGATCATGACCGGTATCGCCACGCCCACCGAGGCCGCGGCCATCGGCGCGGGCGGCAGTCTGCTGCTGGCGCTGGTGATGGGCGGACTGTCCTTCTCCACCCTGCGCAACACGCTGCGCGATACCTCGCGGACCAGCGCGATGATCCTGTTCGTCGTCATCGGCGCGACCTGCTTCTCGGTGGTCTTCAAGCGCCTCGGCGGCGACTACCTGATCGAGGATGTCATCACCGGCACCGGCCTTGGGCCCTACGGCCTGCTGTTGCTGCTGATGGGGCTGATCTTCGTGCTCGGCTTCTTCCTCGAGTGGATCGAGATCAGCTTCGTGGTGCTGCCGCTGGTGGCGCCGGTGGTCGAGGCGCTGGACTTCGGGCTTGGGCTTTCCGGCCAGGGTCTGCTGGTGTGGTTCGCGATTCTGGTCGCCATCAACCTGCAGACGAGTTTCCTGACGCCGCCCTTCGGCTATGCGTTGTTCTATCTCAAGGGCATCACCGCCGGGCAGGTATCCATCGGCACCATCTATCGCTCGATTCTGCCCTTCGTCGGCCTGCAGCTGGCGGGTCTGACCCTGTGCATGCTGTTCCCGGCGCTGGTGCTGTGGCTGCCGGGGCTGATGCCCTGACGCACGCCACTGAGGCATCACAGGGAGGTGATGTCTGGGTGAGAAGAGCGGCACAGTACGGCGTGAGGCACGCCGGGGCGACCCGGCGGAGGTTCTATCAGGGAGAATGAGATGCTGCCACGACGCAGGGTATTGATCGCGGGGCAGGGGGAGTGGCTGGAGGCCATGGCGCGCACCTTCCTGGAAGATGGTGCCATCATCGCCCTGATGGGCACCGCGCCGGCGGACCTCGAACGCGTGCTGGATGCATTGGGCGGCGAGCAGTCGGACCGCTTCGGCCAGGTGGTCGGCGAGGGCTGCTTCGAGACACTGGTGGCGCGTCTCGGGCGCCTCGATGTGCTGGTCTGCATGCCACCTCAGGCCATGGCCGGGCAGTCGCTGGAGGCGTGTCTGGTCGCGCAGGTCGCCGGCCCCGGCGCCTTGCTCAAGGCGGCCTGTGCGCGCATGTTGCGCCACGGCGGACGCCTGCTGGCCGTGGCACCACCGCTGCCCTCGCAGCCGTCGCCGTCCTCGCAGCTGTCCTCTCGGGACCATCACGGCACTGCCATGGCACAGGCGGCGCTGAGTGAGCTGATCCAGCGGCTGGCATCACGCGCGCCGGACAAGGTACGCGCCAATCTATTGTGCCCCGAGGGCAGCCGACCGGACGCCGTGGCGGAATGCGCGCGCTTTCTGGCCGGTGGCGCCGGGCGTTCCCTCAATGGTCAGGTGCTGCACCTGAGCGACTGATCTCCTGACAGACGTTTGACAACACAAGCGGCCGTGGCATTGCCACGGCCGCTTGTTGTCGTCTGCTGGTCTGACATATGGCCAATTTGATCAAATATACGTCCAATTCCATCAATCTGCTTTGGCTGAAGTGATTAAGGTAAAGGGAGACTCAGCGTCGCACCAGCATCCGCGAGCAGGCACCTGCCCGGTAAGACAAAAGTGCCGCTCCCTCAGCCGTGGAGATCATCGAGTGCCCAGCAGACCGCATTCCGTCAGCCTGAAAGACCATGGACAACAACTGCATCTGAGCCACGCCGAGGGCGATCTGACCCTCGAGGCGCTCTGGCTGCGAGAGCGGAGTCCCGATGAGACGACACTCGATTCCCTCACCGGTCAGCGCCTGATCGAGGCGGCGGACCTGCCGCTGGACCTGAGCCTGACTCAGGCGCAGCTGGATGGCGATACGCTGTCGCTGGCCTTCAGTGACGGCCATGCGGCGAGCTTCTCGCTGGCGGCCCTGCTGGCGGAGTGTCAGCCGTGTGAGGCCTATCAGGGCATGATCTTCTGGCAGGGGAGCCTCGCCCAGCTGCCCGAGGCCGACTTCGCTGCAGCGCTGGAGGATGACGCGGCACTGCTGGACATGCTCGAGCAGTTGCAGCGCTTCGGCTTCGTGCGGGTCAGCGGCGTGCCGGACACGGAGGACGGCATGCAGGGGCTGATCCACCGTATCGGGCCGCTGCGACGCACCAACTGGGGCGGTATCGCCGATGTGAAATCCGTCGCCAATGCCTATGACCTCACGATGACCCAGCGCGGGCTGGAGCCGCATACCGACAATCCCTACCGCGACCCGATTCCGGGTTATATCTGGCTTCACTGCCTGCGCAACGCGGCCCAGGGCGGCGACAGCATGCTGGTGGATGGCTTCAGCGCGGCGGAGCACCTGCGCCGTGAAGACCCCGAGGCCTTCGCCTGCCTGACAGAGGTCAGTCCCGGCTTCCGCTACCACGACGCCACCACGCGTCTGGAGAGCGAAGGCCCGCTGATCGAGCTGGACAGCCGTGGCCAGGTCGCCCGAGTACGTTTCTCCAACCGCACCGAGCGGGTACCGGCGCTGCCCGGCGCGACCCTGCGTCGCTACTATGCTGCCCGCCAGGCGTTCTATCGCCTGATCTCCGGTGACGACTTCACGCTGCACCTCAAGCTGGCACCGGGCCAGATGCTGATCATGGACAACTATCGGCTGTTCCATGGTCGCAGCGCCTTCCAGCTGGAGGGCGGCATCCGCCATATGCGCCAGGGCTACGTGGACCGCGATTCTACCGCCAGCCGCCGTCTGCTGCTGGCCGATCAGCTCGCCGGTCAACTCGAGGGACAGCGCGACGGTCAGTTCGCCAATGAGGAGGCCAGCGCATGAGCGAACAGGCCCGCTTCCGCAGTTTCGAGGAAAGCACGCATGCCGAGTGGGCGCTGATCGATGCGCGCTTCCGGGAATATCAGTCCGATGCCTGCCGGCGTGTGCTGGAACACCTGGGGCGGCTCAAGGGCGATCACCACGGCTATCCAGTCGATCGCTACGAACATTGCCTGCAGACCGCTACCCGCGCGTTGCGTGATGGTGCCGATGAGGAGATGGTGGTCTGCGCGCTGCTGCATGACATCGGCGATGATCTGGCACCGGCCAATCATGCCGAGATCGCCGCCGGTATTCTCGAGCCCTTCATCGACCCGCTGAACACCTGGATGATTCGTCATCACGAGCTGTTCCAGGGCTATCACTACCGCGAATTCTTCGGTCAGGACCGCCACGCCCGCGAGGCACATGCCGGGCATCCCGCCTATGAGCGCACTGTGCGCTTCTGTGACGAGTGGGACCAGACCAGCTTCGATCCCGAATACGACACCCTGCCGCTGGAGCATTTCATCCCGATGCTGGAGCGCGTGATGGGACGCGCGCCCTTCGGCGGCTTGCCGGATCTGGTGCCGGAGCCAGCACTTGAGACAGCACTTGAACCAGCGCCGAGCAGGCAGGCCAGTGCTCGCTGAAGGCGCACTCCGCCGGAGGATAGAACTCTCTTGAAGCAATCTCTTGCGACGCAGCCAGCGGGGCGGCAGGGCGGAGGAGACGCAAGCACCCGACCATGACAGCGCCGCGAGCGATGGACACGCACGACGACCGCCATCCACGAAACCTTTCAGCCCCGACAACAACAAGGCCCGGCGCGACCGGAACCGACAAGGACAGACACGATGACCACCACCCCGTACCCCCTGACATGTACGACGAAGCACGGCGCCCGCCGTGGCCTGCTTGCCCTCGCGACCCTGTTGCTCAGTACGGCAAGCCTGGCAACCCCCGCCCAGGACAAGGATGACGAGCTGACGCTGATCGTGCCGCCCTGGCCCGGCGTCACCGTCAAGAGCGAGATCGTCGCCCAGATTCTCGCCCCGCTGGGTTACGACGTGGAGCGACAGGAGGTCAGCTCCACCGTCGGCTACAACACCCTGACCACCGGCGACAGTGACGCCTTCCTCGCTGGCTGGCTGCCTGCTCAGAAGGACAGTTATGACGCGGCCATGGCCGCCGGCGCGATCACCGATCTCGGCAACAACGTCACCGGCGCCCGCATGGGCTTCGCGGTGCCGGGCTATGTCTACGAGGCCGGCATCCACAGCGCTGCGGACCTTGCCGCCCACGCCGAGCGATTCGACGAGACCGTCTACTCCATCGAAAGCGGCTCCACCGTCAGCGACATGCTCAATGGAGCCATCGACGATGATGTCTATGGCCTGGGCGACTGGGATGCGATGGAGTCCTCGACGCCCGGCATGCTAAGTGAGGTGCGTGCCGCTCAGCGCGAGCAACGCTGGATCGCCTTCTACGGCTGGACACCGCACTGGATGGTGCCGGAATTCGACACCCACATCCTGGAAGATCCTGAGTCGGTGTTCGGCCCCGACAATGGCGCCAGTGACGTCAAGACCGTGGTGCGCACCGCCTACGCCGAAGCCAACCCCAACCTCGCTCGCTTCCTCGATCAGCTGGTCTTCAGCTCCGAAGAGCAGAGTGCCTTCATCCTCGACTACAGCCTCAAGGAGCGTGACCTCGATGAGGTGGCGCACGACTGGCTTGTCGCCAATCCAGATCGGCTGGCGGAGTTTCTCGCTGGCGTGACTACACGCGATGGCGAGGATGCCCTGGCTGCCGTGAAGGCCAGCCTGCAAGGCTGACGTAGCCTTGCTGCCACCTTGACGGCCTGGGCGGGAGCCGAGGGATGGCTCTCGCCCAGGTCTTGTTGCGTCCAAGGCGTGCAATCCGTGAATCACGACCCTGCTTGCCGTGCCCCTGGCGTGGAAAGTCGCAATGTGGAACGTCTCTTGCTATACAAGTGTATCAATAGTCGTTCGCTCGATTGCAGCTCGATCGCCGGTTGCACAGCCCACCGTGGCCCGTGGCGGCAAGAGAGGCGTCATCCGCGCATCATCCGTCAGGCTCGGCAGCATCACTCTGCACCAGCAGGGTGCGTCACGCCGCTATCGGCCGCACGATTGCTCATTTCACGCCAGCCACAGCCACCCACTTGTGAGTCGCTCATGACTATCTCGCCCTCGAACGTATCTCCCATGACCCGCTCGATGAATGCAGACAGTGAAGGCATCTCCCAGCCTCAGCAGGCGCGCCCGGACGGCCAGGCAAGACCCGCGCGTGCTGCCTCGAATCGGGTCGTCGTCGAAGCCAGCAACATCGTCAAGCACTACGGTGATCTGGCGGTGCTGCACGACGTGTCATTGCGCGTGAAGGAAGGCACCGTCACCACCATCATCGGCGCCAGTGGCTCCGGCAAGAGCACCTTGCTGCGCTGCATGAACCTGCTCGAGCGCCCCGACCGGGGCGAGCTGTCGATCGCCGATGAGCATGTGCGCTTCGACCGCGACAGCCGCGGCGGCCTCATCGGGCTGGATCGTCGTCAGATCCAGCGCCTGCGCTCCAAGGTCACCATGGTCTTCCAGCAGTTCAATCTGTGGCCGCACCTGACCGTGCTCGGCAATGTCACCGAGGCGCCGATGCGCGTGAAGGGCATGTCACGCCGCGAGGCGACACGCATCGCGGAGCACTATCTGGAGCGTGTCGGCATGCTGGAACGCGCCGACAGCTATCCGGCCTTTCTCTCCGGCGGCCAGCAGCAGCGGGTCGCGATTGCGCGTGCGCTGGCGATGGAGCCGCGCGTGCTGCTCTTCGATGAACCGACCTCGGCGCTGGACCCGGAGCGGGTCAGTGAAGTGCTCGGCGTCATCCGCAGCCTCGCCGATGAGGGCCGCACCATGCTGATGGTGACCCACGAGATGGCCTTCGCCAGAGAAGTCTCCGATCAGATCGTGTTTCTCGATGAGGGCAGGGTAGGCGTGGCCGGAAGTCCCGAGGAGGTCTTCGAGCAGACCGAGCACGAGCGCTGCCGCCGCTTCATTGCACCGGCGGCCTGAGCCCGCCTGCAACACCCCGTCATGGACCTCCCCGCCATGACGTAGATGGACCCACAACAACAGCCAGGAGATGGCCTGATGACCTTGATGAACGACGCTGGATTCGCTGCCAATACCCCTTCACTGACCGCACGCGGGACGCGTTCTGACTCTGTTTCCACTTCTGTTTCCACTTCTGCTTCCACCTCTGCGCTGCGCAAGCTGGCCGGTGCATTGATGATGGGGGGACTGACGCTGGGCGCCGCTCAGGTGCATGCCGCCGACACCCTCAAGGTCGGTATCTCCGCCGAACCTTACCCGCCCTTTACCTACACCTCTGCCAGCGGTGAGTGGACCGGCTTCGAGGTCGAGCTGGCCGAGGCGATCTGTGACGCCATGCAGCGTGAATGCGAGATCACCCCGACCGGCTGGAGCGGCATCATTCCTTCGCTGAAGGCCGGTCGCATCGACATGATCATGAATTCGATGACCATCACCAAGGCCCGCGAGAAGGTCATCGACTTCAGCATCCCCTACTACAACTCGCCGGGTGCCTACGTGGCCGCCAAGGATCTCGAGCTCGAGATTCCGGACGGCCTCGACGGCAAGATTCTCGGTACCCAGGCGGCGACCACCCATGCCAACTTCGCCCGTAGAGCGCTGCGCAGCACCGGCGTCGATGTGCGTCTCTATGATCAGCAGGAGCAGGTCAACAGTGACCTGCTGTCCGGGCGCGTGGACGTGATTCTGGCCGACGAGATCGCCATGAGCGCACTGGTCAAGCGTGACGAGGCCAGCAACTTCGAGATCAAGGCGACCACGCCTCAGCACGAGGCCTACGGCATCGGGGCCGGTATCGGGGTACGCAAGGAAGATGGCGCGCTGAAAGAGGCACTCGATGGCGCCATCCACCAGGTCTACGCGGACGGCACCTGCACGGCGCTCTCGAACAAGTACTTCGATACCGACGTCTGCCTGGGCTGATCCTGCGCGTGCTGGCCGAACGGCCGAGATCGCCCGGTCAGCACGCCTCGCGTATCGCAGCCGCCATTTCCTCTTGATACGAGAAGGACGCTGATCATGTCCCAGTTCGCCCAGGAAGGGCTCGCCGATTGGGCGGCCCCGATACTCGCCGGTGCTGTCACCACTCTGCAGATCGCCTTCGCCGCCTATGCCATCGGCTTGCTGCTCGGACTGGTGGGGGCGGCATCACGACTCAGCCCCTGGGCGCCGCTGCGCGCGCTGGCCACCAGCTATTCGACGGCCGTGCGCGCGGTGCCGGAGTTGCTGTTGATCATCCTGCTGTATTACGGCGGCTCCCAGGCGCTTACCGCCCTGATGAATGCGCTGGGTGTCGCGGGCAAGGTCGAGATCAGCGGCTTCGTCACTGCCGTCGGTGTACTGGCCTTCGTGCAGGGCGCCTACATGACCGAAGTCTTCCGCGGCGCCATCCTGGCCATCCCCAAGGGTCAGCTGGAAGCGGCCGATGCCTACGGCTTCTCGCCCATGGCGCGCTTTCGCTACATCACGCTGCCGGGCATGTTGCCCAATGCACTGCCGGGCATGTCCAACCTGTGGCTGATCCTGATCAAGGACACCGCCCTGATCAGCGTCATCGGCTTCAGCGAGCTGTTCTTCACCGTGCAGCAGGCGGCCGCCAGCTCGCGCGCCTATTTCCTGTTCTACAGCGTGGCGGGGCTGCTTTATCTGCTGATGACCCTGACCTCGAGCGCCGCGTTCAGTCGTCTGGAACGCTACGTGCGCCGCGGCGAGCCCGATATTTCAGCCCAGGAGGCGTGACATGGATTTCAGCTGGTTATCGGACCCCTACTATCAGGAGTCGCTGTGGACGGGGCTGATCAACACCCTGGTACTGCTGGTGGTATCGGCCGTGCTCGGCTTCACGCTGGCGGTCGGCATGGCGATGGCGCGCATCAAGGGTCCCAGGCCTCTTGCCTGGCTGGCCAGCGGCGTCTCCATCGTGATGCGTGGTACGCCGCTGCTGGTGCAGCTGTTCTTCTTCTATTACGGCATCGGCCGGCTGCTGGAAGGCATTCCCGGTATTCGCGAGAGCATGTTCTGGGGAATCCTGCGTGATCCGTTCTTCTACGCCACCCTGACCTTCACCCTCTCGGTGGGCGCCTACACCGGTGAGGTGCTGCGCGGGGCGCTGCTCAGCGTGCCGCCGGGCGAGCGGGAAGCGGGGCGCGCCTTCGGCATGGGGCCGTTCCAGGTCTTCAGTCGCCTGTGGCTGCCGCGCGCCATCCAGCTGTGCCTGCCGACCCTGACCGGCGAAATGATCCTGCTGCTCAAGTCCGTGCCGCTGGTCTCGACGATCGCCATGATGGACCTGCTGCAGGTCGCCAACATCATTCGCGACGAGAACTTCCTCACCTACGAACCGCTGCTGTTCATTGGCGCCATCTATCTCGTGCTGACCATCCTGCTGACCCTGTGTCTGCGCCAGGTCGAACTCAACTTCCCTGGCGTGCGCGCCCAGGCCCGCAGCGGCGGGTGGTTGGCGCGCCTGCGCCAGCCCAGACCCGCCTGAGGTCACTCGCCTGGCGGCCATCGCTGGTTTCCTGCCAGGTATCTCTCCTGCGCGTGCCTGTTCACGCCTGCACACGAAAACGCCGAGTCAGTCGATTCGGCGTTTTCGTGTGCTTTCTTCGGAGTGCACTTCTGGTCACTCGCATACTTACCTGTATGGGCATCCACGCCGGCTGCACAGCGTGAAGGCATCGCCCTGATTGCATAGGGAATCAAATTGGCGCTGATTTGATGCGATATGGAATCACCTCTAGACCATCGGCGTAGCGACCTTGGGAGGGGGTCTGAAAATAATGCCAGCAATATCAGCAGGTTGTAAGGCGAATGGAGCTGGCATGGCGCTTGCTATCCACAGTGACAAGAGACGCGGTCAGCGGATTCATCTCGTCACTCACCAAAGGATATCGCCATGAGTATCGCCAGCTTCAAATCTGCCAATCGTCTGATCACCGGGCAACAAGCCTCGACCCGCCTTGCCGAGGAGGTCGTGCGACTGGGCATGCATTCGCCGATGCTGGTCACCGACCCTGGTGTACTGGGGTCCGGAACACTGGAGCCGATCAAGGCTCAGTTGGATGACCTCAAGGCCAGAGGACACCTGACGGACTATCGCATCTTCAGTGATGTCAGCGCCGAGCCTGAAGTGCATATCGTCGAGGACTGCATGAGCAGCTACCGCGAGGGAGGCTGCGATGGCCTGATCGCGGTAGGGGGTGGCAGTGCGATGGATATCGCCAAGTGCGTGGCGGTGTATGCGACCCATGATGGTGACCTCGAGAGTCTGTTTGGCGAGAACAAGGCGCGTGTCCGCGGTGCACCACTTGTCGCCATGCCGACGACATCAGGCACCGGGTCCGAGGTGACCAACATCGGAATCCTGTCTGATACCGAAGCGAGGATGAAGAAAGGCATCGTCAATGATTACTTGCTGCCGGATGTCGCCATCGTTGCCCCGGAGCTGACGGTGAGCTGCCCCCGTCATGTCACTGCTGCCAGCGGTGTCGATGCGCTCGTCCACGCCATCGAAGCCTATCTTTCCAATTTCGCCACGCCGATCACTGATGCACTGGCCATCAAGGCCATGCGCCTGATCATCAAGGCCTTGCCCAAGGCCTATGCCAATCCTGCCGACCTCAAGGCGCGTGAAGACATGGCGACCGGCAGTCTGCTGGCCGGGATGGCATTCGGCAATGCCGGTGTCGGGGCGGTGCACGCCCTGGCCTATCCGCTGGGAGGGCGCTACCACCTGCCACATGGGGTAACCAATGCACTGCTGTTGCCCCACGTGATGCGCTGGAATGCACTGGCTTGTGTCGAGCGCTTCCGGGACATTGCGGAGGCCCTCGATACCCCACATCGCAAGCTCAAGGATGAAGCGACTGCCGAACTGGTCGTCGAGCGACTGCATACGCTATGTCGTGATGTGGACATCCCCGGCGGCCTGCGTCATTTCGACATCCCCGAAGAGGACATTCCCTCTCTTGCGGCAGATGCCTTCAAGGTCGAACGCCTGCTGCGCAACAATCCACGTCAGCTCAGCCAGGCCGATATCGAGAGTATCTATCGCGCGGCCTACTGAAGCGCTGAATCTTCTTTCTGAACACCATCTCCACCAAGGGTGCAGATGCATAACGATAACAACAGGAACGCCATCATGAGTCACTGGAAAACCCGCCAGCCCGGTGAGGAAAGCCCCTACTTCGCGCTGGGGCCCTTCAAGATCCGTCTTCCCTTCCTGCACTACCGTTTCGAACTGCCCGACTACCTGCAAGGGTTGTTGATGTGCGCGGTGGATCTCGCCGCCATCCCGTTGATGACGGAGCTCCTGGGCATGCCGTTCGAGGCCGCACTGGCCATCGTGATGCTCAATGGTCTGCTGTATCTGGTTCACCACCTGCTGGGCGACCCGGTCATCCCCGGCTGGATCACACCGGCCATTCCACTGTTGATGGCCTATGTGGCGACCTTCCCGGAGGGGGAGACGCGGGTGCATGCCTTGATCGCCTTCCAGCTGATGCTCGGGATACTGGCCATCGTGCTCGGGCGAACGGGGCTGGCCAGCAAGGTGGTCAACATGATCCCCTCGGCGATCAAGGCTGGCATCATCATGGGGGCTGGGTTGGCCGCAATCAGCGTGGTCTTCAAGGAAGGCGGGCGCTTCGACACCTATCCCATCACCATCAGCATCGCGGTGGGTCTGGCGTTCTACATCATCTTCTCGCGTCATTTCGCCAAGCTGAAGACCACGAATCCGTTCTGGAGCAATCTCGGCAAGCTGGGCATCTTCCCGATCATCCTGCTGGCGATCGTCGTTGCTCCGCTGGTGGGCGAGGCCGCATGGCCGGATGTGCAGTGGGGCTTCAGCCAACCTGATTTCGTGACCATGTTCAGCCAGTACACTGTCTTCGGTGTCGGCTTGCCGCCGCTGGCGATGTTCCTGACGGCGCTGCCGACCGTGCTGGCTGCCTATATCGTGCTGTTCGGCGATGTTCTGCAGTCCAAGGCACTGGTCGAGGAGGCTGATGAATCGCGCCCCGACGAGAAGATCGACTACAACGCCAACCGTGCGCACATGATCTTCGGCGGGCGCAATACCCTGATGAGTCTCTTCGGCCCGGACGTCACCATGTGTGGCCCGCTGTGGGCTGCCATGCAGGTGGTGGTGGTCGAACGCTACAAGGAAGGCAAGCAGGCGATGCATTCGCTGTTCGGCGGCTCGGGCTCATTCCGCTGGGGTACCAATACCGGGCTACTGCTGTTGCCCATCGTCAGTCTGGTCCAGCCCATCCTGGGGATAGCATTGGCGCTGACGTTGTTGATCCAGGGCTATGTCAGCGTGCGATTGGGCATTCTGGAAGCGCGTAGTCAGCGCGACCTGGGCATTGCCGGGGTGATCGCTGCCGTACTGGTCATCAAGGGGGCTGCCTGGGCCTTCGGGATCGGCATTGCGCTGTGCCTGCTGATCTACGGCAAGCGCTTCTTCTCCGGCGAGATCGATGAGACCTTCAGTCGTGATATCGGCAAGTCGGATATCGCGCCGGCCGACAGCAAGACGGCAAGCCTGTCCTCGACAGGTGCCGCCTCGACAGACTCCCCGACGTCCTCGCATTGACGTATCGTGACCCCATGTCCCCCCGCCGCCTGAGTGCGCGGGGGTTTCTGCCGGGGGAGTCGTCAATGCAGAACGTGGAGCAGGATCTCAGGCTGGAAGCAGCGTTGGCGATGCTGGAGCGCCAATCATTGGAGGCCGTCAAGGTCATCGATACACGTGGTGAGGTGATCGGTGTCTTGACGCGTCAGGAGGTGGAGTCCGCCGCGGAACTCAAGGAACGCCTCGCGCTCTCCAGGCAGCGGGGCAGCGCCACCGGGAGGAATGCCACGGAGGCTGGCGCCGGTCCGGCGTCTGATCTGCTGGCTCAGGTGCCGACCCAGCGTCTGCTGGATGCCCTGCATGACGGTGTCTACATCACCGATGGGCGCGGCGTGACCGTCGCCATCAATCAGGCCTATGAGCGTATTACCGGGCTCAAGCGCAGTGACGTGCTGGGGCATCATATGCAGGAGCTGGTGCGCCGAGGGTATATCTCCAAGTCGGTGTCATTGGAGGTCATCCGTGACGGCAAGCCCGTCACCCTCGTGCAGAGTCTGCGCGATGGCCGCAAGATTCTGGTCAGCGGCCTGCCGATGCTGGCCCACGACGGGACCTTGAGCCACGTGGTCACCAGCGTGCGCGATATCACCGAGCTGCTGCGCGCCAAGCATGCGCAGGAGCAGCTGCGTCAACTGCACTCCCTGCATGACACCTACAGCGTCAGCTCCGGGACGGATGAACAGTCGCTGGAACTGGTGACCAGTGACGCCACTGCCGACTGTTTCGCGTTGGCGGAACGCGTGGCTGCCACTGATGTGAAGGTGCTGATCCAGGGCGAGACGGGCACGGGCAAGACGCTGCTGGCCCGCTATCTTCACGAGCACAGCACGCGTGCCGAGGGGGTATTCCTTGAGCTCAACTGTGCTGCATTGCCGGAAGGGCTGCTGGAAGCTGAGCTGTTCGGCTATGCGCCCGGCGCCTTCACCGGGGCAAACGCACGTGGCAAGCAGGGGCTTCTGGACGTCGCCAATGGTGGCACGCTCTTCCTGGACGAGATCGGTGATCTGCCGCTGTCATTGCAGGCCAAGTTGTTGAAGGTCGTCGAGGAGCAGCGTTTCATGCCTGTCGGCGGGACAGAGCTTCGGCACACCAACGTCCGTCTGCTGACCGCCTCGCATCATGATCTGGCTGCTCGGGTGAAGGAGGGGTGCTTCCGGGAAGACCTCTACTATCGCCTGAGTGTCGTGCCCATCACGCTGCCACCATTGCGTGAGCGGCGCAGCGAAGTGATTCCGCTGCTGCAGCATTATCTCCGCCATTTCTGTCAGCGTCATGCTCTGGTCCGGCGCCTTGATCCTGAAGTGCTCGAGCTATTGGGCGGCCATGCATGGCCCGGTAATATCCGTGAGTTGATCAATCTGGTGGAGCGCCTCGTGGTGACCACCAGCGGCGAAGTGATCACATCCGATGTCCTGCCGGCAGAGTATCTTGCGGCGCATGCCAGTTCAGGGTGGGAGGATTCGATGATACCCGACGTGATGACCGCCCCGGGGGATGGCACACCGGAGCGCACGCTGAAGGAACATACCGAAGCTCTGGAGCGGCGCTTGATCGAGCAGGCCCTGGAGAAGCACCGCACCACTCGCGCTGCGGCGGCATCACTGGGAATCAACCAGTCGACGCTGGTCAAGAAGATGCAGAAGTTCACCCACACGCCCTGAAGCCGGCAGTGCTGCCCGGGCCTTGGCTCATCCTCGCCCCTCTCTTTTCGCCTCTTCAATACTCCCTCGAAGAGCGTGTCACCGTTTTTCTTTCATGGCTTGTTCCTCAGGCACCGAAACCTGCCAGAAAGACGCGCACGCAGCGTCTGACATGTGGGCGGAGTTGTTCGGGGCTTGCGGTGTCGGGTGGGCAGCCGAGCAGGGCGTCGACATGCAACGGGTTGAGCAGCATGCCGGTGAGCAGGTTGGCGGCGGCCAGCGGTTCCTGGCCGAGGCCGGTGGGCGGCAGGTGGCCCTGGGCGACCTGACGCGACAGGTAGCCTGCCAGGCGTTGTCGGGTCAGCTTGGGGCCGTTGTCGAGGAACAGCTTGCCGAGCTGCGGATTGCGGCCGCTCTCGAAGGCGAGGCCACGGAACAGGCGGATCAGCTCGGGCGCGAGGGCCAGCGCCAGCATCGCCATGCCGAAGTCTTCCAGCGCTTCCTCGACACTGCGTGTCTCGTTGGCTTCGTGGTCCATCACCGACCACACCGTCTGCGCCTCCTGCTGCATCACGGCCAGAAACAGGCCGTCCTTGTTGCCGAAATTACGATACAGCGTTGCCAGTGATCCGCCAGCCTGCCGGGCGATCTCATTGATGCTTGTCGCGGCAAAGCCGTGTTCGAGGAAGTGTTCACGCGCGACTTCCAGCTGGCGTTTGCGGCGTGCTTCCCCGCGCGGTGAGGCGCGAGTCACGGTGCTTCCCGAGTCAGGGCCGTTCTCTGATGAGGGCGAATCAGTCATGTGAGTGTCCTGTCTGTGATCCGGGAACCGCCTGAAACAGGCAAGGTTGCGATATTGCGAACGAGAGACGCTGTCTGTCGAAACTGTCGGGGCTGCCTCAAGTAAGTGTAGTATTTATTACACTTTGTGGCGATGCAAGATGACTGCCGTGGCCTGGGCGCTCGCAAGCGCCGTGGCGGCCTCATCCGCAGCGTCGGACAGATTACACGCCTGTCCCCGACAGGCAGCAAGAGAGAGTCACCGAATGAACAAGGCTGGCAAGGGTGTCGTGGCACTCATCGTGGTGGCGGGCGTGATCGCTGGCGGAGTGATGGGGGTCGAATGGTGGCAGGTCGGGCGCTTCATGCAGGAGACCGACAACGCCTATGTGCGTACCGACAGCGTCGCGGTGCGCTCCGAGATCACCGCGCGGGTGACGCGCATGCTGGTGCATGACAACCAGCCGGTGAAGAATGGGCAGCTGCTGGTGCAGCTGGATGACGAAGATGCCAAGGCCAATCTGGACCAGGCCAGTGCCGCGCTGGACAACGCCCGCACCGGGGAAGTCCAGGCCGAGCGTCAGCTGGACCTGCAGGGCGCGAAGATCGACGAAGCCAAGGCAGCGCTGGCCTCGGCCAAGGCCGAACGCGATCAGGCGGCGTTGCATCTCAAGCGCTCCAGGAGTCTGGAGAGCCGTAGCTACGCCTCGCGTCAGACCTATGAAGATGATCAGGTCACCCTGCGCACCGCCGAGGCCAAGGTGGCGCAGCAGAACGCTGCACTGGCGTCCGCGCGTCAGCAGCTGGAGGTCTACAAGGCGCAGCTGGAGTCGGCGCGTGCCCAGGTGGTGTCGGCGGCGGCGGATCTCGCCTACGCGCGCCACCAGCTGGAGAAGACCTCGATCTACGCGCCGCAGGATGGCGTGGTCGGCAATCGCAGTGTCGAGGTGGGCACCATGGCCAGCGCCTCGCTGACCCTGATGCAGCTGGTGCCGGTGAAAAGCGCCTATGTGGTGGCCAACTACAAGGAAACCCAGACCGAGCGCATGCGCGTCGGTCAGCCGGTCAGTCTCGAGGTGGATGCCTACCCGGATATCGAGTTCGAGGGCGTGGTGGATAGCCTGGCGCCGGCGACCGGCACCGAGTTCAGCCTGCTGCCGACCGACAACGCCACCGGCAACTTCAACAAGATCGTCCAGCGCGTGCCGGTGCGCATTCGCCTGACCGGCCCTGTGGATGCGCTGCCGCGTCTGCGTGCTGGCCTGTCGGTCATCCCCAGTGTCGATACGCGTGAACTGCCGGACACCGGCACCTATGCCGTCGATACCCTCTCCAGGGACGTCATCGCGCCCGATGCCGCGCAGGTCGCCAGCGCTGATCGCGGAGCGCAGTAAGCATGACCGAGACGACCCAGTCCTCGGCCCAGCCCCCGAGACAGACCCCGAGACCGCCCCCCGCGGGCACCGCCAGTGACATGCCGACGCGCCGCCAGCAGATCGGCTTCGTGGCCGCGGTGTTCGGCATGTTCATGGCGATTCTGGATATCCAGATCGTGTCCAGCTCGCTCAACGAGCTGCAGGCGGGCCTGGCCGCCAGTCAGGACCAGATCTCCTGGGTGCAGACCAGCTATCTGATCGCCGAGATCGTGATGATACCGCTCTCCGGCATGCTGGCCCGCATCTTCTCGACGCGGCTGGTACTGACCGTCTCGGCGCTGGGCTTCACGCTGGCGAGTCTGGGCTGTGCGCTCTCGACCTCGCTGGAGGCCCTGATCGTGCTGCGCGCGGTCCAGGGCTTCATGGGCGGGGCGATGATTCCGCTGACCCAGGCGGCCAGCTTCTCGATCTTCCCGCGGCGCATGATGGGTAGCATCCAGGCGGTGATCGGCCTGGTGGCGACCATGGCGCCCTCCATCGGGCCGTCCGTCGGCGGCTACATCACCGAATACATGAGCTGGCATTGGCTGTTCCTGGTCAACCTGGTGCCGGGCCTCATCGTGGCGACACTGGTGTGGCGCAATCTGGAGATCGACAGCGGCGACCGCGGCCTGCTCAGCCGTCTGGATACGCCGGGACTGGTGCTGATGGCGGTCTTTCTCGGCAGCCTCGAATTCGTGCTCGAGGAGGGGCCCGGCGATGACTGGTTCGCCAGTTCGCTGATCCTGTTCTGGAGTGTGGTGTGCACGGCGTCGGCGATCGGCTTCTTCTGGCGCGTGCTGACGACCCGCAATCCCATCGTCGACCTGCGGGTATTCAAGGACCGCAACTTCGGGCTGGGGGCGATCATCGGCTTCTGGATCGGCGTGGTGCTCTATGGGCTGGTTTATCTGGTGCCGCTGTTTCTCGGTTCGATCTCCGGCTTCTCCAGCGTGCAGATCGGGCAGGTGATGTTCGTCAGCGGCGTGGTGATGTTCCTGATGGCGCCGGTGGCGGGCAAGCTTTCCGACCGCATCGACCTGCGCCTGATGCTGTGCATCGGCCTGGTGCTGACCGGTCTCGGCACCGGCATGAACGTGCACCTGACCTCGGACTCGGGCTTCGATGACTTCTTCTGGCCGCAGGTGATCCGCGGCGCGGGCCAGATCATGGTGCTGCTGTCGGTCTCCCGGCTGGCGATGGGGCGTCTGGCGCCCCACGAGATAGGCAACGGCAGTGGCCTGTTCAACGTGATGCGCAACCTGGGCGGCGCGGTGGGGCTGGCGCTGATCGACACCCTCCGTGAGCTGCGTGAGGACTATCACTGGAACCAGATGATCGGGGCCATCGACCAGAGCCGTCAGGTGGTGATCGACCAGCTGGCAAGCTACCAGTCGACCTTCGCGGGGCTGGCTGATCCCTGGCAGGCCGGTGTGCAGATGATCGCCCAGCGCATCAGCATCCAGGCCGAGGTGCTGGCCTTCGACAATATCTTCCTGTGGCTGGGCGCGGTCTATGTGCTCGGCAGCGTGGCGGCCTTCCTGTTCCGTCGACCGGAAAACCCTGCCAGCAAGGCGGATGCCAGCGAAAGTGGCGAACAGGGCCCAGCGCACTGATGGTGCCTTGAAGGCTCCTTGATCGAACTTCGAGAAAACGCCGCATGTCGCTGAAACACGAAGACCCGCCAATCGGCGGGTTTTCGTGTTTCAAACCTTGGTGTGTCAGGCCATGAGCCTCTGTCAGTCAGCCAGCATTCAGCCAGCAGGGCGTCACCAGCCCCAGAACATCAGATACCAGATGCCCAGCGCGGGCAGGCAGGCCAGCGCGACACTCGCGGTGCCGACCAGCCGTGCAGCGTTGCCGGCGAGCAGGCCGCCGTTGCACTGCTCACCGGTAATGCGCCAGGCCAGCCGCAGCCCCCACAGGCAGGCCAGCACCAGCAGGGTGGCGCGCAGATCATTGGCCCAGCTGAGATTGATGCCGTCGCCGCGCAGCAGCGTCATGGTGGTGGCGGAGAGGCCGAGAAACACGCCCAGCCCGCCCAGCGGAATCAGACTCAGCGAGAGATGCCACAGGCGTGACAGCGTCGCCTTGCCCCCCATCAGCCAGTTGCCCAGCAGCAGCGGCAGGCTGGTGAGCGCGCCCAGCAGGCCGCCACCGACCACGATCCACAGCGTGATCAGGCTGCCATCGAGCAGGTTGAAGACATCGTTGTGCTCGGGGTAGTTGGTCAGGATCCAGGTGGGCAGGGTAGTGGTCAGCGGCCACATCAGATCGTGCTCGATCAGCCAGACCGCCAGCTGCTGCTTGAGCGCGACGAACCACGGGCTGGCGCTCCAGCTGAAGGCACCGATGGCGATGCCGAGCAGGCCGAACACCAGCACCGAGTAGTGGGTGAAGCGCACCGGCTGCGGCGGCTCGACCAGCTCTACCCCCGGCGCACGCCACTCCAGTTGCATCGCGTCCTTGTAGCCGCTGCAGCGTCCGCAGACATGGCAGTCACCGGCGCTGTCGAGCTGCTTGAGCGGAATCAGCGGCGCGCAGTCAGGGGCATGCATGCGTACGGCGTTGCCCTGGCGGACAGCCTGATTGTGGGCGTTCCAGCGGGCCTGGTCGGTACGGAAGTGGGTCGGTGACAGGCGCGCCAGCAGATTGAAGACGCCATTCACCGGACACAGCTGACGGCACCAGACGCGCGTGCCCTTGCCGTAGATCAGCCCGACGATGATCGCGGCCACCGTCGAGCCCCCCAGTACCACCAGCGCGCCCAGCGGGTACTGATAGACGCTGGCCAGCTGACCATAGAGCGTGGTGCCGAGGAAGGCCACGAAGGGCCAGCCGCCCCAGCGCATCCAGCCGGGAATCGGTCGGCCGAGGCCGATGCGGCTGGCGGCTTCGGTCAGGGTGCCTTCGGGGCAGAAGACACCGCACCACACGCGCCCCATCAGCACCATGCTGATCAGCACGAAAGGCCACCACAGCCCCCAGAACACGAACTCGGCGAACACCGTCAGGTTGGTGAGGATATGCGCCTGGTAATCCGGCAGCGGCAACAGGGCCGGCACCACCAGCAGAAAGGCATAGATGCCGACCACCAGCCATTGCACCAGCTGGATCAGACCGCGCCGCTGCTGCATCGCCTGACCGAAGCGCGCGATGCGCGTGGCCTGACGGCCAGGCGAGGTGCCGCCATCACTGGCGATGAGGTTGGCGATGTCGCCGTGGGGACTGGAACCGCAATTGGCCATGGCTGTCGTTTCTCCTGGCTGGCAGATCGCGTGAACAGGGCTCAGCTGCGCGCGCGGGCAGTGAGCTGACGGCGCTGGTCGACGCGCTCCCTCTTGCGCTGACGCTTCATGAGGCTTGCGACGATGACCCAGTAGCCGAGATAGCCGACTACCATCGTCGCGGCAGGCCAGGCGCGATAGCCGGCGAAGGTCGCCAGCAGTCCGCCGAGGCCGCTGCCATCATCGAGCAGCCAGCTGGAATCCCACAGCGGATCGAGGCCTGCCGGCAGATAGCCGAGGCCGATCAGCTGTTCGAGGCCCGACATCAAGAGCGACGCCGCCAGCAACAACAAAAGGATTTCGGTCACGCGGAAGAACAGCTTCCACGAGAACAGGCGTGAACCGAGCTGCAGTGCCATGAAGGTCGCCACCGCGAGGGCGAAGCCGAGGCCTGCGGCGAGCGCGAAGCTGGCGATGCTGCCGGACTGCAGGCTGGCGGCGCCCATGCCGTAGAGGAAGACGACGGTTTCCGCGCCTTCACGTGCCACGGCGATGGCGACCAGCGTCGCCACGCCCCAGTAACTGCCGGAGGAGACGGCGCTGGCCAGGCCGCTCTCGAGTTCTGCCTTGAGCGTGCGCCCCTTGGTGCGCATCCACAGCACCATCTGGGTGATCAACAGGCAGGCGGTCAATACCAGTACGGCCTGGAAGACCTCCTGCGCGGTGCCGGTCAGCCAGGTGTCGGCACCCATCAGCGCTGCCCCCATCAGGCCGGCCAGCACCAGACCGGCGACGACCCCGCCCCACAGGTAGCGCAGGCCCGCACGGGTGCCGGACTGCACCAGCCAGGCGTGCATGATGCCGATGACGAGAATGGCTTCGACGCTTTCACGCCAGACGATAAACAGGATCTGATCAAACATGCGGACTCTCTTCTACTGACGTTCGGTGCGCGCCATCGATGACGAAAAAGGCGTCATTGGCACAGGGTGGCCGAGCTTATTCGGCGACGACCTTGCCACGCGCGTCCGGCAGGTGGAAATCATCGAAGAAGTCATAGCTGCCCGCGCGCAGCGGATGGATGACGACGAACGACTTCACGCCCGGCGCCAGCACCTTCTCCTTGCGCAGGGAGTTGCTCTCGAATTCGGCCGGCGTATTGCCCGCGTTGTGCAGCTGGATGACGAACTTTTTGCCCGCCTTGACCTCAAGGACCTCAGGGATGAGCTTGCCGTTGTCGAGGGTCAGGTCGTAGGACGGCATGTCGCCGGCGGCTGCCGGCCGAGGCAGCAGGGCCACGAGCAAAAGGGCGACGAGCAACCTGGTGAGCGCGGGCAGCAGGGCGCTTGCCCGAGGGGGTAGGCGACAGGGCAGGCGAGAGGGCAAGAAAGCGGTCAGGCGCATGGGACACTCCGGACGATGAGGAAAAGCGCACACTGACACCAGTACAAGGCGCTGGCGGTAGAGCGACCAATGGCCGCGAGTGCAGGTCAGCACAGGCGGCCATCGAAGGAGCAAGCGGCAAAGGCCGCCTCACGGAATGCAGACATTCAGGGGCATGCAGAAAGGGCAGAGCGGCGCTCAGTAGCCGCCTTTCTTGCCGACGCCGGCATAGACGAAGTCATAGTCGGTGGTGATGGTCTGCGGCCACTCGGCGACGCCGGTTTCCTTGTCGATATGACGCGGCATGTCCGGATGCTGGATCTCGAAGGTCAGGTGGTACTTGCCCGGGCCATCCAGCTTGACGTTCTTGCCGTAGTGGGTGCCGTCATTGGCGATCATCGGCACCAGCTCGCCTTCGATCGGCGTCTCGCCACCCTGCTTGGTCAGGGTGTAGTGAATGCCGAGATAGGGAATCCAGTCGCCCGGCGCGAAGCCGTTGTCGTTTTCCATCAGCGCGTGGATATCGGCTTCCAGGTGGATATCGGCCTGGTTGGCCGGCAGCTTGCCGGCCGGGGCCATCACCACCGGCTGCAGGTAGACGGCAGCGATTTCCATGCCGCCTTCCTTGACCGGCGTGCCGATCGGGTATTCCAGTGCCGAGGCCTGACCCGCCACGAACGTTGCCGCCAGGCTCAGGGCGAGCAGGCAAGGCTTGAGCGCGCGGGGCAGAGCAGTGGTGAGGGAGTGACGCTGTGGCATCGGGGGGACTCGCAATGATGGGAAGTGGAGCTTCATTATCCCGATAAGCCTAAATATAACTATTCTCATCCCTGCGCCGCTTGCGTTGCTCATCTTGCAACGGGACGTTGTGTGAATATGAGCTTGTTCTCAAGTAACGAGGGCGGGTGACAGACCGGGCGGCAGCGCCGGGCAGATCGCGGCTTTCTTGCAACAGCCTCACGATTGCCACACGGCTGCCTCGCGAGTTTCTCGCGCCATCCGGTCTGCCCATCTGGTCTGACGCGCTGCCATGCGGCATGCTGCGCGACATGACGATTCCTCCTTCAGATTCTCCTGCTTGCATTGACCTGCCCGCCCTCGAGGCGTGGTGCCGAGCGCTGCATCAACATCTGCTCGCGCGGCGCCAGCGTGCCTGCCTGTGGATCAGTGGCGATGACCCCTCCGGCGCCGCGCAGGCACTCTGCGAGCTATGGCCAGCGCGTGAGGCTGCCCCGTTGTGGCTGGGCACAGGTGAAGCCTTGTCGACAGCGGTCGCGCCGCCGGTGCGTGCGCTGACGATGGCCAAGGCTGCCACCCAGCTGGGCGGTGAGCAGTCACTGGTCATCTTCGATGCGGCGCAGCCGGCGACTGGCTTCAACCCTGATGCCTTCGGTGCCGTTACCGGTACCCTGAAAGCGGGTGGCCTGCTGGTACTGATGACACCTGCCACCTGGGCCGCGACAGACCCAGCGCCAGCGCCGGATGGCGATCACATGCGCCTGGCCCACTGGCCCTTCGAGCGTGAACAGCTGACGGCGCGCTATCTGTCGCGATTGGCACGCCGCCTCTCATCCCACGCCAATGTGCTGCACTGGCCACAGGGCGGACACTTGCCTGCGCCGTCGCTGGATAGCGGCAATCAGGCAGCACGATCAGACGCCATCGCCGACAGCGATTGCCTGACGCAGGACCAGGCCGCCAGCGTGGCTGCGCTGGAGGCTCTGGCACCTGCGCGACCCGTGGTGGTCAGTGCCGATCGCGGGCGTGGCAAGAGTGGCGCGCTGGGCATCGCGGCGGCGCGCTGTCTGGCAGCGGGACAGGATGTCTGGCTGACGGCACCGCGCCCTGCGGCGGTCAGCGCGATCTTCGAACGCCTGGCGGCCCTGCTGCCCCGAGGGCAGCGCGAGGGCAATGTCTTTCGCTTGCCGGCTGGACAGGCGGACGACGACACGGCTTCCGGCAGCGAGCTGCGTTTTCTGGCACCGGATGCCATCGAGGCGGCTCGCCTTGCCTGTCACGATGAGCTACTGCCGCGGCTGTTCGTCGATGAAGCTGCCGCCATCCCCACCCCCTTGCTGAAAGGCTATCTGGCGAATTTTCCGCGCATCGCCTTCGCCACCACCGTGCATGGCTATGAAGGCACCGGGCGCGGCTTCCAGCTGCGGTTTCGCCATCATCTCGAGCGCCAGTGTCCCGGCTGGCAGGCGCTGGAGATGACGACGCCCGTGCGCTGGGCGCCCGGCGATCCGCTGGAAGCATTGACCGATGATCTGCTGCTGCTCTCGGCGCAGCCGCCGGAGCTTCCTGAGCTGCCTGAGCCATGCGCGAAGAATGCTCAGCAGTGGCTGGAGGGCTGCGACATTGTCGTACTGGAGCGTGATGCATTGGCGCGTGATGAGGCGGCGTTGCGGCAGCTGTTCGGCCTGCTGGTGCAGGCGCATTACCGCACTGCACCGGCGGACCTGCGCCAGCTGCTCGACACGCCGGGGCTCACGCTGATGGCGATTCGTCAGCGCGATGACACGACTGGGCGTGATGCCTGGCTGGGGGTGGTGGCCGCCGTCGAGGAGGGCGGCTTCCCGACGCCCCTGGCGCATGACATCTGGTGCGGCAAGCGGCGTCCGCGTGGGCACCTGCTGGCACAGTCGCTGGCGGCGCATGCAGGCCACCAGAGCGCCGCTGAAGCCCGCTGGTGGCGGGTGCTGCGCATCGCGGTGCATCCCGCACTGTGGCGGCGTGGTCAGGGCGCGCGCCTGCTCAAGGCGCTCGAGCAGCAGGCACTGGCAGCAGGTGTCACGCGACTCGGCACCAGCTTCGGGGCCGAGGCCGATCTGGTCGCCTTCTGGCAGGCGCAGGGCTTCGTGCCGCTGCGCATGGGCCTCAAGCGCGATGCCGCCAGTGGCGAGCACGCGGTGATGATGGGCAAGGCCATCGGCGAGAGCGGGAGTGATGCATCAGCGCCGCAAGACCAATTGACGCAGGATGCCTTGCTCGGGGCGCTGCAACAGGACTTCCAGCGTCTGCTGCCCAGCCTGCTCAAGCATGAGCTGCACGCCTTGCCGCCCGTCTTGGCCGACAGGCTGCGGCAGCGAGGAAGTGAAACTGACCTGGCCATGCTGACGCCAGCCGCATGCGCGCAGCGACTGGACTGGTATTGCCGTGGTGGCGGGGGGCTGGCACTGGTGCGGCCGTGGCTCGAGACAGTACTCGAGGCCAGTGAGCCTTCACGACTCGATGAGCCTTCACGACTCGATGAAGCGTCACGTCACGGACTGGTGCTGGCACTGGGCGGACAGGATGCGCCTGCCTTCGTCAGCTGGGCCGAGGGGCAGGGCATCGTGGGCCGCAAGGCGCGCGATCGCTGGTGCCGTGCATCCGTCGGGCACCTGATCGAAAAGAGCGATTGATTAGCGCATCAGGCAAGGGCAGCGCGGCCGGTCGCGGCTCAGAGGCCCGGAATGCCGATCGGGCCGGGCATGTCAGGAATCGGCGAGCAGCCACTCAGCATCAGCAGGCCGGCAGTGGCGGAGATGGCGGTCAGCAGCAATAGTCGGCGAGGCATAAAGTCTCCGATGAGGGTGGGGAATGGCATGTATCTGTCAGCAGTATCATGATTGTCATCCTTGCATATTCGAAGTCGCTGATCGATAGGTGTCGACAACCACTAGCCACGCCCGTCCGCTGTTCCGTATGCTCGCTGATGACAAGAACAGGAATCTTCGCCATGAATGAGCATATCGATACGTTGGACCCCGCCATCCTCTGGCGTCATTTCCGCACTCTGTGCAATATCCCGCGCCCTTCCGGGCATGAAGCCGCGCTGGTGGCCTATCTGATCGACTGGGCCGAAGCGCGTGGTCTCGCCCATGATCGCGATGCTTTCGGCAACCTGCGTCTGCGCAAGCCCGCCACGCCAGGCCACGAGAGCGCAGCGGGCATCGTGCTGCAGGGCCATCTCGACATGGTCGCCCAGGCGGCCAGCGACAGTGATCACGACTTCACGCGTGATTCCCTCGATACCTATCTGGAAGATGGCTGGCTCAAGGCACGCGGCACCACTCTGGGGGCCGACAACGGTCTCGGCGTCGCGGCGGCGCTGGCCGTTCTCGAAGATGACAGTCTCGTGCACGGTCCGCTGGAAGCGCTGTTCACTCTCGAGGAGGAAACCTCGATGGGCGGCGCGTTGAATCTGGCCGAGAACTGGCTGGAAGGGCGCTACCTGCTCAACCTGGATTCGGAAGACCGCGGGCAGGTCTATATCGGCTGTGCCGGTGGCGCGGATATCAATGTCGCCCACGAGTTTGCCACCTCATCCCTGAAGGATGCCGAAGCGGAGCTGGAGCTGACCATCAGTGGCCTTGTCGGTGGCCACTCCGGACTCGATATCCATCGTGGCCGCGGCAATGCCAATCGCCTGATGTCACGCGCGCTGGTCGCGCTGGCCGAGTTCAAGCCGCGTCTGGTCAGCTGGTCTGGCGGTACGCTGCGCAATGCCTTGCCGCGTGAGGCCACGGTCGGCGTGGTGATCTATGACGAGCGCGTCGCCGCCGCGCGCCAGCGCCTGGCGGACTTCGAGGCCCAGATACGCGACGAGCTGCGCGAGACGGACCCGGATGTCTCGCTCAGCGTGACCCGCGGCAACGCCGAGAACGCGCTGTCCGTCGAGGACACCCAGCGACTGGTCGCGGTGCTGGATGCTGCGCCCTACGGGGTCGAGCGCATGAGTGCAGCGGTGGAAGGCGTGGTGGAAACCTCCAACAACCTCGGCGTGGTGCAGCTGCGCGAGGGGCGCTTCCATCTCTGCGCGCTGGTGCGCTCGCTGCGCGATGATGCCGTGACCATGATGGAGCAACGCATTCGTGGGCTCTTTGCGCTGATCGGCGCGACCACCGTGGCCGAGAATGCCTATCCAGGCTGGCAGCCGGCGCCGGATGCGCAGCTGCTGGCGCGCTTCTGCAGCCTGCACGAGAGCGTCACTGGCCGCGCGCCGGAGATCAAGGTCATCCATGCCGGGCTCGAGTGCGGCATCCTCGGGGCCAAGTATCCCCAGCTCGAGATGATCTCCTTCGGGCCGCTGATCCGCGGTGCTCACTCGCCCAGCGAGCGGGTCGAGGTCGAGTCGGTCGGTGAATTCTGGCAGGTGCTCAAGGGACTGATCACGGAACTGGCCGAGCCTGCCAGGGCCGCTTGAGCAATTCTCAGGCAAGACGCATCACGTAGACGAACGACGCCCCCGCAGGCCAGCCTGCTGGGGCGTCGTCATGTCTGGGCATCAGGCGCTGGCCTGGCCTGGCCTGATGAGAGTGCGCGGCTTCAGTTGATATTGATGCGGATCGCCGGAATGCCGATGCTCACGCCGTTATGGTAGCGGCGGATAGCATGCCGACCTGAGTCATGGTTCCGGTAGTAGTAAGGGCGGTAGCGGTCGTGCTCATGGCGGCCATGCTGATAGTAGCGGCGCTTGGGAACATGGCGGCGGATATCTTGACGAAAGTGCTGCCGGGAATGCTGGCGCGAGTGATGGCGCTCCACGCGCGGCTCGTCGAACATCCTGAGGTGGCGGCGCTTGATCGCCTCGTGGCGACTCTGCGGCGTGCTGTGGCGCTCGCCGTGTTGGCCCTGTGCGCGATGGCGATCATCCGCGGCGACCAGCGTCGGCGTGGCGAACATCAGCGTCAGTCCCAGCAGCAGGGAGGGCAGCAGAGAGGCAAGGGCTGTGGTCAAGGTCGAGATATGCATGGGGCGGTCTCCCGTATGGTCGGTCAGTCACCCAAGAGGATCCTTGTCGTCAGAATATCGTGTCGCAGCGCCTTTTACGAAAGGCGTTCGCTAATGTCTCCGTGCGTCGCTCGGTGTGTAGTCGTGGTACTGAGTTGTCCAGATTGCGTTGCCTGTAGCGTAAGTGATTGCTCGCAATAGGGTTCTGAGATGCACGGCTGCACAATGGCCAACGAACCTTGGAGATGAGTGGTTCAGCCAGTGCTGCGAGGACACTTCACTTCTGCCACCAAGGCACCGGATTGCGCCCTTGAGACAACGAAAACGCCCCTGCCGAAGTGGCAGGGGCGTCTGTCGGTTCAAGCTTCAGAGCGTGCGGCTCTCTGGCTTGCGAATCTCTGGCTTGCGGATCTCTGGCTTGCGGATCTCTGGCTTGCGGATCTCTGGCTTGCGGATCTCTGGCTTGCGGATCTCTGACTTGCGACCTCAGGCGTGCTGATGCTGGTGCTTGCCTTCGGCCAGTTCCTCGAGCAGCTTGGCGTTGAACGCATCAAGATCTGCAGGCTTGCGGCTGGTGACCAGCGCGCTGTCACACACCACTTCGCTGTCCTGCCACTCGGCACCGGCGTTCTTCAGGTCCTGTGCGACGGAGGGGAAGGAGGTCATCTGACGGCCTTCGACGACACCGGCATCGATCAGGATCCATGGCGCGTGACAGATGGCGGCGACCGGCTTGTGGGCCTGGAAGAAGCTGCGCACGAAGCTCAGTGCGCTCTCGTCCTGACGCAGGGTATCCGGATTGAACAGGCCGCCCGGCAGCACCAGGCCGTGATAGTCGTGTTCGCTGGCATCGCTGAGTGGGGTGTCGACCTGATACTTCTCGCCCCAGTCGGTTTCGGCCCAGGCGCGAATGCCGTCTTTCTCCGGCGAGACGATGTCTACCTCGACGCCTGCCTCCTGCAGTGCGGCGCGCGGCACCGCGAGCTCGGATTCCTCGAAGCCATGGGTCGCGAGAATGGCCACGCGCTTACCTTGCAGTTTTTGACGTGTCTGCTGATCGGTCTGCTGTGTCATGCGAATCTCCTTTCCGTGCTTCGGCTCTTGCGAGCGTGCTGGGCAGAGAAGGGGAGAATTCTGCTCTCGGCGTGCGCCACTCATCGCAGTGGGCGCCGCTCGATGATGGCAGGCAATCCCCGTCCTTTCGTGCCCTGACACTCAAGACATGGATGCGCGATACTGACTTTCAAGGGGGTGACCCCGCTGCGTTTTCACAGGCCATGGAGTGCCCGATGTCGCTGCTTTCTGAATCATCCGCCGTGATGTGGTTGCTGGTCGGCGTGCTGTTGATGCTGTCGTTGATCCTGGGGCTGGGCTGGCGGCGAACCCGCGAGCAGCTCCGTGCGCTGCAGGAGAGCAGTGAGGAGGAGCAGCAATCGATGCAGCAGACGTGGCAGGCCTCGCTGGAGGAGTCGCGTGAGCGTCAGCAACAGGCCGAGCAGCGGGCGGCCCTGGTCGAGCAGCGTGCCGCGCTGGATGGGCAGCAGGCGGAGCAACAGCAACGCTATCTGAGCCAGTCGCTGGAGGAGGCGCGCCAGGCACGCGATGCCCTGACGGAGCAACTCGCCACGCTGCGCGAATCGCTGCAGGGGCGCCTGGATGAACAGTCACGCGCCTTGAGTGAGCAGCAGACGCTGGCACGCAGCCTGACCCGCCAGCAGGAAGTGCTGGAGGCGCAGCTGCTGGAGCGCGAAGAGCGTCTCGAGACACTGACCGAGCGCTACGCCGAGCTGCGCGAGACCCATGCCTCGCTGGTGACGCGTCAGCGTCAGGAGGCCAGCCATCACGAGCAGCAGCTGGCGTTGCTCAATGAGTCGCGCGAGCGCCTGAGTCAGGAGTTCGAGCAGCTGGCGGGCAAGGTATTCGAGGAGCGCCAGCAGCGCTTCACCGCCGCCAGTGGCGCCCAGCTCGAGCAGTTGCTCAAGCCGTTTCGTGAGCAGGTCGGCGACTTCCGTCAGCGCCTCGAGCAGCTGCATGGCGAGGAGGTGCGTGAGCGCACCAGCCTCAAGAGTCAGCTCGACCAGCTGGCGGGGCTCAACCGCCAGATCACCGAGGAAGCGGCCAACCTGTCGCGGGCGCTCAAGGGCGACAGCAAGATGCAGGGCAACTGGGGCGAGATGATTCTTGAGACCGTGCTGGAGCGCTCCGGCCTGCGTGATGGCATCGAGTTCAAGCGCGAGGTGTCATTCACCGGCGAGGGGGGGCGCCAGCGTCCGGATGCCATCGTCTACCTGCCGGACAACAAGCATCTGATCATCGATGCCAAGGTCTCCTTGACCGCCTACACCGAGTACGTCAACGCCGAGGATGACGTGACGCGAGCACGCGCACTGCGCGCGCATCTGTCCTCGGTGCGCGGCCATGTCACCGGGCTTGCGCGGCGCAATTATCCCGCCATCGAGGGGCTGGGATCGCCGGACTTCGTGTTCCTGTTCCTGCCGATGGAGCCGGCCTTCGCGCTGGCCTTCGAACACGATGACAGCCTGTTCCAGGACGCCTTCACCCAGGGGGTGGTGATGGTGACGCCGACCACCTTGCTGGCCAGCCTGCGCACCGTGGCGAGTCTGTGGAGTCTGGAGCGCCAGAACGACAATGCGCGTGTGATCGGCGAGCGCGCCGGAGCACTGCTCGACAAGTTCCGTGGCCTCGCCGAATCCCTCGAGGAACTCGGCACACAGCTGGGGCGCACGCGTGAGGCGCATGATACCGCCATGAAGCGGCTGGCCAGCGGGCGCGGCAACCTGATCAACCGTGCCGAGGAGCTGCTGGAGCTCGGCGCGCGCATGAAGAAGCCGCTACCGGAGTCGCTGGTGCGCCAGTCGCGTGACACCTTGCATCAACCCGAGCAGTCACTGGATCAGCCATCGACATCCGCGCCGCCGGCGCTAGATCGCCAGCCCGCGCCCGAGCCCGAACCGCCTGCCAGCGAAGAAGCGGCAGCCAGTGAAGGCCGGGGTGTCACCGGAGCGCCGGACGACGGGTTGTCGGACGCTGAGTCGCCGGACGCCGGGTCGCCGGGCGCCGAAGCCTCGGGTGCCGAAGCACTGGATGCCGAGGCAGGCCAGGCGTCTGCGTCGCTCTCGCGCTGGGAGCTCATGGAGCGCAAGTGGCAGGGCGATAGCTGATCGCCTTCATCGGCGACAGCTCGGCAGACAGCCGTTGTGTCAGCCCCTCAGACAGCAGATGACAGTCAACGCCAGCGGCCCCTGCATGGGGCCGCTGGCGTTTTTGCATGGCGAGGTCAACGCAAGCGCGGAGTATCGTCTCCGCATGCGGTGAGGGGAGTGTGGTCTGCGCGATATTGTCGAGTCGCGACAATAATTTCGATCTTTTCTGCATCCATCTTCCCAAGCCCCCCGTAAGTTGGATTGAGCCCGCAGCGCAGGGGCGAAAGTGATAGATAAATAACGTTTGGCTCATTAAAGAGCATTTTCTCAGGAGATGTGCCCATGTCTACCAAGACAAACAAGTCCGCCAAGACCGTTTTTGCCCTGGCTTCCGCGCTCGGAACCGCTGTCGCTCTGTCTACTGCTGTCGTCTCCCTCCCGGCCCACGCGGCGGGCATGGAAAAGTGCTACGGCGTGTCGCTGGCCGGTGAGAATGACTGCGCCGCTGGCCCGGGCACTTCGTGTGCCGGGACTTCGACCGTCGATTATCAGGGCAATGCCTGGAAGCTGGTGCCGGAAGGCACCTGCACCTCCATCGAGACGCCCAATGGCACCGGCAGCCTGGAAGAGATCAAGTAAGCATCACGCGTCGGGCTGGCTCGGTTTTCCCCGAGTACCCCCGAACTTGACGTCCGGTGGCCTGGCATCACGCCACCGGATGTCCACTGCCTCGAGAGGTCTTCATGCACCAGCCATTCCCTCCCTCCGGCAGTCCGGATTTCGGTGCGGCCTGTCCCTCACTCGACGAGATGGCCGTCGGCATCAGTCTCAAGGCGCAGCATGTGCGTGAGCTGATGTCGTCGCGACCGGCACTGGGGTTTCTCGAGATTCATGCCGAGAACTACATGGGCGCCGGCGGGGCCCCCCATGCCCGGCTGGATGCGCTGCAGGAGTATCCTCTCTCGATTCATGGTGTCGGCCTGTCGCTGGCATCGGAGCGCCCGCTGGATGCCACGCATCTGGCGCGCCTCAGGACGCTCTGCGAGCGTCACCCGCCCACCAGCGTGTCAGAACATCTGGCCTGGGCCGGCCATAGCGGCCACTTCTACAACGACCTGCTGCCGGTACCGCTGACGGACGCGATGCTGGCACGGGTCAGCGATAACCTGATGCAGTTGCAGGACACCCTGGGCCGTCAGGTATTGATCGAGAATCCCGCCCACTATCTGCGTTTCGATGCGCGCGAGCTGGGATCGGAACTGATTCCCGAGACGCATTTCCTCACTCGCCTGGTCGAGCGCAGTGGCTGCGGTCTGTTGATCGACGTCAACAATGTCTTCGTCTCGGCGCACAACATCGGTATCGATCCCGCGGCCTGGCTGGAGTCCATTCCGGCCCGCGCCGTCGGGGAGATCCATCTGGCGGGGCATGGCGAGGACACGCGTGAGGGCCTGCTGATCGACAATCATGGCGCACCGGTCTGTGATGAGGTCTGGGAGCTGTATGCCGACTTCATCAATCGCATCGGGCCGCGTCCGACCCTGATTGAGTGGGATACCCAGGTGCCGGCGCTGGAGGTCTTGCTGGGGCAGACCACGCGCGCTCAGGCGTTGCTGTACAGCACACGGGCGCAGCAGCTGACGCGCTCCGGCATGGAGGGCGCCCGATGAGCTCTCTCGAGCGGCATGCCAGCGCTGAGCGCCAGCCCGACTGGCAGCGCGCCTTCATCGAGGCACTCACTAAGCCCGATGCCGCGCTGCCCGGTATCGAGGCAGGCCATCAGCAGCGCCTCGATGTCTATCGCAACAATGTCTGGGCCAGCCTGATCAGTGCGTTGGAAGAGGCCTACCCGGTGACCCGACAGGTGGTGGGCGAGCGCTTCTTTGCGGCCCTGGCCCATGATCATTCTCGCCAGCATCTGCCACGCTCACCGCTGATGATGGAGTACGGGGCCGGGCTTGCCGAAACCCTGCACGCGACCCTGACCACATTGGTCGAGACGCGTCAGGTGTCGGCCGCTCAGCTGCCGTTCTATGCGGTGGACCTGGCACGCTTCGAGGCCGCTCGTCTGGTGGCCTATCACGCGGCGGACGCCGAGGCCCTGGTGCCGACACAGCTGGCGGGGTTGCCGCCTGAGGCAGTGATGGAACTCAGGTTCTCGGCGCACCCCGCAGCATGCCTGCTGCGCCTGGAACATGCGGTGCTCGAGATCTGGCAGCGCCATCAGCATGCCGGCGCGACGCTTGAAGGGCTGGATATCGCACGACCGGAGCAGGTGTTGATCACGCGCCCGGCGCTGGAGGTGCAGGTCGCGGTGCTGTGTGAGGCCGCTGCCTTGCTGCTCGAGCTGCTGCTGGCGGGGGAGACGCTGGCGGACGCGGCAGCGCGGCTCGCGGACGCGCACCCCGAGCAGGAACTGGGGCCGCTGCTGGCCCCCCTGCTGGCAAGTGGTGCCTTTCGCGCGCCGACCTGATTCTGCTCGGTAGCTTCCTGCTCTGTTCCATCCTGCACGGTTCTATCCTGCACGGTTCTTTTCCGCTCGACCCTTCGCGCCCTGGCGCACTCTTGAGGAGTTCTCATCATGAGCCTTGAATCATCAACGACGCCTGCGGTTCGGACCGGTGTGGCGGGGCAGGCCCTGAAAGTGTTCGTCTGGCTGGAAAACCTGCGCATGGATGCGGTACTGATCCTGATGCGTATCGTGGTCGGTGCCGTGTTCTTCATGTCGGCGCAGACCAAGGTCGACGGTTTCTCGATCAAGGACAGCACCTTCTTCCTGTTCGAGCACGAATACGCCTTGCCGCTGGTCTCGCCGATACTGGCCGCGTGGCTTGCGACCATCGCCGAGCACCTCTTCCCGCTGATGCTGTGGCTGGGGCTGGGGACGCGCTTCGCGGCGCTGGGGCTGGCCCTCATGACGCTGACCATCCAGCTGTTCGTCTATCCCCATGCCTGGGTGACCCACGGTCTGTGGCTCTCCAGCCTGCTGGTGCTGGTGCTGCAAGGCCCGGGACGCCTGTCGCTCGATCGGCTGATTCGCTCACGCATCGTCTGAGGCCGTCCTTCGGCTGTGCCGTCCGGTGAGCCATATGTCAGTCACACAAACGCAAGACGGAGACCTCGGGGTCTCCGTCTTGCGTTGTGTTGCCGCTACCTGTCCGCTGGCGTTCGAAGCGCTCAGGCCGGTTCGTCGGCGAGCTGGTGCTCGATCTCGGCACGCACCATCTCGACGCTGGCGGCATCGATGTAGCCGTTGGCATGCGCGTGGTGCGCCATGTCGAGGCTATTGGTGCTCAACAGCATCACGCAGCCGAGAGCGGCCAGCTCCTCGCCAAGCTGGTCCAGTTCGGCCTTGCGCGAGTCCGAATCGCCTATCTGGCGGATGTAGATCGCGCAGATGCGACCGGGATAGCGGCGCACGACTTCGGCGTAGACCTCCGGGTCATGCTGGCCGCTGTCGCCGATGAGCAGAAACTGCATCTCGTCATACAGGCCGAGCATCTTCTCGATCAGCGCCTGCTTGTGGTCTTCGGAGCGTCTGGGCAGCGGGCGTTGCAGGGTCAGCCCCCACTCGCGCAGGAACAGGATCGGCCCGACCGGGATGCGATTGTGCTGGAAGAAGACTTCCAGCATCTCGTAGATGCTCCACGGACCACGCGACACATAGAGCAGCGGGCGCTGCTGCTGGCCGTCATCACCCTCATGGAGCGCCTGATAGAGCGCGGCCACGCCGGGGAAGGCGGTGCGGCGTTCGGCAGACTCGATGAACAGGCGATAAAGCATCTTGAGCTTGTTGGCGACACCGGTGTACATCACGGTGTCGTCGATATCGCTGATCACCCCGAGGCGCGTACTGATGGGGGGGAGATAGACCTGTGCCTCGCCCTCCACCGGGGGCTGCTTTGGCGGACACGCCGTGATGCGGGCGGTATGCCATTGGCCCTGGTGCTCCAGTGGCGCATCGAGCGGCAGATGCACACTGAAGTAGCCATCGCGGTCGGTAATGGCGGTGGTGCGGTTGTCCCCCAGCGCGACCTCTACCTCGACGCCGCTCTTGCCCCAGCGCAGCATGCGGCGGCCGACATCCATCAGGTCGCGCCCGGCACCGGGGGCCAGCTGGCTGCGTGAGCCTGGCTGGCGGAAGATGCGCCCCATCAGAAAGGCTTCGCTGTGCGAGCCGTAGCCACGATAGGCGTGAATGACATAGCCATCCTTGCCCTGGGCGTGGCGCATGGGCTTGGCAGCCACATGCAGCAGCTTGCGTAGCAGACGTGTCAGCGGCAGTGACATGCAACCCTCCTGGTCGGTATTTGGCGGGCCTTCATGGCCACATGACAACGCCGCCTTCCGAGTCCCGCGTGTGCAGGGTCGAAAGGCGGCGTTCACACTGCGCGAATGCCTCGCGGCCCAGTGTCAGTCAAATACAGCGTCAGGCAGCAGTATCAGAGATCCGCGCTGCCATGTCCTGGCGCTGCATTGGCTTGAGCGCTTACTCGCCCAGGTAGGCGGACAGCATCCACACGGTCTTTTCCTGCTCGCGGATGTAGTCACCGACCAGTGAGGCGGTGCCTTCATCATCGGCGTCAGACGCGACGGACATGATCTCGCGCTGCAGTTCGATCAGAGACTTGTAACCGGTCAGCAGGCCCTTGATGCAAGCCGTGCCGTCGCTGACATGGGTGTCTTCCTTGATGGTGGCGACACGTGCGTAGTCACTGTAGGCGTGCAGCGGCTCGTGACCCAGGGTCAGGATACGCTCGGCGATCTCGTCGACCTTGGTCAGCAGGTCGGTGTAGGTTTCCTCGAACTTCACGTGCAGCTCGAAGAACTGGTTGCCCTTCACGTTCCAGTGGTAGCCACGGGCATTCATATAGAAGGTCTGGTAGTTGGCCAGCAGGATGTTGAGGTGCTCGGCCAGCTGAGTGGCGCTGGCAGTGTGCAGGCCGATGGCATTGGTATCGTTGGACATGAAGACTCTCCTGAAAAATGTGAAGTGAACGGCATTGTGGGGAAAGTGGAGATGCAGGTGGCGAGCCGTGCTGCCAGTATGCCACCAGTGTAGAGGCTGGTCGGGATGCAGGGTAACGAATTCACTGTATCGCCCTCATCGGCCGCCCCTATCGTCGCCGGCGCACCACCCTCAAGCCGTAGATGAATGCTTGGAAAGAGATGTGGTGCGCGCACGCGGTTTTCAAGGTCGCACACGGATATTGCAGCCAATGTCGTCAGCTCGGACATTCTGATTTCGGCCACATACGCAAAGGCCCCGCACGGGGCGGGGCCTTTGCGACAGCCATGTCATCAGCTGTCATCACTTCTGCAACGCTCAGGCGTCAGTTGCGCGCCATGTGCAGGAAGTGCATGTGCTTCTCGTACTGGTCCAGCACGTCGCCGATCACCTGCTCCTTGGTGTAACCCATGACGTCATAGGTCTGGCCACCTTCACGCAGGAAGACCTCGGCGCGGTAATGACGTTCCACGTCGCTGGTGCCCTTGCGCTTGACGTTGCGCAGCGCGAAGGCCGGTGCTGCGTATTCGCGCACCCGCACACCGTAGACGAAGTCGACTTCCTCGCCGTGGCTGACCTGCAGATAGCTGCGGTCTTCCTCGTCATTGACGCGAGTATCCAGGCCCTGGGCCTCGAATTCCTTCGCGACATCCGCCAGTGCCGGCGTGACGGTGTTGATCAGGTATTGCTCGACGTTCTTCTGACGCGGCGTCTCGACCAGGGTCTGGACGCGCTTCTGCCAGCTGCGTGCGCCACCGGCGGTGTGCCCCGGCGTGTTGCTCAGGTGCTGCATGGAGCGTTGCTTGACGCCCTCGAGACGCAGTGCCTTGAGCAGGCCATAGCAGACGAACATCAGGATGATCGCGAACGGCAGGGCAGAGGCCAGTGAGGCGGTCTGCAGTGCACCCAGGCCACCTGCCATCAGCAGCGCCACGGCGACGAAACCTTCGGAGAAGGCCCAGAAGACACGCTGCCAGACAGGAGATTCGTCACCTTCCTTGGAGGTCAGCATGTCGATGACCAGCGAGCCGGAATCCGAGGAGGTGACGAAGAAGGTCACTACCAGCAGGGTGGCCAGCATGGAGGTGATGCTGCCGAACGGGAAGAGCTCCAGGAACTTGAACAGCGCCACGGAAGCATCGGCGGAGACCGCTTCCGCCAGGTTGCCTGCGGTATCGGTGAGCAGCATGTGCAGGGCGCTGTCGCCGAAGAAGGTCAGCCACAGGAAGGTGAAGCCCATCGGCACGAACAGCACGCCGTAGACGAACTCACGGATGGTGCGGCCACGCGAGACGCGCGCGATGAACATGCCCACGAACGGGGACCACGCGATCCACCAGCCCCAGTAGAAGAGGGTCCAGCCACCCAGCCACTTGGACGGGCCATCTTCCGGGATATAGGCGAACATGTTGAAGGTCTTGTCGACCACTTCGCTGAGATAGCCACCGATGTTCTGGATCAGCGTCTGCAGCAGGAAGATGGTCGGACCAACGCACAGCACGAACAGCATCAGCGCCAGTGCCAAGCCAAGGTTCAGCTCGGAGAGACGACGGATGCCGCCGTCCAGGCCCATGACCACGGAAACGGTCGCCAGACAGGTGATGATGGCGATCAGGATGATCTGGGTGGTCAGGTCATTGTCGATATCGAACAGGTAATGCAGACCGGAGCTGACCTGCAGCACGCCCAGGCCCAGCGAGGTCGCGACCCCGAACATGGTGCCGAAGACGGCGAAGATATCGACGGCATGGCCGATCGGGCCATGGATGCGCTTGCCGATCAGCGGATACAGCGCAGAGCTGATGCGCAGCGGCAGGTTATGGCGGAAGCTGAAGTAGGCCAGTGCCAGCGCCACCACGGCATAGACGCCCCAGGCGTGGATGCCCCAGTGGAAGAAGGTGGTCTTCATGGCCTCACGGGCGGCCTCGACGGTGCCGGCATCGCCGACCGGAGGCGCAGTGAAGTGGAAGACAGGCTCGGCAACGCCATAGAACATCAAGCCGATGCCCATGCCCGCGGAGAACAGCATCGCGAACCAGGAGCCGTAGCTGAAGTCCGGCTCGGAATGGTCTGGCCCCAGCTTGATGTCGCCATAGCTCGAGAAGGCGAGACCCAGCGTGAAGATCACGAACAGGCCCATGGCCAGCAGGTAGAACCAGCCGACGGTGTCGATGATCCAGGTCTGGACATGACCGAAGGCGGTCTGCGCGGTATCCGGCATGGCGACCGTAAAGATCACGAACGCCAGAATCACGGCGGCGGAGCCGAAGAAGACTGGCGGATTGATCTTGGCGACCGTGGGCTGGTCGGCATTTTCTGACATAAATTTCTCTCCCTGATTGCCTATTCGTCGATAATGGTAACTTATTGAACCTGTAGCGTCGTGAGTTGTCCGCGCGATATCGTTTCCATATGTAACCAGTGTTGCGCGCGATGACCGGCGGTTTGCGCACCGAGCGAGTGGCACTGGTAGTACTGGCGTTGCGTGATCGTCGTGTGAAATGGCAATGCCAGTGCGGCCTTGTCACGGATTGTCGGGTGCTGGATACGGTAGGCGCTGGCATGGCTGGAGGCTAAGATGAGGTTTCCTGCATCCAGGGTATCCCGCTGTCTTGATACCATAATTATGCAGAAACCCTACAAGACTTATGTGTCAGTCTAGTGCCTCTGGTGTGTCTCATGGTGTGAAAATCATGATGTCGCGTCGACTCAAATGGCTGACCGGAGACGTTCGCATGCTCCATCGACTTTCCGAATTTCCCGCGCGGCCGGACCTGGCTGACACGTCAGCACGCTCGCGACTGCCGCGCATGACATTGCTCGCAGTGGGGCTGGTGCTGCTGAGCGGTTGCTCGGCCCTTTCCGGCAAGGACCCGCTGGCCGCGAATGACAGCGCTGGCCTGCCCGAGGCCTGCATCTTCCCGCGTCAGGGCGATGCCAATCAGTGGTTGCGTGCCGCGGCGCAGGTCGTGGAAGCCCGTGGTTACAAGATCCGCGAGAGTGAACAGGCGCTGGGCGTGGTGACGGGTGAGCGCAAGGTGGACCAGCCGGGCCTGGGTGCGATCGACGGGCCCTTCGGCTCGCGCATCGGCTTCTCGGTGGGCTATGGCGTCGCGGCAGGCAACGATTTCGGCGTGGGCGTCGGCCATGACACCTTCCGTGATGACCCGATCAGCTTCGAGCGCATTTCGCTGGTCGCGCCGGACGAGCGCGTGCGCGTGATCCGCGATGAGCAGGTCATCAATCAGGGTGGCTACGTCATCGATGCCCGTCCTCACAATGACAGCGACAGCTGCCGCCAGATCGAGCGTCAGCTGCAGGCCGCGCTGGCGGGTCGTGATCCACGGGAGGTTCGCTGATGGTCATGTGCAAGGTATCTCCACGCTCTCTGTGGCAACGTCTGGGGCTCGCGACGCTGCTCGCCGGTCTGCTGGTACTGGGTGGCTGCATGAATCAGCCGACCCATGCGCCGGACTCACGCACCGCGGTGATCGCCCCCAACAGTGGCACCCTGAGCTCCCGGCAGGTCTTCGTCACCCTGCTGACGACGCTGGCGGAGCGTGGCTTCATCATCGAGCGGGCAGACCCGGACCTCGAGCGTCTCGATGCCAGCTACGCTGCCCGGCCGCCGCTGGCGCTGGAAGCCTGGGTGAGCGAGGTCAACGGCCAGATTCGTCTCAGCGTGAGCGGTGACAGCAATGGCGCCGATATCGCGCCGGGCCGCCTCGACAACCTGCTGGTGGAGGTCGCCGTGACCCTGAATGCGCGCACCGTGCCGGTGATCGGCGCGCCGTGACTGCTCCGCACATGACAACTCCACGAGGTGGCCCCCAGCGTCGCCTCACTGGCCTTGTGCAGCACCTTGCAGGCAGGCAGAGCCGGAGCCCGGGCGAGCCCGCGCTCGCGCGGTGTGACTGCCCATGACGCTGAGTGCGCTGCGCCGTCGGCGTCTGGCCTGGCTGGCGCTCTCGGCCAGCCTGCTGGTCGGGCTGATGGCCTTGTTTGCTCTCTGGCACTGGGAGTTGGCGCGCAGCGAGCGTGATGCCCGCCAGCACGCCGCGACTCGTCTGAATTTCTACGCCAGCACCCTGAATGCCGAGTTGTCGCGCTTCCAGTGGCTGCCGGAATTGCTGGCACGCCAGGCCCGTGTGCGCATCGCCCTCGGCGAGCAGGGCGTTCCACCTGCGGCAACGGCGCCTGTGATCCCCTCAGATCAGCCCGATGCCGCCAGCGCCGTCGCTTCCCTAGGTTCGAGCAGTGACCTCAACCAGCATCTGCGGCGTGTCGCGCGCGCCTCCGGCGCGGCGGCCATCTTCCTGACCGACCGCGACGGCATGACCGTGGCCGCGAGCAACTTCGATCAGCCAGACAGTTTCGTCGGCTATCGCTACGACTATCGCCCCTATTTCATCGATGCCCTGGCGCGCGGGCGCGGTGAATTCTTCGCCGTCGGCAATACCACCGGGCGTCCCGGCTATTTCGTCTCGGCGCCGGTGCTGGCGGCCGAGGGCCAGCCGCTGGGCGTCATGGTGGTCAAGGTCTCGCTGGAAGCGCTGGAGGATACCTGGCGCCAGGCGGGAGAGACGGTGCTGCTCGCCGATGCCAATCGCATCGTGCTGCTGGCCTCGCGGCGTAACTGGAAATATCGCGCGCTGGAGGCGATCGAGCCGCAGGCGCTGGACAGCATTCGGGCGCAGCAGCAGTTCCGCGGAGCGCCGCTGACACCGCTGTCGCGGGAGTTGGAGGACGGTAGCCTGGTGCTGGGTGACAACCACGAGCTGGCGGCGTCGAAGATCGTGCCGCTGCCGACGGCGGCGATGGGCCAACGCTATCTGGATGAGTCGCTGGCCAGCGGGCCGCTGGGCTGGCAGCTGCATTTTCTGATGCCGCTGCGGCCACTTTATATTCAGGCGCGCAATGTGGTGCTGGTCGGGCTCGCCGTGATTCTGGGGCTGGCGATGATGGCACTGTGGATGCGCGAGCGTCAGGCGCGCCTGGGGCTGATTCGGCGTGAAGCGGTGATGATGCGCGAGATCAACGAGCGCCTCGAGGAGCGGGTCGCCCAGCGCTCGCGCGAACTCGAGGCCACGCGTGATGAGCTGGTGCAGGCCGGCAAGCTGGCCGCACTGGGCACCATGGCGGCCGGTATCGCCCATGAGCTCAATCAGCCGCTGGTCGGCATTCGCACCTACGCTGCCAGCGGCGGCAAACTGCTGGCGCGGGGCATCGCCTCCGCCGCAACGCGCCCCGAGTTGACCGCACGTGCCGCCGAATCCGCCGCCAGCAACTTCACGCGCATCAGTGAGCTGTCCGAGCGCCTGGCGGACATGATTCGCCAGTTGCGGGTCTTCGTGCGTCCGGCCAGTCAGCAGGCACCCGTTGCCCTGGCGCTGGCGCCACGCATCGACTTCGCACTGGAATTGCTCGCCGAGCGAGTCACCGCCCTCGATCTGACGGTGGAGCGGGAGGCGCTGCCCCGGGACGTCATCGTGATGGGCGAACAGGTGCGTCTCGAGCAGTTGCTGACCAACCTGATCCGCAATGCGCTCGATGCGCTGGAAGGGGAGCAGAAAGCGCAGCAGGCCGGTCAGCAGAGCGACGAGCCTGACGATGGCCGCGCGGCCCCGAGATTGCGCCTCAGTTGGCAGGCCTGGCCGTCAGTGGCCAGTCTTGAGGGGCAGCCGGGCGGATGTCTGCGTATCGAGGACAATGGCCCCGGCATCGACCCTGCGCTGCGTGCCACGCTGTTCGATCCCTTCACCACCACACGTGAGGTCGGTGAAGGCATGGGGATGGGGCTGTTTCTGAGTTATGGCCTGGCGCGCGACCTCGGTGGCCAGCTGCGTCTGGCCGATGGCTCTGCGCTGGGCGGCGCCTGCTTCGAATTGTGGCTACGTACGCCGGCGTCCGAAGCGGAGCACGCCACTGACGACACTCCACGGCAAGGCAGCGGGCAGCAATCCGTGACATGACGGGGTATTCGCACGAATGACAGGCTATACGCACGACAGCGCTGGCTTCGAGGGCGCAGAGGAGTTTGCCGCCACGGGCCTGGACCCGGCAGAGCTGCGCCTGCAGCAGGACAGCGATCTGACCCGCGAGGCCCCGATATGGCTGGTGGATGACGACCCGGCGGTGCGTGAATCCCTCACCCAGTGGCTGGAACTGGCCGAGATCCACCTGCGCTGCTTCTCGCGCGCCGAGGCGCTGCTGGAAGCCTTGGCTGCCGCCGAGCCGGTCAGCGTGGTGATCAGTGATATTCGCATGCCGGGCATGGATGGCCTGACGCTGTTGGCGCGGCTTGCGCTGCAGGCACCGGAGCTGCCGGTGCTGATGATGACCGGCCACGGCGATGTCGCCACGGCCGTTGCCGCGATGCAGGCCGGCGCGCGCGATTTCATCGAGAAGCCGTTTGACCCCGAAGCACTGGAGCTCAAGCTGCGTCAGGCGCTGGCGGGGCGGCGTCTGAGTGATGAAAACCAACGCCTGCGCCGCCGCTTGAGCGTGCGCGGCCTCAGTGGTCTGCTGCGTGGCGAGAGTCGTCAGATTCGCCAGCTGCGTGAGCGATTGCTTGAATTGCGCGGACATCCGGCGCGTGTCTGGATCAGCGGCGAGACGGGCAGCGGGCGCAGCACTCTGGCGCTGGCGCTGGCCGAGCATGCGCCGCCTGCTGAGGCATCGCTCTCATCTACCGCCATGCCGACGGCGGCGACGGCCTTGCTGGCGCGAGTGGAATGCGCCCCCCTGTCGCAAGCCAGGGCAGAGGGCGCGGAGGCACTGGCGAGCGCGATCGAGGATGCACTCGCGGCATGTCCTGCAGCCAATACCTTGCTGCTGCATGAGGTGGACCAACTGAGTGGCGCGCAATGGCAGTGGCTGGACGGCTGGATCGCCACTCGTGAGGACGGCGCCCGCCAGGCGCCGCGGCTGGTGTGCAGCGCGCTGTGCAGCGTGGGTGACTTGATGGCAAGCGGGCCTCTGACTCGCACCCTGGGGCATGCGCTGGCCGAGATCGAACTGACGACACCCGCCCTGCGCGAGCGGCGCGAGGATATCCCGTTGCTGATGGCGCACTTCAGCCGTCAGGCCGCCGAGGTGCACGAGGTGGAGGCGCAACCCTTCGCCAGCGGTGAGCTGGCTGCATTGATGGCGGCGGACTGGCCGGGCAATCTCTGGCAGCTGCGCCAGGCCGCCAGTCGCCGTGTGGTGCTGGGGGAATTGTCCACGACGCGACAGCCATCCGCGCCGGGCAATGCCTCAGCAAAGGAGAATGCAGATGAGGCCGGCAATGGTGGGAGCGACGAGGCGCTGGCGAGCAGCGAGGACCAGGGGCTGGCGGCACAGGTGGCGATGTTCGAGTCGACCTTGATTCGCGCCGCCCTGACCCGCGCACGCGGCAACATCGCTCAGGTGCTGGAGGAGCTGGCACTGCCGCGGCGCACGCTCAATCTCAAGATGCACAAGTACGGACTGCGCCGTGAAGACTTTCGTCATGGTCATGAGGATCCGGCGAACTGACCATCACCACTGCTTGTCGAAGGTGTCCTCGGGCTGCGTCGGGGTGCCGCCCGTCTGGTCATGAAGTAACATCCTGCCAAATCTTTCCTGTCGTCCCCGTGACGTTCTGCCGGAGTTTCTCGATGTCTGTTGCTGTTCATCGCCTGGTGGCGGCGCTGTCGTCCGCGCTGGCGCGTTTCCCATCTCGTCATGGCCTGCGCCCCGTAGCCTGGCTGACGCCGTTGCTGATGCTGGGCACCCTGGTCGTCAGTCAGCCTGCCGCCGCCCACCCGCACGGCTGGGTCGACCTGCGAGTGACGTTGCGTCTCGATGACCAGGGGCGGGCCGTCGCGATGCGCCAGTATTGGCTGCTCGACCCCTTCTACAGCCTGACGCTGCGTCAGGAGCTGTCCGCACTTGAGGACGATACCAGCATGGAGCAGCGTCTCGATGTGCTGGGCAGCGAGATTCTGGCCAATCTGTCGCAGTTCGATTACTACACCCATGTCACCCTGGACGGCGAGCCCGTGGCGCTTGGCAAGGCGACGCGCCAGACCACCTGGCTCAAGGGCGAGCGTGTCGCCTTCCAGATGGAGCTGCCGCTGGCCGAGCCGGTCGCGATGGCTGGCCACACCCTCAGTTATCGCATCTACGATCCCACCTATTACATCGAGATACTGCATGACCCGGACGCCATCGCCGTGCAGCAAGGACTGGTGGTGAGCGGGCTGGAAGGGCAGGGCTCGGCGCTGAGCTGCACGCCGGGAATCTCGCCGGCCGACCCGGACCCGTCCAAGGTCGCCGAGGCCTCGATGCTGGATATCAACGCCACTGCTCCGATGGATCTCGGCCAGTACTTCGCCGAAGTCGGCAGTGTCAGCTGTGAGGTGGCTGATGAGCAGTGAGCCGAAGGACACCAGCGGGCTTGGCGATATCAAGAGCCTCAAGGGCATGCGCGATGGCCTGCTGAAGCCGGCCACGTCGCGAGGGCGGCGCCTGGCCGGTTGGCTGGCGGTCGGCTGCGGGCTGCTCGTGCTGGGCATGGCGCTCTGGCCAGGCCTGGTGCAGGGCTGGGGCGAGGCGCTGGGGTGGGTCTTCGCCGAGCAATCACGTTTCCAGCGCTCGCTGGGGCGAGCGATGAGCGAGCTTGCCGCGCATCCGGGCACCCCCTGGGCGCTGATCGGGCTGTCCTTCGCCTATGGCGTGCTGCATGCCGCGGGCCCCGGGCATGGCAAGGTCGTCATCAGTACGCTGCTGGTCAGTCAGCCCATCGTTCGGCGCCGCGCGCTGTGGCTGTCACTGCTGGCGGCCTTGCTGCAGGGCGTCAGTGCACTGGTGCTGGTCGGCCTCGGGGCGGGGCTGCTCGACTGGGCGGGGCGCGATGTGCTCGGGCAGGTCGAGAAGGTCACCTTGCTCAGTCATCTCGGGGTGCTGGTACTGGGGGGGCTGTTGCTGTGGCGCGCCGCGCGTTCCTTGTGGCGCGCGCTCAGCGCCCGGGCTGTCTCAAGCCCGGTTTCAGGCACGACCAAGCCAGAGGCGTCAGCGATGCAGGGGCTGGCGTTCGAGCCGTCGCCTGGCCACGACCACTCACATTCTCACTCTCACTCTCACTCTCACGGCCATGTTCATTCACATGGACATGACTGCGGTTGCGGTCATGCGCATGGCGTGACGGCGGAGCAGGCCAGTGGCGACTGGCGCACCATGGGCATGGCGGTGCTGGCGATCGGCCTGCGGCCGTGTTCCGGCGCGATTCTGGTCTTGCTGGCCGCGCTGGCGCTGAATATGGTCGGCAGCGGGGTACTGGCGGTGCTGGCGATGTCATTGGGCACCGCGCTGACGGTGGGTAGCGTGGCGATGGCCACCTTGATCATGAAGGCCAGCGGACGTCTGGCGGCGGCCGGCGCGCGCCTGGGTGGGCCGCACTCGGACGGCCGCGCGCGTCGTCAGTGGCCGTGGGCGGCGCTGGTCGGTCTGCTCGGCGGCATCATCATCACTGTCTTCGGCGCCTTGCTGGTCGCCAGCAGTCTCAAGGCGCTGGACTCTTCCACCGGTCGTGGTGCTTCGCCGTTCGATCGCTCGGCGCCGGGCACCTCCCTCCAGAGCCCTCTGGGCCCGAGATCCTCAGGGCAGACCTCAGGCGACGAGTGAGATCAGCGCCAGCAAGGCTGGTATCCCACTGACTACCTGTCGCTTGCTACCTGCCACACACTACCTGCGAGTTACGACAACGGGGCCCATCGGGCCCCGTTGTCGTAGATGTGAAAGCGTAGTTGTCAGTGACAGCGCCGGTGACGCTGTCAGTAGGAATAGCTCGGCAGCTCGGCGATCTTCATGCGCAGGGTGTCGATCAGTACCGTCAGCGCCTCGTTGTCGTGGGGCTCGGCCGTGCCGACGCCCCACACCGGCCCCGGCCAGGCTGCATCATCGCTGCGGCGGGCGATCACGTGCATGTGCAGCTGCGGCACCATGTTGCCCAGTGCGCCGATATTGAGCTTCTCGCCGCCGCTCACCGTCATCAGCAGCTCGCCCAGTTGGGTGGTTTCCTGCCACAGCTGCTGCTGGGCGCTGCTGTCCAGCTCATAGATCTCGCGGATGGCATCGCGGCGCGGAATCAGTATCAGCCACGGATAGCGCGCATCGTTCATCAGGCGCACGGTGCACAGCGGCAGATCGGCCACGAAGTGAGTGTCGGCATCCAGCTGCGGGTGAAGGCTGAAGGGGGGCATCGTCTCTCCTTGATCGGATGGAGCAGGGCGGGCGTGAGTCGAGGGCAAAGGGTAACCCGAATCGTGGCGGACGCCTTGGCTTGAACACCCGCGAATGCCCTCAGTGTGACCAGATCGGCAGAATCCTGCCACTTTGCGGATTGCCCGTGCGCGCTCTGGAGGCTGCGCAATGCCCCCATCGCCAAATACCGCGTCGCGCGGACAGTTGCTAACCTTCTTCCTACGCTGAAGCAGAGGCTCGCAACGAACGCCCCACGCAAAAGAGGGCTACCTTGCGCATTGTCGGTCGCGACATGGCCAGCACCGCCCAGGGCCAGAGCCTGCTCAGCCGCTATGTCCGTCTGCCTACCCACATTACAAGAACGCTCAACCTGCGCCCGGCAGGTTCGCCAAGGAGTCACTCCATGCAAAAGCGCCAGATCCTCAAGGCCGGTCTCGGTCTCGCCATCGCAGCCTCTCTTGGTCTCAGTGCCGTGGCTCAGGCGGAAGGCAAGTACATCATGGGTACCGCCACCACCGGTGGCACCTTCTACCCGGTCGGCGTGGCACTCTCCACGCTGATCAAGGTCAAGCTCGAGCCGACCGCCGGCATCTCCGTGTCCGCGATCTCCTCTGCCGGTTCCGGCGAGAACCTCAAGCTGATGGAAGAGGACCAGGCCCAGTTCGGCATCATCCAGGGCCTCTACGGCGCCTGGGCATGGAATGGCACCCCGCCGGTCAACAAGGCGCACAAGAACCTGCGCAGCATCTCGATGCTGTGGCAGAACGTCGAGCACTTCGTGGCCCGCAACGATGAGGTCAAGACCGGCACCATCGAGGACATGACCAACTTCTACGGCAAGAGCTTCTCCATCGGCAAGAAGAATTCCGGCACCGAAGGCTCGGGTCGCTTCATCCTCGAGCAGCTGGGTATCGATGCCGACAAGATGGATCTGGCCTACATGGGCTATGGCCCGAGCGCCGACGCGATGCAGAACGGCAACATCGACGGCATGAACATTCCGGCCGGTGCACCGGCCTCCGCCGTGACCCGCGCCTACGCCAACCTGGGCGGTGAGATCACCACGCTGGACTTCACCGAAGAGCAGCTGGCCAAGGTCAACTCCCAGTTCGAGCTGTGGACCCCGTATGAAATTGCCGCTGGCACCTACCCGGGCCAGGACGAGGCGATCAACACCATCGCCCAGCCGAACATCCTGGTGGTGCGTGACGATGTCTCCGAAGAAGACGTCTATCAGATCACCAAGACCATGTACGAGAACCTGCCGTTCCTGAACAACATCCACCCGGCCACCAAGGCCATGGCCCTCGACAAGGCCATCGCGGGCCTGCCGCTGCCGCTGCATCCGGGTGCCGCACGTTACTTCAAGGAGCAGGGCATCGAGATTCCGGCGCGCCTGATCGCCGAGTGATCCACACCTGATGTTCCCGCTGCCCTCATCGCTCGCCTCTGGCGGCGGTGAGGGCAGCGCAGTTTCCCAGACCAATAAACCACCGCCGGTCCGGCGCCATGTCACTGCCCCGCGCGGACAAGGTGAGGCGCAGGACCAGAGCAGTGCCCACGAATGATTGTTGTAGAAGCCCGTATTCTCCTCGCAAGCCCGGGCGCATGGTGACGCAAGTCGCCGCTGCGCCATCGCTGTCTGATCCCGTCTTGAGGCAACGCCATGCATGATTCCCGCTCGCCAGAGCCCTCTCGTCCCACTGATAGCGAAGCGCAGGAGCCGGATCTCTCCGGTGTGCGCGACGAATCCGCCGAAGCTGCGCCGTGGCGCATGGAGCTGCCCTGGCTGGGGCGTGCCGTCTTCGTGATCTCCATCGTCATCTGTCTGGCTCACCTGTACTTCAACACCGTCTCGACCCTGTCGGAGCTGTGGGTGAGCGCCTTGCACTACGGCCTGTTCGGTCTGCTGTGCGCGCTGACCATTCCGATGCTGACCCCGGCCAGTGATGGTGCCAAGCGCTGGGTGCTGGGCGTGGATGTCCTGCTGGGGCTGGCGGCACTGGGTTGCGGCCTCTACCTGATCGGCTTCGAGGATGCGCTCTATGACCGTGGCGTGGTGTTCTCCACCGCGGACTGGGTGGTCTCCATCGTCGCGGTCGGTCTGATCCTCGAGTTCGCGCGTCGCACCACTGGCTGGTTCATCCCGGTGTTGTGTCTGATCGCGCTGACCTACGTGGCCTGGTGGGGCAAGTATGTGGGCGGCGTATTCAACTTCCCGGGCCTGACCTGGGAGACGGTGCTGTTCAGAAGCTTCATCGGTGGCGAAGGGATGCTGGGCTCCATCGCGCGCATCTCCTGGTCCTACGTGTTCATGTTCATCCTGTTCGGGGCCTTCCTGGTCAAGTCCGGCGCGGGTGACTTCATCATCGATCTGGCGCGCTGCGCGGCGGGTCGCTTCAAGGGTGGTCCGGGCTTCGTGGCCGTGTTCGCCTCCGGCCTGATGGGCTCGGTGTCAGGCTCGAGTGTCGCCAACACCGTCTCCACTGGCGTGATCACGATTCCTCTGATGCGCCGTGCCGGCTTCCCGGCGCGCTTCGCGGCAGGCGTCGAGGCAGCCGCCTCGACCGGTGGTCAGCTGATGCCGCCGGTGATGGGTGCAGGCGCCTTCATCATGGCGTCCTACACCCAGGTGCCGTACCTGACCATCGTCGGCGTGGCCGCCTTGCCGGCGCTGCTCTACTTCCTGTCGGTGGCAATGTTCGTGCGCATCGAGGCCAAGCGCTCCGATGCCACGGCGCTGGACGACCCGCAGGGTCCGCGTCTCAAGGACGTGCTCAAGGATGGCTGGCACTATCTGGCACCGCTGTTCGTGCTGGTCGGCGCGCTGATCTATGGCTTCACGCCGACCTACGCCGCCGGCATCGCGATCCTGTCCGTCATCGCGGCTTCTTGGCTGTCGAAGAATCCGATGAAGCTCGGCGACATCATCGAGGCGATGCTGGCCGGGGTGCGCAACATGACCACCACCGCGATCCTGCTGATCACCGTCGGCCTGATCGTCAACGTCGTCTCCACCACCGGTATCGGCAACACCTTCTCGCTGATGATCACCGACTGGGCGGGTGGCAGCCTGCTGATCACCATCATCCTGATCGCGCTGGCGTCATTGATTCTGGGCATGGGTCTGCCGGTGACGGCGTCCTATATCGTGCTGGGCACGCTGTCCGCCCCGGCGCTCTACAACCTGATCGCCCATTCCCAGCTGGTGGATCTGCTGGCGGCGGGCAACCTGCCGGAGCAGGCCAAGGCCATCTTCATGCTGGCAGCCCCGGACAAGCTGGATCTGCTGGGCGCGCCGATGAGCATGGACGCCGCCCGCGAACTGCTGGCGCTGGTGCCGGATACCTTCCAGAGCCAGCTGTATGAGCAGGCGCTGTCGCCGCACGTACTGACCATGGCGCTGGTGAGTGCGCACATGATCATCTTCTGGCTGTCCCAGGATTCCAACGTCACGCCGCCTGTCTGCCTGACCGCCTTCGCGGCAGCCGCGATCGCCCGCACGCCGCCGATGAAGACCGGCCTGATGGCCTGGAAGATCGCCAAGGGCCTCTACATCGTGCCGCTGCTGTTCGCCTGGAGCCCGCTGATCTCCGGCGACATCGGCGAGATGCTGACGGTGTTCGTGTTCGCGCTGTTCGGGATCTACGCCATCGTCGCGGGCCTGGAAGGCTATCTGGAGCACGAGCTGCCCTGGTGGCTGCGTCTGGCGATGTTCCCGCTGGGTGCGCTGATGCTGTGGCCGCATGGTCAGCTGACCTACGACCTCGCGGGTCTGGTCATCTTCCTGGGCGTGCTGGCCTACAGCGTGCGCCAGAGTGGCCGCCAGCAAGCGCTGGCGCACTGAGCCAGGCGTGTCGGATGAGCGCCAGACGCGTCAGCCGATATGGCTGAAGCAGGCGTGACGCGACGCGATATGCTATGAACGATGCCCGGCATCACTTTCCCCCGCTCAGTCACGCGAGGGTGGTGTGTCGGGCATCGCGCGCTCTGGGGCATGTCTGCCACAGGCGTCTTCACTCAACGGAATAGTGGGACAAGGAATGTCGGCATGATGTCGGATGTTGCAGGGCTGACAAGCGGCCTTGATCTGATCAGCGTAGTGGCGCTGATTGCACTGGGAGGCGTGGCCGGTTTCATCAATGTGCTGTCGGCGGGTGGCTCGATGCTGACGCTACCATTGCTGATGTTTCTCGGTCTGCCGCCTGCCCAGGCCAATGCCACCAATCGCGTGGCGATCGCGCTGCAGAGTGCGACCGCGACCAGCACCTTCCTCAAGGCGGGTGCACACAACATGGGGGTGGCCTGGCGGCTGGCCGTGCCTGCCGTGGCAGGCGCCATGCTGGGGGCCTGGCTGGCGACCCGCATCAGTGCCGAGGCCTTCGAGAGTGTCCTGATCGTGGTGATGGTGGTGTGTTCGATCATGATGCTGCTGCCGACGCCGCGCATCGACACCCGTGAACTGACGCCGGAGCGCGTCACGCCCGTGGTGGTGCTGGCGATGTTCGGCATCGGCATTTATGGTGGCTTCATCCAGGTCGGTGTCGGCGTGCTGTTCATCGTGGTGCTCTACCGGCTGCTCAAGATCGACCTGACCCAGGTCAACGTCTTCAAGGTCTTCATCGTGTTGATGTATACCCTGCCGGCGCTGGCGGTGTTCGTGTTCGATGGTCAGGTGCGCTGGGCCTATGGTCTGGTGCTGGCGATCGGCAACATGAGCGGTGCCTTTCTCGGCGCGCGGGTCAACATGAGTCCCGCGGGGGCGCGGTGGGTCAAGTGGCTGACGGTCGCGGTCATCTTCATCATCGTGCTCAAGCTGGCGCTGACCTGATGCTGAGTCGATGCTGACCTGATGCTGACCTTATGTTAGACACGGAGTAAGCTCGCGGTAATCTGAACGGAATGCCTGCCTGTCCTGTCGACACACCGGCATGCCGCTCACCCCCTATTCATGATGGCGCCGAGCCCGGCTATGGCGTCTCTTCCTTCATCGTTCAGGAGTCTTTCCTCATGCAAGCCATGGTCATCGAGCAGTACGGCGGTCCCGAAGTGTTCGTCGAGCGCGAACTGGAGACCCCGACACCGGCGCGGGGGCAGGTGCGTATCAAGGTGACGGCTTCCAGCATCAATCCCATCGAGACCAAGCTGCGCAGCGGGCTGGTCAAGTCGCACCCGGAATTCCCGGCCATTCTCAATGGCGATGTCTCCGGGGTGATCGATGCCGTCGGCGAAGGCGTGACGGACTTCTCCGTCGGGGATGAAGTGCTGGGCTGTGCCGGTGGCGTCAAGGGCTGGCAGGGCGCTCTGGCGGACTACATGATCGCCGACACCCGGGTGATCGTGAAGCGCCCGAGCCTGGCGGCGCTGACGCTGGAAGAGTGCGCGGCCTTGCCGCTGGTGTTCCTGACGGCCTGGACGGCGCTGGTCTCGCGCGGTCAGGTCAAGGAAGGCGAGCACGTGCTGATCCACGCCGGCACCGGCGGCGTCGGCCATGTCGCGGTACAGATCGCCAAGTATCTCGGCGCGCATGTCACCACCACCGTGTCCAGCGAAGCCAAGGCGGATCTGGCGCGCCAGCTGGGCGCCGACGAGATCATCAACTACCGCGAGGAAGCGGTCGCGGACTACGTGACTCGCCTGACCTCCGGGCGTGGCTTCGATCTGGTCTTCGACACCGTCGGTGGGGATAACCTGGATCGCTCCATCGAGGCCACCGCGACCTCCGGCCGTCTGTGCTCCATCAATACCCGCTCGACCCACGATCTGACCCAGCTGCACGCCAAGAACCTGTCGCTGCACGTCATCTTCCGCTCGGTGCCGCTGCTGACCGGTATCGGCATGGACGACCAGCCGGAGCTGCTCAATGCCTTGAGCGAGATGCTGGAGGCCGGTGCGGTTCGTCCGCTGCTCGACGAGCACCAGTTCAGTTTCCGTGACGTGGCCAAGGCGCACGAGCTGCTGGAATCCGGCGAGGCGCTGGGCAAGATTCTGCTGGTAAATCGTTGAGTGTTGGCACCTTCGGCCAGTGAGGGTGTCTCACCTTCGTTGGCCGTTGATCAGGAAGGGAAGTGATGAGAATGACGCGTTTGATGGTGGCTGCCCTGTTGGTGGCCAGTGTGAGTCTGGCCGGCTGCAATACCGTGGCCGGTTTCGGCAAGGACCTGGAGCATCTGGGCGGTTCGATCGACAACGCCGCCAGCTGATTGCCCGAGAGAGAGGAATGCCCATGCGACGATTCATGATGATGACTGGCACCGCGCTGCTGTTCGGCCTGCTGTTGGGTGGCTGCAATACCGTGGAAGGTTTCGGGGAAGATCTCGAACACCTTGGGGGTTCCATCGAGGAATCGGCCAGTTGATGGCACTGTCCATGACATGGGCGGTGAGTGAACAAAACATGAATCTCACCCCTTGAAAGCCCATGGGGCGGCCCAAGGTATGAGGGGAGAGGCGCAGGAACTGGCGTCTTCATGAGATTTCTCGATATTCACTACCGCAAGGAGCATGACCATGTCCCGCACCATTGCACTCATCTTCGCCTCTTTCTTCACTCTGGCAGCGCTTTCCGGCTGCAACACCGTTGACGGTGCTGGCCAGGATGTCGAGCACGCTGGCGAAGCTGTCCAGGACGCCGCTCAATAAGCGACGCCCCGGATAGTGGTGATATCCAACGCCCGGCCATCGCGCCGGGCGTTTTCGTGTCTGATCGCCAGACATGCAGACATGCAGGCGTGCTGACTGACGGGCCGCCTTGCGTCATCATACCGCTGACGGCATGCGTCCCCGGCGTGCGTCACTCCCTCCACCGCGAGCCAAGGGCCCGACATGGATCATCGACAGTTGAGTTTTCTGGTCGCGCTGGCCAGTGAGCGCCATTTCGGTCGCGCAGCGCGAGTCTGCCATGTCACCCAGCCGACGTTGTCGGCGCGCCTCAAGCAGCTCGAGGAGGAGCTGGGCACGGCGCTGATAATACGCGGCCACCGCTTCGAGGGCTTCACACCGGAAGGGGAGCGCGTGCTGACCCACGCACGGCGCATTCTTGCCGAACTGGATGAACTGAAGGGAGACCTGTCGCCGGACGCGGTGCTGACCGGCCGCCTGTCACTGGGCGTGGTGCCGTCGGCGCTGGCGGCGGTCGGCGAGTTTCTGCCGCGGCTGCGCGAGGCCTTTCCACAGCTCTCGCTGCGCCTGCGCGAGCTGTCGACGTCATCGCTGGCCCAGGGACTCGAGGATGGCGAGCTGGATCTCGCGGTCGGCTACCCCGCGGCGCCGGCCATGAGCGGCTTCGCCTGTCGACCGCTCTATCAGGAGCATTCGGCCCTGATCGCCAGTCAGGCGCATTTCCGCCTGCCCGACGCGCCGCAGTGGGAGTGTCTGCGTGACTATCCGCTGGTGTTGTTGACGCCGGAGATGCAGCAGCGGCGACGCCTCAATCAGCAGTTCGAGCTGCTGGGGCTGCAGCCTTCGCCCTTGTTGGAGGCCAATTCGATTTCCGGCCTCGGCGTGATGCTGGAGGCTGGTCTGGGGGTCAGCGTGCTGGCGGAGAACCTGGCCGATTCGCGGCTTGGTGAAAAGCTGATCGCGCGCCGACTGCCCGGGGAGGGCGAGACGGTCGGGCTGTTGTGGCGCAGTGGTCAGCAGCGTAGCCGACGGCTGGAGGCCGTGCTTGAGCTGCTGCGTTCGCTACCTCAGCCATCGGGTGTGGCCGGTTGAGCGAGCCTGCAACGCAGAACACCCCGTCGAGACGGGGTGTTCGGATAGCGAAAGCGGCGTTGGCTGCTATCAGCGCTTCCTGCCGGCTTGCTTGCAGATCTATTGGCAGATCTACTTGCCGGACTTCTCGCTGGCCTTCTTGCTGGCTTCCAGCGCGGCACGGCGGGCGGCTTCACGCTGCTGCTGCTTGGCATCCCGGCGTGCCTGCATCTGGGCGACGGCGTCCATGCCCAGATGAGCTTCGCCACGCTCTCTGGCGAGACGAATCTGGTTCTCGCGCTCAGCGAAGCGCGCCTTCTGGGCATCGCTCAGTTTGTCGTAGCAGCGCGGGCAGCTGACGCCTTTCTGGTAGCGCTCGCTCTGCTTGTCTTCCTCGGTGATCGGCAGACGGCAGGCATGGCACTGGTCGTACTGGCCAGGGCGCAGCTGGTGGTCGACGGTGACGCGTTCATCGAACACGAAGCACTCGCCCTGCCACAGGGTCTCTTCCTCGGGCACCTCTTCCAGATACTTCAGGATACCGCCCTTGAGGTGATAGACCTCATCGAAGCCCTGCTCCTTGAGATAGGCTGTGGACTTTTCGCAGCGGATGCCGCCGGTGCAGAACATCGCCACCTTGCGGTGCTGTTTCGGGTCCAGCTCACGCGAGACGTAGTCCGGGAAATCACGGAAGGCTGTGGTGTTCGGGTTGACGGCTCCGGCGAAGGTCCCCACTTCCACTTCATAGTCATTGCGCGTGTCGATCAGCAGCACCTCAGGATCGGAGATCAGCGCATTCCAGTCCTTCGGCTCCACATAGGTCCCGACGGTGTGACGCGGATCGATGCCCTCGACGCCCATGGTGACGATCTCGCGCTTGAGCTTGACCTTGGCACGCAGGAAGGGTGCCTGCTCGGCCAGTGACTGCTTGGTGTCGAGCTCGGCCAGGCGCGGGTCGCTGGTCAGCCAGGCGAGCAGCGCATCGATGCCGGCGCGTGAGCCGGACACGGTGCCGTTGATGCCTTCGCGGGCCAGCAGCAGGGTGCCGCGGATGGCGTGCTCGTGCATCACCGCCAGCAGCGGGTCGCGCAGCGCCTCGAAGTCCTCGAGGGTGACGAACTTGTAGAGCGCGCAGACCACATGCTGTGGCGCCAGCGGGCTGGGGCGGGCGGAGGCAGTCGTGCTGGTCAGCTGCGGGGTGCTGGCCTGATCAGGCGTGGCAGTCAGGTCGGGAGTGTCGGTCATGCGAAGGTCCTCATGCGGGCCGGAACGTAAATCCGGAGCAGGATGATCGAGAGATGAGAGCGGCCGGCGAGCGGGTGATATCGCGTCAGCAGGAGCACCCTCAAGGGTCGGCGACGCATTTTACGCGACTCGCGTGCGAATTTCTCGCCCACCGCGATGGCCCGCGTGCCTGTCACCGGCATGACGCCATCTTCATTGGCGGTTTCTATCAATTGGCGGCTCGGTTCAATTGGTCGCCCTCACGGCATGACGGTAGGATGTTCCCATATTGCGCAGAGGTAGGGTGAGGGTTGCGCGCACCATTCTCGCCACGCCTCTGCGCCACGGAGAGCCGTAATGAAAGATTCGCTCTATCAACAAGCGCCAGGCGCTGCAGGCTACGCGGACGCCCGCGAGGTGCCGCTGCGCGAGCTGGATGGCCCATCGGAGCTGCCGGTGAGTCTGGCGCTCAATGACACCGCGATGGGCACCTTGCTGGCCAGCCCAGAGGCCCTTGAGCCACTGGCGCTGGGGCATGCCTTCACGGCGGGCTGGATCACGCAGCGTGACGAGGTCTTGGCGATCCATCTCTCGCGGCTGCGTCATGGGCTGGCGGTGCGTCTTGAGGTCAGTGACTCGCTGGCGCGCAAGGCCGAGCGGCATCAGCGACGTGAGAGCAGTGTCTCGAGCTGCGGCGCCTGTGGCGTGCAGGACGAAGCGGAGCTGATGGCGGGACTCATGCGTCTGCCGCCACGGGCAGCGCTGGCGCCCTATGCACTGATGCGCGGGCTGGAACGTCTGGAGCGCGCCACGCGCCGCGGCATGCATCTGGCGCTGGGGCTGGACGCCGAAGGGGGTCTGATCTCGCAGGGCGCCGATATCGGTCGCCACAATGCGCTGGACCGCGTGATCGGCATGAGTCTCGACAGCGGTGTGTGGCCCGAGGCGTTGCTGGTGTCGAGCCGCTGCAGCCTGGAGCTGGTGCAGAAGACCATCCGTGCGCGCATTCCGACCCTGATCACCCTCGCGGTGCCCTCGCGCCTCGCCGTCGAGACCGCCCGCGCCTGCGACCTAAATCTGGTCTGTGCCCACCGCGGGCGTCGACTCGAACTGCTCAGCGGTCACGCTGATCGCCCCTGTTTATCCTAGCTCCTGTTCCTTCTAGCCACTGGACCCTGACATGACCGAGACTGCAGCCCCCGAGATCGAGACGCCCGAGCCGGCGTCTGCCAGCCTGCCCCGTGAGGATGCGCAACAGACGCGTCATCCGCGCATTGCCGCCTATTCCGGGCCGGCGGGTGGCTGGGGCGCGCTCAAGAGCGTCGGTCAGCATGTCAGTCACTCCAGGGCGCCGTGGAAGAGCGTGCGCTCCCTGCTCAAGGCCAATCAGGACAAGGGCTTCGACTGCCCGGGTTGTGCCTGGGGGGACCCGGAACACGGCTCCTCCTTCGAATTCTGCGAGAACGGTGCCAAGGCGGTGGCTTGGGAAGTGACCGCCAAGCGTGTCACACCGCGCTTCTTTGCTCAGCATACCGTCACGGAGCTGCTGGGCTGGGACGACTTCATGCTCGAGGATCAGGGCCGCCTGACCGAGCCGATGCGCTACGACGCGGCCAGTGATCGCTATATTCCGATCAGCTGGGACGCGGCCTTCGCGCTTGTCGCCGAGCATCTCAGCGCGCTGACGTCGCCGGATGAGGCGCTGTTCTATACCTCGGGGCGTGCCAGCAACGAGGCGGCCTATCTCTACCAGCTGTTCGTGCGTCTGTTCGGCACCAACAACTTCCCCGACTGCTCCAACATGTGTCACGAGGCCAGCGGCGTCGGCATGAAGGCGAGTCTCGGCGTCGGCAAGGGCACGGTGCTGCTGGAGGACTTCGAGCATGCCGATGCCATCTTCGTGTTCGGTCAGAACCCCGGCACCAATCACCCGCGCATGCTGGGCGATCTGCGGCGTGCCTCACGGCGTGGCGCGCGCATCGTCAGCTTCAATCCGCTGCGTGAGCGGGGGCTGGAGCGCTTTGCCGACCCGCAGTCGCCGCTGGAGATGATGACCCTCTCCAGCCAGCCCATCAGCCATCGCTATTACCAGCCGCGCATGGGCGGCGACATGGCGGCGGTGCGTGGCATGGCCAAGGCGCTGTTCGCGATGGAGGCGCGGGGCGAATTCACGCGCGCCGCCAGCTTCATCGAGGCGCATACCCGGGGCGTCGAGGACTGGCAGGCGCTGGTCGAGTCGACCGAGTGGGCAACCCTCGAGGACCAGTCCGGCCTGACGCGCGCTCAGCTCGAGGAGGCGGCAGCCATCTTCGCTGGCGCCGACAACGTCATCTGCACCTGGGCAATGGGCATCACCCAGCATCTGCATGCCGTCCAGAGTGTGCGGGAGATCGTCAATCTGCTGTTGCTCGGGGGGCACTTCGGTCGCCCCGGTGCCGGGGCCTGTCCGGTACGTGGTCATTCCAACGTCCAGGGCGATCGCACCATGGGCATCGACGAGAAGGCGCCCACCTGGCTGATCGATGCGCTGGAAGCGCGCTACGGCGTCAGCATGCCGCGTACGCCGGGCTACAACACCGTGGAGAGCCTGGCGGCGCTGGAGCAGGGCAAGGCGAAGACCTTCATCGCGCTGGGCGGCAACTTCACGCGTGCCACGCCGGACAGCGAGCGAACCGAGGCCGCGATGCGCAACCTCGAGCTCAACGTCCAGATCAGCACCAAGCTCAATCGCAGTCATCTGGTGATGGGCAAGCAGACCGATGCGCTGATTCTGCCGTGTCTCGGTCGCAGCGAGATCGATCGTTCCTCACAGGTGGCTTCCCAGCACATCAGCGTCGAGGACTCGATGTCGATGGTGCACTCCAGCGTCGGTATCAAGGCGCCGGCCAGCCCTGAATTGCGCTCCGAGCCCGGCATCATCGCGGCGATCGCGCGTGCCACCCTGGCGCGCGTACTGCCGGCGCGAGGTGTCCGTGATCCGGTCGATTGGCAGGCCTTGAGCGAGAACTATGATCTGATCCGTGACGAGATCGCGGCGGTCATCCCCGGCTTCGCGGACTTCAATGCACGACTGGCACACAAGCGCGGCTTCCACCTTGCCAATCCGGTGCGCGAGCTTGCCTTCCGGACCTCCAGCGGCCTGGCCGAGTTCTCGCACATGCCGCTGCCGGAGTCGGTGATACATCAACAGCTGGCGCGGCGTGACGGCTGGCTGACGCTGCAGACCATGCGCAGTCACGATCAGTACAACACCACCGTCTACGGCTACAACGACCGCTATCGTGGCGTATCCGGTCAGCGGCGGGTGATCTTCATCAATGGCGAAGACCTGGCGCGACTGGGGCTGGCCGATGGTGATTGGGTCGACATGCTCGGTGAGCCGCGTCCGGACGGCAGCGAACGGCGTGCGCCGCAGTTCCGTCTGGTCGAGTACGACATCCCGGCCGGTTGCATCGGGGCCTACTATCCCGAAACCAACGTACTGGTCGCGTTGGAAAGTCACGGCGCTGATACCGGCACGCCATCCTCCAAGGCGGTGCCCGTACGCCTGGAGCGCAGTTCACGCATCGCCTGATGGCGCGAGACGCCAGCAGCAGGGTGCATGCATCGCCACACTGCCGTGCCGCGAGGAGACTCGTCGCGCGGCAGTCGCGTGTCTAGAATATCCCTGCGCCGAGCCCGCTACGCTCGGCCACGCCTTTTCCATCTTCAGTGTTGCCTCAGCCACCGTTCAAGAGAGTGATCCATGCAATATCTGCACACCATGCTGCGTATCCGTGATGTCGACGCTTCACTGCATTTCTTCTGTGACCTGCTCGGCATGGTCGAGATCTCGCGCAAGGATTCCGAGAAGGGCCGCTTCACGCTGATCTTCCTGGCAGCCGCGCAGGATGCCGAACGAGCCCGTGAGATGAAGGCGCCGATGCTGGAGCTGACCCATAACTGGGACCCGGAGGAATACGAAGGTGGGCGCAACTTCGGCCATCTGGCCTATCGCGTCGAGGATATCTACGCTACCTGTCAGCATCTGATGGACAACGGCGTGACCATCAACCGCCCGCCGCGTGACGGCCACATGGCGTTCGTGAAAAGCCCGGATGGGATTTCGCTGGAGCTGCTGCAGGCCGGTGACGCCCTTGAGCCGCAGGAACCCTGGGCCTCCATGAGCAATACTGGCAGCTGGTAAGCAAGCAAGGTCGCATATTGACGTGCGCGTAAGCGTCGCATCCAGGCAACGCAATAGCCGAATTACGACTGGTGCATCGCCCAGCAGGGCTTATGATGTAATGAAGTTCATAAGCCCCGTAGCATGATGTGTGACATATCGTGCTCGGCCTTAGTGGAGTGTCATCGCGGCAGGCAGGTATACCTTCTTCCTTTTTCCTGCTGCCCGCCTGCCGCGATGTTGCACCTTCTGCACTCGCGTGAGGGACTGCCACGCGGACACTGCCTAGCTGGCAAGGACTGCCTGATGCCAAGAGTCACAAGTGCCTGGCTACGTCATGAACCACGATTGCTCGCCGTGGAGCATCGTCGTTTCTACCATGCCTATCTTTGGGTCTATCTGATGCTGATGGGCCTCTTCGTGATGTGGGTTCCCTTCTTCACTCTCTTCAACGAGCCGCGGCTGGCATTCGTCAGCGGCATCATGGCACTCGTGTCCGTGCTGGGCGTGATGATGCATCGGGCGCATCAGCTGACGCTGGGCCTGGCCCTGATGATGAGCGCCTTGACGCTGATGGCCTGGCTCTCGGTTTTCTGCTTCGGGCTCTCGGCGGGCTATGAGTACTATTTCTTCATCGTGATGGCCGGTATTCATCTGGCACCGCTGGCGCCGCGCATTCGTGTGGTGACGACGCTGATGCTGTTCATGGCGGCTGTCTCGGCATTGATGGTCTCGCCGGTACTGTATGAGGGAGAACTCTTGCGGGCCTGGATGCTGCAGTCTGCCAACCTGTTCGCGGTCTTCCTGATGATGGTCACCTTCCTGTGGCGCATGCTGGCGCTTACCGAACACTTCGAGCGCCAGTATCTGAAGGATGCCAGTCGTGATGAGTTGACCGAATTGCTCAATCGCCGCCAGATATTGCGCCATGCCGAGGACTGGTGGGGTGACGGAGTGCCCTGTGCGGTCTTGATGCTGGATGCCGACAACTTCAAGCGCGTCAATGACCTGCATGGTCATGCCGTCGGTGATGAAGTACTGCGCCATCTGGGCCGCCTGCTGACGGCCACACTACGTCAGGGCGATCGCGCCGGACGTGTCGGGGGAGAGGAGTTCCTGGTGCTGCTGCCGCGCATCGGGCGTACCGAAGCCATCTCCGTGGCGGGACGCATGCGCTCCCTGCTGGCCAAATCCCCTCCGGTCTTCGCCGGCACGCCGGTACCGATCACGGTTTCCATCGGCGTTGCCATCAGTCATGAAGTCGATTCGTTGGATGAGCTGATGCAGCTGGCCGACAGGCGGCTGTATCACGCCAAGCGCAATGGGCGTGATCAGGTGGTGGCCGGTGGGGAACATGAGATGACAGGCTTTGCCACGGCCGATGTCAGCCCTCCACCTCCCGGCAATGACGGCGGCGGACTTGGCAAGGCAGAGGCCATGGAGGAGGGCGCTCGCGACAAGGAGGATGACCGCCAGGAAAAGCGGCACCACAAGGACTCCAGCCCTTTCTCGCGGACACCCCTCGTTGGCTGACATGCGCTCGTTTCCGCTTTTCCCCCTGCCATTTCACGAGTGCTGCTCTTGATCAGGAGCTCTGCTTCAATCGGGCCAGCGCGTTCTCCATGCCACGGGCAATGGTGGTCGCCAGTGGTGTGCACAGCACCCAGGGCAACGCGATCAGTGCAATGCTGAGCGAGCCCAGATAGACATCGCTGACCCAGTGAGCGCCAACCATGATCCGTGGAGCGCTCAGCAGTACCACGAACGCCAGGCTGCACAGGGCGATGCGGCGCGGTGCGAAGGCCAGCATGAAACTCGCGAATACCATCAGCATCAGGCCGTGATCCCCCGGGAAGCTGTTCGACGCCGAGTCCTTGGTCTTGAAGGACACCAGTTCGGAGAGATGCTGTGCGTGGCTGAAGAAGCGCGTCGGGCTGGCATGGCCATAGCTGATGGCGCGCAGCACGAACAGCGAGAGCAGGCCCGCCGTCAGCAGCATGGTGATGCCGATGCTGGTCCAGCGGCGGTAGCGGGCAGGCTGTTGATCATTGAGCATCGCCCAGCAGAACAATACTCCCATCATGGCGAAGGCCACGGCGTCGAAGGCGCGCGTGTTCAGAATGCCGAGCAGCGTGTCCCAGCGTGGATTGAGCGGTGTGATGAACTGGTTGAAGCTCCAGAAGACATCGCTGTCGAGAGTGGGCCAGAAATCCAGCGCCGGTATCCACCAGCACGCCAGCAGCGCCACTCCCAGCGCATTCAGGAGCACCAGCCGTCGCAGGTTGAATCCCGTCTGCGTCCTGAGCGGGCGGGGCGGGGGCGAGGGTTGCACGTGCGGGGCCTGCTGCGAACCACTGACTCGCTGTAAAGGCGCAGTATCAGCGGCGTGCAAGGAAGGGGTATCGGGGGCAGCGGGAGTCATGTCGTGTCAGCTCTGCGGGGCTCATTTCGGGACAGGCTCACTCAGGTCCGTAGCTCGGTGGTCAGAGGACTCGGGGCAGGCGACGCTGAGTGGTGATCTGGTCGAAATTCTAGAGCAGGCACCGCTTTGAAAACACTGTTTTCAAAGTTGACGAGGTGGACAGATGGTTGCGTCCATCGCGCTTGTGGCAAGCTGGCGCAGTCCGGAAGGTGACACTCAAGCGCATGTCGTGAGGGCCTTTCGTTCATGACAGCCGTGCGCATGATCGCTACTCTTGCTGCCATGTCAGTTCCTTACCCATCGTTCTTTCCGTCTGTCGGGTGACTGCCGTTGCCGGCAGTGCCACCGACGGGCGCCACAGGAGTCATCCATGTCTGTTACCGTGCGTCGTCTATCGCGTTATACCTCCGTGGGGTTCGCTATCTCCTTGCTGGCTGGCTGCGCGGCCATGACACAGCATCCGCAGGGCGGTGCATCATCGGGTGCCCCTGCCCTGGTGGGCACCCAATGGAGTTTCTCCGCCACGGATAACGGTGAAGAGGCCGCCAACTTCCTGCTGCAGCCCCCCAGCCAGCAGCAGCTGGCAGACGAGGAGGATGATCGTCTGCGCCTGGTCGGCAGCAATGGTTGCAACCGCCTGATGGGGCCGGTGGTGCTGGATGAGTCGCGTCAGACGCTGGATATCGGTCCGCTGGCCTCGACCATGAAGATGTGCCCCAACCCCGAGCAGTCCAACGCCTTCAATCGCATGCTCGAGGAAGTGGCCAGTTATCAGATCATCGGCAGTGGTGAGAGCGCTCGGCTGCGGGTGATGGATGACACCGGCTATCTGCTGGCGACCTTCATGCCGTTGGAGGGTGCCGCCGAGTAATTGCTCGGCGCGTTCGGGATGGCGACTCGCGAGCGGGCTGCCAGAAACGAGAAAGCCCCCTGCACCGTTCGGTGCAGGGGGCTTTTGCTTGCGTGAAGCGCGAGCGTGACTTACAGCGCTTCGATCTTGACGCGCTGGCTTTCCAGCAGCGCAAGTTCCGCCTGGGCATCGGCCAGCTTGGCGCGCTCCTTCTCGACCACATCAGCCGGTGCACGACCGACGAACTTCTCGTTGCCGAGCTTGTTCTCGAGGCCGGTGATGACCTTCTGCTGCTTCTCGTGCTCCTTGTCGATGCGCTTGAGCTCGGCTTCCTTGTCGATCAGGCCTGCCATCGGCACCAGCACTTCCAGCTCACCGACGCGCTGGATGGCGGACATCGGGGCTTCGTCGCCTGCCGCCAGGAAGGTGATGCTTTCCAGACGTGCCAGCTTGGAGAGGAACAGGCGGTTGGCTTCCAGGCGCTCGGCATCACCAGCTGCGCCGTTCTGCAGGAAGACTTCCAGCGGCTTGGCCGGTGACAGGTTGAGCTCGCCGCGCACGTTGCGGATGGCGATGATGATGCCTTTCAGCCACTCGATATCGCGGATGGCCTGCTCATCGATCCGGTCGGCTTCGGCCTGCGGCCACGCCTGGCTCATGATGCTCTCGCCTTCCACCGTCTTGCCGGCGTGCGGTGCGATACGCTGCCAGATCTCCTCGGAGATGAATGGCATCATCGGGTGGATCAGACGCAGGATGGTCTCGAGGGCGCGCACCAGGGTGCGACGCGTGCCGCGCTTGGCTTCGATGCTGGCGTTGTCGTCCCACAGAACCGGCTTGGACAGCTCCAGATACCAGTCGCAGTACTCGTTCCAGATGAACTCGTAGAGCGCCTGGGAGGCGTGGTCGAAGCGGAACTCTTCCAGCGCGCGGGTGACCTGCTGCTCGGTCTGCTGCAGGCGCGCGATGATCCAGCGATCGGCGAGCGACAGCTCGACGGCTTCGCCGTTGACGCCGCAATCCTGGTCCTCGGCATTCATCAGCACGTAACGTGCCGCGTTCCACAGCTTGTTGCAGAAGTTGCGATAGCCATCGAGACGGCCCATGTCGAACTTCACGTCACGCCCGGTGGAGGCCAGTGACAGCAGGGTGTAGCGCAGCGCATCGGTGCCGTGAGGTTCGATGCCCTCCGGGAACTCGTTGCGTGTGGCCTTGGCGATCGCCTTGGCCTTCTTGGGCTGCATCATGTTGCCGGTACGCTTCTCGACCAGCTCATCCAGACCGATGCCGTCGATCAGGTCGATGGGGTCGAGGACGTTGCCCTTGGACTTGGACATCTTCTGACCGAGGCTGTCGCGCACCAGACCATGCACATAGACCTTGCGGAACGGCACTTCACCCTTGAACTTCAGGGTGAACATGATCATGCGCGCCACCCAGAAGAAGATGATGTCGAAGCCGGTGACCAGCACGTCGGTGGAGTGGAAGGTCTTGAGTTCTTCTGTATCCGCCGGCCAGCCGAGGGTGCCGAAGGTCCACAGCGCGGAGCTGAACCAGGTGTCGAGGACGTCTTCGTCCTGACGTAGTTCGACGTCGGCACCCAGGTGGTTCTCGGCGCGGACTTCTTCTTCATTGCGGCCGACATAGACGTTGCCGTCGTTGTCATACCAGGCCGGAATGCGGTGGCCCCACCACAGCTGGCGCGAGATGCACCAGTCCTGCAGGTCACGCATCCACGCGAAGTACATGTTCTCGTAGTTCTTGGGCACGAACTCGATGTCGCCGTTCTCGACCGCTTCGATGGCCGGGCGTGCCAGCTCCTCGACGGCCACGAACCACTGGTCCGTCAGCAGCGGCTCGATGACATCGCCGGAGCGGTCACCGTGCGGCAGAGTGTTGTTGACGGCCTCGACCTGCTCCAGCAGGCCCAGCGCGTCCATGTCGGCGACCAGCTTCTCGCGGGCGACGAAGCGATCCAGGCCGGCGTAGGCCCCCGGCAGGCTGGCGTCTTCCTGGGGCTGCGGACGGCCCTGGAGGTCATAGATCTCGGCGCGCTCCAGGATGGTGGCATCCTGGCTCATCACGTTGATCAGCAGATGGCCCTGACGCTTGCCGACTTCGTAGTCATTGAAGTCGTGGGCCGGGGTGATCTTGACGCAACCGGAGCCCTTTTCCATGTCGGCGTGTTCATCGGCGACGATGGGGATGCGGCGACCGACCAGCGGCAGTTCGATGAACTTGCCGACCAGGCTCGCGTAGCGCTCATCCTTGGGATTGACGGCCACGCCGGTGTCACCCAGCAGGGTTTCCGGGCGCGTGGTGGCGACGATGACGTAGTCCTTGCCATCGGCGGTCTTGACGCCATCGGCCAGCGGGTAGCGGAAGTGCCAGAAGCTGCCTTGCTGCTCGCGGTTCTCGACCTCGAGATCGGAAATCGCGGTGTGCAGGGTCGGGTCCCAGTTGACCAGACGCTTGCCACGGTAGATCAGGTCTTCCTTGTGCAGGCGCACGAAGACTTCCTGCACCGCCTTGTAGAAGCCGTCATCCATGGTGAAGCGTTCGCGGCTCCAGTCGATGCTGGTGCCCATGCGACGCAGCTGGCGGGTGATGTTGCCGCCGGACTCTTCCTTCCACTCCCAGATCTTGTCGGTGAAGGCTTCACGGCCGAGATCATGGCGGGTCTTGCCTTCTTCGGCGGCGACCTTGCGCTCGACCAGCATCTGGGTGGCGATACCGGCGTGGTCGGTGCCTACCTGCCACAGGGTGTTGCGACCCTGCATGCGGCGCCAGCGGACCAGGGTGTCCATGATGGAATCCTGGAAGGCATGGCCCATGTGCAGGGAGCCGGTAACGTTGGGCGGCGGGATGACCAATGAGAAGCTCTCGCCCTGGCCTGATGGCGCAAAGCGGTTGTCGGATTCCCAGCGCTCGTACCAGCGCGTCTCGATGGCGTTCGGTTGGTAGGTCTTGTCCATGGGTCTGCATTGATCCGGTTGGGCGGGGCGTCCCGCGCCGGCTCAAGGAGCGGTCAGCGCAGGCAGAAAATGGGCTCGATTATAGCGCCGCTGATGTCGGGCGTCATTCGGTCTTGGCGGGCAGGCCCTCGTGGCGTCCGGCAGACGCAGTTTTCATAAAGCAGGCAACATCCACGCACTGATGCCGTATCCTGTTGCGACCTCATCAGGCCGAGGCTTGCCGCCTCGCACACTTCCCATTTTCTCACGCTCGCGGAGCCGCAATGTCCAAGCCTCGCCCCACGGACGGTACCCCTCGTCCGACTCGTCGTTGGGTCTGGCATGAGCTGCTGCGTCATGCGCTGGTGCCATTGCTGGTGCTCGAGGTGGCGCTGCTGGGCTGCTATCTGGTGCTGCACTGGCTGGTCTCCGGGCAGCAGGACTCCACGCGCAGTGAGCGGGTGAATACCCAGCTCGAGCAGCTGACCCATTACGAGGCAGAGCATATCAGCCTGCTGGCGGACGACTGGCGCAGCGATGCCCGCCAGCTGGCGCGCAGTGCTCTGCGTCACATGGATACCCCCGTGACGGCCCGCCAGCGCGAGCAGGAGCTGAAGCGCCACATGAGCGCGGGCGACGGCACCCTGTACGTCGCCAGGAATGATGGTGGCGCCGGCTCCTACTACTCCTCGCTGGTGCCCAGCTATCTGCAGGACCACGACAAGGTGGTGCGCCTCTCGGCAATGGACGCTCAGGTGTCGGACATGCTCGCCACGCAACCCGAGCTGCGCCAGATCTGGTTCTCCGGCTACGATGGCTATTTCCGCATGTTGCCGTGGACCGATACCCGCAACATCTTCACGCCCGGCGTCGACCTCACCAGCTACGGCTTCTACTACCTGGCGGATGACCGCAACAACCCGAGTCGTGGCGCCGTCATCACGCCGCCCTACCAGGACCCGGTCGGCAGCGGCTGGCTGGTCTCGACGCTGATGCCGGTCCATCGCGGCGACTTCCTCGAAGGCGTGGTCGGGATCGATGTCACCCTCGATTCTCTGGTCGAGCGGCTCGAAAATGCCGAGCTGCCCTGGGGCGCCTATCTGATTCTGGTGAGTGACGATGTCGTCATGGCCATGCCGCATGTCGGCGAGCAGGATTTCGGCCCCCAGCCCGATCCCGAAGTGGTGCCGATGCCGCTGCTGCACGATCGCTTCCTCGATACGGCGCATGATGTCGAGAACTCCCCGGCCATGGCGCATCTGCTGCGCAGCATCTCGGATGAGGCGCAGGGCGTGCGCAGCGTTTCCTTGCTCGCCGGTGAGCGGCTGGTCGGCTGGCAATCGGTGCCGGGCACCGACTGGCGGTTGCTGGCGGTGGTGGATGCGCAGCAGGTGAACAGCGGCATCGATATCTGGAATGAGCGTTTCAACCAGCTGGGCTACGTGATGCTGGTGGGACTGATCCTGTTCTTCTTCGCCCTGCTGGTGGTGATGCGTTGGCGGGCCGAGACCATGGCGGCCACCCTGTCCGAATCACTGGCACGCCTCAGCGACATGGCACTGCGCATCGGTCGCGGCCAGCCCGTAATTCGCGAGCGCTTCCAGCTGCAGGAGCTGGACCAGGCCGGCGAGGCATTGCGCGAAGCGGCCCAGCGGCGCGATCAGATCGAGCTTGAACGCGCCGAAGGTGCGCGGCACGTCGAGATGGTGATGGCGGCCTCCGGCGATGCCACCTGGCGCTATGACTTCGAACAGGACGATCTCTACCTGCACGAGAATTTCTTCCTGATGCTGGGACTGCCGGTCCGCGCCAGCATGCATCTGGCGGACCTTGACGCCATGACGCACCCGGAAGACCTCGTCGGTCTGCTCGAGGCGCGCTGGCGAGTCATGCACGGTGAGAGCTGGGCCGAGGCACGTGACGTCCGCTATCGGCATGCGCGTGGTCACTGGGTCTGGGTGCAGATTCGCGGCCAGATCACCCGGCGTGATCATGAGGGCCGGCCACAGCGCGCGACCGGGCTTGCGCTGGACATCCAGCGCCACAAGCAGTCGCTCAAGCTGCTGGAGGCGGCCCGCGACAGTGCCACCGAGGCCAGCCAGTCCAAGTCGCGTTTCTTTTCGAGTTTCAGTCACGAGATTCGCACCCCGCTCAATGCCATCATGGGCTTCACGGACCTGCTCTGTGAGGAAGCCGACCTGACCCGCGAGCAGCGCCGCTACGTGGATGAGGCCAGTCATGCGGCGGCACAGCTGTCGGCGCTGATCGAGGACGTGCTGCAGATGTCGAGTCTGGAGGCTGGTGACCTGCCGCTGGATTGCCAACCCCTCTCGGTGGGCCAGAAGCTGATACGGCTGGCGGGGCAATATCAGCCGCGCCTGGAGAGTGCCAATCTGACGCTATCGCTGGCACTGGAAGGCGAGTCACTGTGGCTGAATGCCGACCAGCGTCGACTGGATCAGATTCTCGGCAACCTGATGGGCAACGCCATCAAGTACAATCGCGAGGGAGGGTGGATTCGCCTGGCCATCGGCCAGGAGCGCAATGCCAGCGGGGTGGAGATGGGCTGGGTGGAAATCACCGATGGCGGTTTCGGCTTTGATTCCGCGCAGGCGGTCCAGCTGTTCCAGCCGTTCTCGCGTCTGGGGCGTGAAGATTCAGGCATCGAGGGTACCGGGCTCGGGCTTGCGCTGTCGCGGGAGCTTGCCCGCCGCATGGGCGGTGATATCACGGCGCGGGGCGAACTGGGCGAGGGCGCCAGCTTCCGGGTCTGGTTGCCACTGGCGGATGTCAGCGCCCATGAGCGCGTCGTCCAGGCGGCGTGGTCGGCGGAGAAGGTATTGCCGGTGCCCTGTCGCTGGCTGGTGATCAGCACACGGGCGCAGGACCGCCTGCGCCTCGAGGTGATCGGCAGTCACGTCGCCAATCTGGAGATCATCATCGCCAACAGTGCAGCCCAGGCGTTGCGCCTGGTGCGAGATATCAGCCCGTGTCTGGTCATCTTCGGCGATGTGCCTGACATGAACGTTGCAGCGCTGTTCGCCGAGATCCAGCGCATGCCGCGCGAACTGCCGTTGTGGGCCGTGCGTATCGGGGAGCGTGACGCCAGCGAAGCCGCAGGCGGCCTGCCCGAGGCCTTCTTCGACAGCGGTGAAAGTCCACCGGGCATGGCCGATATCGAACGCTGGATGACGCATCTGATGGACAACTACCAGCGTGCCTGCAATACGGACCGCTGACGCATGGCGTGTCGCTCAGCCGACGCCCTTGAGCTGATGCGAGCGCACGGCATAACCGCGCGACTTGTAGGTGCGCCAGCATTCGCGCTTGGTTACCAGCACATCCTGATGCTGATTGATAATCTCGGCGACGCGCTCGAAGCGTGAGAACCACTCGGGAATCTCGGGGTGCAGGTTGAGCAGCGCCTCGATACCCGGCGCCGGGGCGTCCTGCCAGCCGATGGTGACCGGCGGGCGCGGCACGTCATCGGCGTGTTCGGCCTCGCGGGCGGCCATGTCGAGATCGATATCCAACGCATGGGGCACGAAGCTTTCCGGGCGGAATTGCCACAGATGTTCATCGAACTGACGTGCCATCGCCTCGTCCTCGACATGCACATGCAGGCGAAAGCCCTTGGAGTGAATGGTCTCGGCCAGCCGGCAGGCGAATTCCAGCCGGGCTTCCAGCGTGGTGTCGGGCAGGATGTAGAAGTCGATCTGGGTCATGGGCACCGCTCGGGCAAGGAATTCTCGAGCGCTCAGGATACCGCACTCGCCGCGCGGCTTCGATGCAGCCTGCCTCCCCTGACGTCTTTCCGTAGTCAGATATCCGTGCGCCAGAAACCCCAAGGCCCGCCTCTTTCGAGGCGGGCCTTGGGGTTTTGGTCATCCTTCAAGCCACAGGGGCAGGCTCGAGGGCTTGTTCCTCGCACTTAAGCCAGGCGCGTCATCCAGCCACGCGTGTCTTCAGCGCGACCGTATTGCAGGTCCAGCAGCTGGCTGCGCAGACGCATGGCGACATCACCGGCGTTGGCGGTCAGGTCGAGGCGACCTTCTTCACTGACCAGCTCGCCCACCGGGGTGATGACGGCGGCGGTGCCGCAGGCGAACACCTCGGTGATCTCGCCGGAGGCGATGCCTTCACGCCACTCGTCGATGCTGATCGGGCGCTCTTCCGGCGTCAGGCCCAGGTCGGTCGCCATGGTCAGGATGGAGTCACGGGTGACACCTTCCAGAATGGTGCCGGTCAGGCGCGGCGTGACCAGACGGCCGTCCTTGAAGACGAAGAACAGGTTCATGCCGCCCAGTTCCTCGACCCACTTGTTCTCGGCGGCGTCCAGGAACACGACCTGGTCACAGCCATTGGCGGAGGCTTCGCTCTGCGCGGCCAGTGAACCCGCGTAGTTGCCGCCGCACTTGGCGAAACCGGTACCGCCGGCGGCCGCACGGTTGTAGTGCGAGGACAGCCAGATGGAGACCGGCTTGATGCCGCCCTTGAAGTAGGCCGCTACCGGTGAGGCGATCACGTAGTAATCGACTTCACGCGACGGACGCACGCCGAGGAAGGCTTCGCTGGCGATCATGAACGGACGCAGATAGAGGCTGCATTCGTCACTGACACTGGCCGGGGTCGGTACCCAGGCGCTGTCCTGCGCGAGCAGGGCCTTGAGCGAGCCGACGAAGTCCTCGTCGGACAGCTCCGGCAGTGCCAGGCGGCGGGCGGAGTTGCGGAAACGTGCGGCGTTCTTCTCGGGGCGGAAGGTCCACACCGAGCCGTCTTCATGACGGTAGGCCTTGATACCTTCGAAGATTTCCTGGGCGTAGTGCAGTACCGAGGCGGCGGGGTCGAGGCTCAGCGGGCCGTAGGGGCGGACTTCATGGCCGTGCCAGCCGCCGTCGGTGGTCCAGCGTACATGGGCCATGTGATCGCTGAAGTGACGGCCGAAACCGGGATTGGCCAGAATGGTGTCACGAACGGCAGCATCCGCCGGTTGCGTGGACGCGCGGACGTCGAAGCCTTTGGTCACGTGGGTGTCTCCGTAGCAGCGAGACCCCCGACGCGGAACGCCGGGGGTCGAGTCATTTTTATAGGACCTCTCGGGTCAGCGGTGCCGAGTGGCGTCGCGACCCGCGTGTCTCAACGCTAGCACGCTATCGAGAGCATGCGAAGCCTCAGACGGTCTCTTCCTGCGGGGCGCTGAGTTCCGCTTCGCGATCCAGCAGGTACTGGGTCAGAAGGCCTACCGGGCGGCCGCTGGCGCCTTTCTGCTTGCCGGACATCCAGGCGGTGCCGGCGATGTCCAGATGCGCCCACGGGAAGGTGTCCGCGAAGCGGGACAGGAAGCAACCTGCGGTGATCATGCCGGCTTCGCGACCGCCGATGTTGGCGATGTCGGCGAAGTTGGAATCCAGCTGCGTCTGATACTCGTCCCACAGCGGCATGTGCCAGGCGCGGTCCCAGGCTTCTTCGCCGGCGTCAAGCAGGTCGAGTGCCAGGTCATCATCATTGGAGATCAGACCGGTGGCGTGGTTGCCCAGAGCGATGACGCAGGCACCGGTCAGGGTGGCGATGTCGACGACGCTGGCCGGCTCGAAGCGCTCGGCGTAGGTCAGCGCATCGCACAGCACCAGACGACCTTCGGCGTCGGTGTTGAGGACTTCGACGGTCAGACCCTTCAGGGTCTTGATGATGTCGCCCGGCTTGGTGGCGCGGCCGTCCGGCATGTTCTCGGCGCTGGCCACGATGGCTACCACGTTGAGCTTGGGCTTGAGTTCCAGCACGGTGCGCATGGTGCCGAACACGCTGGCCGCGCCGCCCATGTCGTACTTCATCTCGTCCATGCCGGCGCCCGGCTTGAGCGAGATGCCGCCGGTATCGAAGGTGATGCCCTTGCCGACCAGCACGTGCGGGGCTTCGTTCTCGTCTTCCGCGCCGCGGTATTCCATCACGATCAGGCGGCTCGGCTCTTCACTGCCGCGGCCGACCGACAGCAGGGACAGGGCGCCGAGCTCCTCGAGCTCTTCTTCACCGAGCACGGTCACTTTCAGGGCGCCATCCGAGGCGGCACCCAGTTGCTCGGCACGCTCGCCCAGGTAGCGCGGCGTGCAGATGTTGCCCGGCAGGTTGCCCAGCGTGCGCGCTTCATTGACGCCCATGCCGATGGCGGCACCGACACGCAGGCCGGCTTCCAGTACGGCCTGACGCTGCTTGTCGGCACTAACCACGCTCAGGCGGGTCAGAGAGACTGGCTCGCCCGGCTTGCTCTTCATCTCGGTGAAGCGATAGGCAGTGCGCAGTGCGCTCTCGGCGATCATGCGCGCCATCCAGTCAGCCTCACGCAGCTCGAGATTCAGCTCGAGGCCAGCGAAGGCCGCGTCTTCGACGGGCAGCTTGAGCAGGGCAGTCATGGCGGCGTCGAGGCCACGCTTGTAACGGCTTTCGTCGAGCTTTTCCTCGCTGCCGAAACCGGCCAGCAGCAGGCGCTGAGCGCCGAGGCCCGGAGCGAAGGGCACCAGCAGGGTATTGCCGAGCTCGGGCTTGAAGTCGCCGCGCTCGATCAGCTGGGAAATCAGCTTCTCGCTGGCATCGTCGAGTCGTGCCGCAGCACCGGTGAGGTCGCCCTCAATGACAGGTACCACGATGCAGGCGGTTTCAAGCTGGGCCGGATTGGCAGTGACTACAGGAAATTCCATGGCAACTCCACGCGCGCGAGTGAGGGTACGAAGATGAACAGTACAAGAATGAAGGATGTCGCCAGGCCAGGCGTGCCCGGCTCGCGGCGACATCGGGGTCATGGTCTGGATGGGGGCGCAAACCGCTCATGACAAGCTGAGCTGGCACGCACGAGTGAGGGCAGTCCATCATGTCAGGCTGTCCACGGCAATGCCTGGAGCCGCGACAAGGCAGCATCCTTTCTGGATAATGCTGCTGCATGAGGGGGAGCCGCTCCCGTCCAGTCTTCAGACCCGTGCCGCCAGTGTACGCAAAGGCTGCGCACCATGCATGAGGGGGATGATGCCTTCATGTGATCATGACCATTCCTCCACCGGCTATCATCGATCTGGTCAACACGCTCGCTTGCGAGCGGGAAACAGGAGTTCCACTTGATCATCTTCCGCTACCTGACACGCGAGATACTCACCACCATGGCCGCCGTGGCCGGGGTGCTGATGCTTGTCATCATGGGCAGCCGATTCATCCGCTATTTCAGTGATGCGGCGGAGGGGGATTTCCCGGCGTCGATTCTCGGCAGCCTGATGCTCTATCACCTGCCGAGTTTCTTTGAGCTGCTGCTGCCGCTGTCCTTCTTCCTTGCCGTGTTGCTGGCCTTCGGGCAGCTGTACATGAACAGCGAGATCACCGTGCTGGTCGCCTGTGGCGTCGGCCCTGAGCGCCTGCTGCGTGTCACCCTGCTGCCGGCGCTGTTGATCACGGCGCTGGTCGCGGCCTGCAGCCTCTATCTGACGCCTGCTGGCGCGCTCAAGAATGAGCTGTTGCTCGAGCAGCAGAAGCAGAAGACCGACTTCTCGATTCTCGGCGCGGGACGCTTCCAGGAGATCGGCAATCGCACCGTCTATGCCGAGAGCATGAGCGATGACAACAGCGAGCTGGAAAACGTCTTCATCGCCGAGGCAGGTGACAGCAATGCCGCCAGCACGCCCGACAGCGATCCCAGCCAATCGGTGGTGCGCGCCGAGCGTGCCTTCCAGGAAGTCAGCCCCGAGACCGGCAGCCGCTATCTGGTGTTGAGCGACGGCACGCGCTACGGGGTGGAACCGGGCAAGGCGATCGCCCAGCGACTGGGCTTTGATCGCTACGGCGTGCGCATCACCGAGGGCCAGGATGCCGCGACTCTCAAGGAAGACATCGAGCTTGCGACCACGGCGCAGCTCTTGGCTTCCGATCTTCCGGAGGCCAGGGCCCAGCTGCAGTGGCGCATCTCGCTGCCGTTGATGGTGCCGATCCTGATGCTGATCGGTCTGCCGCTGGCGCGCGTCAATCCGCGTCAGGGGCGTTTCGCGCGTCTGTTGCCGGCCATCTTCGTGCACATTACCTATCTCAGTCTGTTGATCGCGGCGCAGAATGCCGTCGCATCCGAGAAGTACCCGGCCGCCATTGGTCTGTGGCCCATTCACGGCGTCTATCTGGCGCTCGGCATCTGGCTGAGCTGGCGCGACAACCGCGGAGGTGGCCGCTGATGCTGCTTGATCGTCTCGACCGTTACATCGCCCGCAATGTGCTGGTGGCCATGCTGGTGGTACAGGTACTGATTCTCGGGCTCGACCTGATGATCACCTACATCAATGATCTGGGGGACGTGAAAGGCGACTATGGCGCCTTTGAAGTGCTCCTCTATCTGCTGATGCGTCTGCCCTCGCGCTTCTACGAATTCGTGCCGGTCGGCGTACTGCTGGGCGCCCTGATCGGGCTGGGCAGCATGGCCTCGAGCAATGAACTGACCATCATGCGTGCCGCCGGTCGTTCACTGACGCGCATTCTATGGGGCGTGATGAAGCCGCTGGGGCTGGTCATCGCCATCACCATGGCGGTCGGTGAATACGTCGCCCCCGTCACCGAACTGCAGGCCGACGCCTGGCGCGCCGAGAAGCAGCAGGGTGCAGGTGCCGTCTACGCGGAAGGTGGCGGCTGGCAGCGCGAGGGCAACGACTACTACCGATTCGGCTCGATTCGCAGCGATGATGTGGTGCTCAACGTCACCCGCTATCGCTTCGATGACGAGCGCCATCTGACCCAGGCGCTCTACGCCAGGCGCGCCGTCTGGCAGGACGATGGCTGGACGCTGGAGGCAGTGCAGACCACCACCTTCGAGTCCTGGGATGGCGAGCCGAGCGCCACCACGGTGGCTCAGCAGGAGACCCGCGAGTGGGATACCCAGCTGACGCCGGACCTGCTCAAGCTGGTCATCAGCGACCCCAAGCAGCAGTCAGCCTCGGATCTATGGCGCTATTCCCGCTACCTGCAGGACCAGGGGCTGTCGGCCAATCAGCCGCTGCTCTACTTCTGGCAGAAGATTCTGCAGCCGCTGACACTGGCGGCGCTGGTGCTGGTGGCCGCCTCCTTCGTGTTCGGACCCTTGCGCACGGTGGCGGCGGGGACACGGGTCTTCTACGGCATCGTGGTTGGCCTGCTGTTCAAGTATCTGCAGGACCTGCTCGCCCCGGCCTCGGTGGTGTTCGGCTTCGCGCCCATCTGGGCGGTGCTGGCGCCGATGCTGGCCTGTTACGTGATCGGCCTGCTGCTGATCCGGCGCAGTGGCTAGGGGCGCCCCGCACTCTCGCCGCCGTCTCGACCCGCAGGGAGCGCGCCCTGCGGGCCTGATGCGGCGTCTGGGCGGCGTGGTCTATGACGCCTTCCTCGTGATGGCGCTGCTGATCGTGCTGGGCTTCATCGGGGTCGCCGTCAATGGCGGTGAGGCCAATCAGTCGCCGCTGTTCCGCAGTCTGCTGCTGGTGGCGATGTTCGCCTTCTTCGGCGGCTGCTGGAGCCGCAGTGGCATGACGCTGGGCATGCAGGCCTGGCGGCTGCGCATCGAGACGCCACAGGGCCATGCCCCGACGCTGCAGCAGTGCCTGATACGCTTCGTGGTTGCCGGGCTGTCACTGGGCACCTGCGGACTGGGGTATGTCTGGCAGCTGTGGGACCCTGAGCAGCGCAGCTGGCAGGACATCGCCTCCGGTACTCGCGTGGTGGTGGTGCCCAAGCCGCGGCGCGAGTGAAGCGCCTCTGGCGCGTGCGCCGTGCAGGAAAGCAGTGAGCTCATCCAGAAGTGACCTCAGCCAAAAGTGGTCTCAGTCAGACAAGACAACGCCCCGCCAGTCATCGACTGGCGGGGCGTTGTCTTTTCCGCGAGTGCAGGGCGTGATCAGACGCCCAGCAGGTCATCCAGGCGCGTGATGATGCGCTCCACGCTGGCGCGTGACACCACCAGGCTGTCTTCCTGTGCCGCTGTCTCGGGCAGTTCGCGCGGCAGGTCGATCACCGCGGTACCCATGCCTTCCAGGCGCACGCCCTCACGGTAGCGCACGAAGGACAGCTGTCCGATCGGACGCTGGCCACCGTGGTCGAGGCGCGCCAGACGCGTGAAGGCGCTGACGGTATCGAGCACCGGCGCGCTGGTCAGCGGCAGGTGTGTCAGGCGCCATGCCAGCCAGCCATCGATGTCGACGGCTTCATCGCGCAGGGTGGCGAACCAGTGGCGCGCCTGATCCAGGCGGTAGCGAGCACGGCCCTGCTTGTCGAGCCACAGCACGTCGGCGCTGGCCTGACGTGGGCTTTCCAGCTCGCCCGGCAGGTACAGCCAGGATTCGGTCAGGCGCTGCAGGGCACCCGGCAGCGGCTCATCCAGGGTACGCTCGTTCAGGGAGTCCAGCGCCGCGCTCAGGTCGCCCTGTTCCGTGCTCTCGCCGGTGTTGGAGTAACCGACGTTGTAGCGCCAGACACGGTCGGATATTTCCTGGGTGACCACATGGTCATGGGGCAGAGCGATATGACTCATCAGCTCACGCGCGTTGCAATGCTCATCCACCAGGCCTTCACGGCGGGCTTCACGATAGAGATTGCGCAGCAGCGGGGTCAGCGGCAGGCGGTGGTGGTCACCAAAGCAGCTGCCGGCGTCGCGGACGGCGTCCAGATCAAGTGGCAGGTGGGACGTGGCGTGATGATCAGCGGTGGCGAGTTGTACTGACATGAAATCGGGCTCCTTGCGGATTGGCGTTCGGAAATCGGCAGATAGGGCAACAGCAGACGGATTCAGGCCGGTCACGGCTTCAGCATGGCGCCCATCATCGGCATGCCGATGCGGGTCATGGCCATGAGGAGGTGAAGCGACGGAATCTCTTGCGGTGTCCTGTTCATGTTCTTTCCTGATTGCCTGGCGGGGCGTGGCAGTCATTTGCCTTCATCGTGACGCGGCGCTTCCCGTGAGCGAGGAGCTGGGCTGCGTTCGAGTGACCCGCCTGAGTGATCGGTTAGCGATGACTCATTATGTTTTGGTGCGATTGTTTTTCGAATTGCATAAAAAATCGTTATACATACTAGCGGCCTCGTGTGAAATCGCAACCCTACCTTTCTGTCATCCACGGGCCATCATTCTTTATACGGCGCTGGCTTTGCCCACGGCAATCGCTTTGTGAGCCTGATGTGGCCTGCTTGAGAGATCGTGTGTTCCGCAACCGCAAACCGGCCCGAAACCGCCTCGCCAAGTATTTGATATATCGTGGGAATGAGAATTTTTTGCAGTCAGGTGTTGCGCATGTTTCTGCGAATCATTTACATTTGTCTCACTTGGAGTGAGCGAGGTGAGCCATGTACGTCTGTCTGTGCAAAGGTGTGTCAGACCACAAGATCCGCGAAGTCGTGGAACAGGGAGCGCGCAGCTTCCGCGAAGTCCGTGAGCAGACCGGATGCGCGACCCAGTGCGGCAAATGTGCCTGCATGGCCAAGACCATCACTCGCGAAGCGGTCGCGCGTGAAATGATGCCGGCAGAGGATCTCGCCTACGCGGTGTGACGCAGGCTTGAGCCGAGGCTCGCCTGCCGGCGACTGACACCCCAGTCACCACGCTGGCCACTACTGCGTGATCCATTCTCGTCGAGTCCCGGCAAGGACTCGCGCCCATGCGAAAACGCCCGCCACCTGGTCTCAAGACCGGGTGGCGGGCGTTTTCGCATGGGCGCCAGGCAAGTCGATGTCGGCCGCTACATGACAACGCGGATACCAATCTTTCCCATTTGCGCCTAAAAGTCGATAACTTGTTGCTATGTCTCGAAAAAATCATGTTTTTGCGCCATACTTGCCGCACCTGACCGATAGGGCGCGCCTGACGTGCCCGCGCTGCGGCTGATGCATGCCGTCATCAGGCGCAGTAGAGAACCTGACGCAAGCAGCAACCCTGACAGGAAGCAACCCTGACAAGAGAGGAATGGCGACATGAAAGGCGATCCCAAGATCATCGAGCATCTCAACACCATACTGGCCAACGAACTGGTCGCCATCAATCAGTACTTCCTGCATGCGCGCATGTACAAGGACTGGGGCCTCAAGCGCCTGGCCAAGTGGGAATACGACGAGTCCATCGAAGAGATGCGTCACGCCGATACCCTGATCGAGCGCATCCTGTTCCTGGAAGGTCTGCCCAATCTGCAGGACCTCGGCAAGCTGCGCATCGGCGAGAACACCAAGGAAATGCTCGAGTGCGATCTGGCGCTGGAGCACCAGGCACATGGCGATCTGAAGGAAGCGATCGCCTACGCCGAACAGATTCGCGATTACACCTCGCGTGATCTGTTCCGCAAGATCCTCGACGACGAGGAAGAGCATATCGATCATCTGGAGACCGAGCTGGGCCTGATCGAGAAGGTCGGCATCGAGCTCTACCTGCAGAAGCAGATCCACCACGAGATCGACTGATCCCTTGGTGGCGCGCTGAGTCGTGCCGAAACGAAAACGCCCCCGCTGCCGATGGCAGTGGGGGCGTTTTGTCTTCAGTGGCGCAGAACCGGCTTACTTGCCCAGTTCATTGACCAGCAGCGCTTCAACAGCCGCGATGCGTGCGTCGAGGCTCTCCTTGTCGCCAGCCAGCACCGTGATGTGGCCGATCTTGCGGCCCGCGCGCGGCGCCTTGCCGTAGTCGTGCAGGCGCGCGCCAGGAATGGCGAGCACGGCGTCACGTTCCGGCATGCGGCCGATGATGTTGAGCATCGCGCAGGGCGTGAGCAGTGCGGTCTCGCCCAGCGGCATGCCGGCGACGGCACGCAGATGATTCTCGAACTGGCTGGTGACGGCGCCTTCGATGCTCCAGTGACCCGAGTTGTGCACACGCGGGGCGATCTCGTTGGCCAGCAGGCGCTCGCTGCCATCGGCGTTCTTGACGACGAAGAATTCGAAGGCCATCACGCCGACATAGTCGAGCTCGTGCATCACCTTGAAAGCCGCCGCCTCGGCTTCGGCCTGCAGGCCGTGGGAGTCGAGCGGGGTGGAGCAGTGCAGGATGCCGCTGCGATGTTCATTGCGCGACAGCGGCCAGGCGCGTGTCTCGCCATCGCGACCGCGTACCGCGATCACCGAGACTTCGTGATCGAAGGCGATGAAGCCTTCCAGGATCAGCGGCACACTGCCAAGTTCAGCGAAGGTGTCGGCGACGTCTGCCATCTCGCGCAGCACCTTCTGGCCCTTGCCGTCATAGCCCAGCGTGCGTGTCTTGAGCACGGCGGGCAGACCGATGGTCGCGACGCCCGCTTCAAGATCCGCCTGGCTGTCGACCAGCGCCAGCGGCGGCACCTCGATGCCAAGACGCATGAACAGCGATTTCTCGCTCCAGCGGTCACGCGCGGTATCCAGGGCACCAGCCGGCGGGAAGGTCGGGCGCTCGGCCGCCAGATGCGCGACGGCGTCCGCCGGCACGTTCTCGAACTCGAAGGTGATGGCGTCAGACGCTGCCACCAGCTGGGTCAGGGCCGCATCATCCTGCCAATCGGCGCAGAGGTGATGGCCGTGGACGCGACCGCAGGGCGAATCCGAAGGATCAAGGAAGGTAAAGCGGGCATTCAGGGCGGCGCCGGCCTGAGCCAACATGCGGCCCAGCTGACCGCCGCCGACGATACCGAAGCGGAAGGGCTGGCTCATGGCTTACTCGCCTCCGTGGGACAGGCTGGGCGCGTCGGGGCGCGGGTCCGGATTGTCGAGCACACGGTCGGTCTGCTCGGCACGGAAGTTGATCAGCGCGGTGCGGATGGCCGGGTACTTGTTGGCCAGCTGGCTGGCGGCCAGCAGCGCGGCATTCACGGCACCGGCGCGGCCGATGGCCAGCGTGCCGGTGGGGATGCCGGCGGGCATCTGCACGATGGAGAGCAGGGAATCGACACCTGACAGCATGCTGGACTGCACCGGCACGCCCAGCACCGGCAGCCAGGTCTTGGCGGCACACATGCCCGGCAGGTGCGCCGCGCCGCCGGCACCGGCGATGATGACCTCAAGGCCACGTTCGGCAGCGGTATCGGCATAGTCGAACAGCAGGTCGGGCGTGCGATGGGCAGAGACGACCTTGACTTCGTGTTCGATCCCCAGCGCTTCCAGGGTTTCGACCGTATGGCACATGGTCGCCCAATCCGATTTTGATCCCATGATGACACCAACCAGTGCGCTCATGCTTCCTCCGCTCTTGACGTGGTATGAACCAGCTCACAGTGCCTGCCAGGCGTGCCGGGCAATGCGCTGTGTGGGCGTGGCCGAGCCGCGCGGGCAGATCATGCCCGCAAGCGGCTCAATGCGTATGTCTGGAAAAACAAGCGGCGCAGTATAGCACCGCGACCGACAGGCGGCATGTACCTGTCTGGACGGTCAGGATGTGGGTGCGCCCGTGGATCAGCAGGACCACGCCGACACCAGCGCGAAGCGTGGCACCGGCTCGCCCTGGATCTCGACGTTCTCCATGAACATGCTCAGCGGGCGCACCCACAGCCCGCATTCACCATACAAGGCACGATAGACCACCAGCAGTTCTTCGGTCTCGCTGTGGCGACTGGTGCCGATCACTTCGTACTGCGCGCCCTTGTAGTGGCGGTAGAGGCCCGGCACGGGACGATTTTCCGGCAGCGGCGGCATGGCAGGCAGGTCAGTCATGGCGATTTCCTTGAGGGTGAAGCGAGAAGCAAGAAGCATTGAAGCCAACAGCGAGAAGCAGGCGTATCAGTCGGCAGCATTCGGCGCCTGGGCGTCATCAGCCACAGAGGTGTCATCGGCGGCAGGCGTGGCCTTGGCACCGCGGCGTGCGATGCGCGCCAGCGCACGGGCAGCGGCGGTGAAGCCGAAGCTGCCGGTGACGAAGGTGGCCGCACCGAAGCCGCCAGCGCAATCCAGGCGCGTGGCGCTGTCGCCGGGCTTGGTGGCACACACCTCGCCGTCGGCGCCGGGGTAGGTCAGCTGCTCGTCGGAATAGACGCACTCGACATCGAATCGGCGCTTCAGGTTGCGACTGAAATTGTAGTCGCGACGCAGCAGTGAGCGAACGCGCGCCAGCAGCGGGTCCTGCTCGGTGCGGGCAAGATCACCGATCTGGATGCGTGTCGGATCGAGCTGGCCGCCGGCGCCGCCCGTCACGGTCAGGCCCAGCTTGCGCCGCTTGCACCAGGCGATCAGCGCCGTCTTGGCGGGCACGCTGTCGATGGCGTCGATGACGTGATCGAGGTCGTCGTGGATCAGCTCAGCGAGGTTGTCCGGCGTGACGAAGGCCGAGATGGCGTGGATCTTCATCTGCGGCGCAATCAGCTGGCAGCGCTCGGCCAGCACCTCGACCTTGGGTCGGCCGATCTGGCCATCCAGCGCATGCAGCTGACGATTGACGTTGGACACGCAGACATCATCGAGATCGATCAGCGTCATCTCGCCGATGCCGGAGCGAGCCAGTGCCTCGGCGCTCCAGCTGCCGACGCCGCCGACACCGATCACCGCGACATGCGCGTGGCGGAAGTGGGCGAAGGCGCTGGCACCGTAGAGGCGACGGATGCCGCCGAAGCGGAAGTCGTAGTCGTCTTCTGCAGGGGCCTGGCTGGCAGCGCCGGCCGCAAAGAAGCTTTCCAGCATCCGTTCGCTGGCGGAGGGCGTGCTGTCGTGGGTCGACGGCTCGCCTGCGGGCTTGCGGTCAGGGCTCTGTTCTTCAGAGCTTTGGCTTTCAGAACTTTTGTTTTCAGAGCTTTTATTTTCAGAGCTCTGCTGTTCTGGGCTCATGTCGGTCGAGCCCGGGGTGTCGGAAGAGGTGGTCATGCGCAGCTCGCGAATCTCGGGGGAACGGGTGGCAATCGGCAGGGGCACGCTCAGTCAGCCAGGTCGCCGGCGGTCGCATCGAGCCAATGTCTGCTCGGGCGCTCTGCCAGATGTTCAGCGTAGCGTTCGGGCAGATGGCCCAGCCAGCCGAAGCGCTCCATCACTGCCGCGTAGGCCCCTTCTGGCGGGCATGACAGGCTCAGCCAGCCGCCCTCGGGATGGGGAAGCTCGAGCCCGACAGCCGCCAACAGCAGGCGGGGGCATTCCAGTGTCGTGGCGAAGTAGCGATTGTAGTTGCCCTTGCCATGCTTGGCGTCGCCGATGATCGGGTAGCCACGGCGTGACAGGTGACGGCGAATCTGATGGCGGCGGCCGGTCAACGGACGGGCCTCGACCAGCGAGAAGCGCGACTGCGGGTAGCGGTCGATGGCGATGGGCAGCTCGACCTGTGCCAGGCGGCGCGTGTCGGTGATGGCTTCCTGCTCCGGCATCTCGGCCTTGGGCAGCTTGCCATCTTCCTTGCGCAGACCGTAATCGAGGCGTTGTTGCTCGGGCGCGACGCCGCGCACTATCGCCAGATAGCGCTTGCTGACCTGCTGCTCCTCGAAGGCGGTGCTCAGCTTGCGCGCCGCCTGGGGCGAGAGGCCGAACACCATCAGCCCTGATGTGGGGCGATCGAGGCGATGCACGGGGAAGACATGCTGGCCTATCTGGTCGCGCAGGCGCTGAAGCAGAAACTCGGTCTCGTGCTTGTCGATGGGGCTGCGGTGTACCAGCAAGCCCGATGGCTTGTGAACCACCACCAGTACTTCATCCTGGAACAGGATATCGAGTGGCTCAGCGGGTTCAGTCAGCTCAACAGGCTCAGTCATCTCAGCAGACTCGGCCTCAAGAGGCGTTGGCGTAGCGTCCGCCATCGGCGCAGGTGTCTGAGGCGCCGTCGGCGCGTCGGAGTGCGGGGCATCAAGGGAAGAGGGCATGGGCATCACGGCAGCAGGAAGACGAAAGCCGACCATCGCAATGAGGGTCGGCGTGTATTGTCCGGCTTTCGCCGCTGGCTGTCATGTCCGCTGTGGCATCTGGCGCGCGGATGCCTGATGTCAGGGCCTGACCAGCAAACCGGCGGCGAGCCACTGCACCAGCAGGTTGATCGCCACGCCGGGGGCTTGCTCTGCCCCCACCTGCGGCGTCAGCAGCTCACCGAGCCGGCCGAAGCTCAGGCCTTCGTCTCCGGCCGCGAGGATGGCGCCGAGAGCCAGGTCTTCCAGCGGCTCGAGAGAGCGATAGTGGACCTCGGGCGCGCCAGCGGTGGGCTGACGCCAGACGATCCAGGGCGTGGGCGTGTCGGACTCGACCGGCGCGCGTGGCGGCTCTTCATCGTCGATGGCCTTCCAGATGGCGGGCGTATCGAAGTGGAACGAGAAGCGCTGCAGGGACGGATGCGCTGCCAGGGTCAGCTCTGGCCACTCCTCGGGGGCCAGCGTCTGCAGGGTCTCGACACTCAGCGGAGTGCTGTCCACCACATCCAGTGCCAGCCCCAATGCCCATTCGAAGGCGGTCATCTCGGTGACCAGGGAGCGCTCGGGTTCGCGCGCCGCGACGAAGGCCGGGAAATGCTGGCCTGCCCAGCGAATCGAATAATGACTCGGCGGGTGGGTCGCGAGATAGTCACGACACAGCAGCCCGAAGGCGTCATCGCCGATCAGGGTGTGAACGGCCTCGAAATCCCCGCCGAAGACCTCGAAAAGCCGCAGGCGATAAGCCATCGCGTAGATGTCGAGGCGCTCCTCGGCACTGGCAAGCTGATCACTGATGACGGCATCGGCCGCCGCGCTGCGGGTGCCAGGGTTCGGCGTCGCGAGGTAGGCGCCCGTGGTCTCCTGCAGTTGTGTCAGGGCGCTGCGATCAGCATCGCCTGCGGGGCTCGCTTGCGTCATGCGCGCAGCCCTCCGTGGTCTGCGGTCTGATTCGCGCGCGTGGCATCCACCAGCGGACGACCACTGCGGCGGCGCAGCTCGGCGTACTCCTGCATCAACTCCGACCAGGGCGGTAAGTTGTCGTCGCGCTCGATCATGGTGGCGACATCGCCGAAGCGTGCCCGCGCGGCGTCATACAGCGTCCACACGGCGTCCGGGACGGGCTGGTCATGGGTGTCGATGCACAGCTCGCCGCCGGAGACTTCCTGCCGGACATGCCCGGCCAGATGGTGCTGCCAGACGCGCTCTACCGGCATGGCGTCCAGATAGGTCAGCGGATCGAAGCCATGATTGTGGCTCGAGACGATGATGTTGTTCAGGTCGAGCAGGATCAGGCAGTCGGCACGGCGGCTGACCTCGGCCAGGAACTCCCACTCGCTCATCTCGTCAGGGCGCCAGGTCAGGTAGCTGGAGACATTTTCCAGCAATAACTGACGGCCGAGCGCGTTCTGGACCTGATCGATGCGCTCGGCCAGGTGGTCGATGGTGGCGTCGGTGTAGGGCAGCGGCAGCAGGTCGTGGAATTGATGTGCGCCGGTACGCGTCCAGCACAGGTGGTCGGAGACCCACAGCGGTTCGATGCGCTCGCACAAGGCGCGCAGTTCGCGCAGGTAACGGCTGTCGACAGGATGGCTGCCGCCGATGGATAGCGAGACGCCATGCAAGGCGATGGGGTAGTGCTCGCGGACTCGCTCGAGATGATGAAGTGGCTTGCCACCGGTGCTCAATCCGCCTCCCCTCATGCCGCCGGATTCGCTGGCGCCGTGCCCCATGTAGTTCTCGCTGATGGCTTCGAACCAGTCGATATCCGGCAGCGTCGTCAGAATCTCGTGGTAGTACTCGGGGCGCAGGCCCAGCCCCTGACCGATGCCGGCGCTGGCGGGCGTGGGCAGGCGAGTGGTGACCGCTGTCGTCATGTGTGAGTCCTCTTCTGAGCGAAGGCAGAGGGCGCGGAAAAGGGCGAGGCAGATGGCGAGTCAGGAGGGCTGAAAGACACTCGCCAAGGCTCTCAGACAGAAACAGAATCAGGAACGGGAGGACGGTGTGCCGTCCTCCCGTCGGTAATTCGCCAGAGGCGTCTGAGGATCAACCCTCAACGACAGTACCACCTTCGCCGACACAGGATTCAGCGCTGGCAGTGTACGACCAGCCCTGGCCCTTGCAGGCGTTGTGGCCCTTGCAGGCGCTGTTGGCGGTCGCGCATTCGGAGGTGCCCTTGCAGGAGTTGATGCCGGAGCATTTCACGGCATTGTCACCGGCGTGCACCGGCAACGAGGTCAGAGCGGCAGTGGAGAACAGCGCGGCGGCAGCGGCGGCGAAGGAGGCAGCAGTAACGGTCTTCTTCATGGTCATGATGGCTTCCTATCGGGCAGGGCCCGTATTTTTTGAATTATGGATCAGGAACATCGTGGCACCCGCTGCGTCAGACAGCTCGTTCAGGCGGGTCATGACGTCATACGCCGTCAAAATAAAGTTGGATGCGGTAGCGCCAAAAAAATCTGACATCATTGTTCACTATGCTTGGAAAGGCAGTCTTGCCGAATTAGTGAGCATGCTTATGGTACGCTTTCGCCATCATCTGCCCGATTGCCGATATCCCTTCCTCTTGCTGGAGTTCCCCATGCCGGACCTACTTCGACGCCTGTGGCGCATACCGCGCTGGCGCTGGAGCATCGTGCTCGTTCTATTGTTGGGGGGCTGCAGTGCCGTCGCGATTCATCAGCTCGATGAGCGTTTCGGCCCCGCGTCACCGCGTGAGCGGGTGGTGTCTCACGACAGCCTTGCCGGGCGTCAGTGGGAGGATGAGGTAAAGCCGGTGATCGAGACGCGCTGCGTGGTCTGTCATGGCTGCTACGACGCTCCCTGTCAGCTCAAGATGTCATCGGCCGCCGGGATCGATCGCGGCATGAATCCGGCGCCGGTCTACGATGGCACGCGCTTGCTGGCGGCCAATCTGACGCGCATGTTCGAGGACGCGGACACCACTGAGCAGTGGCGCAGCATGGACTTCTCACCGGTGCTCAATGAGCGCTTCGACTCTCCGGCTGCCAATCTGGAGGGCAGTGTGCTGTTCCGTGCGCTCAGCCAGAAGCGCAAGGTACCGCTGCCGGTGACGGAAGATGGCCGGCTGCCGGAAGACCGTTTCGACCTGTCGCTCAATCGCAGTCAGGTATGTGCCCCCGTCGAGGGCTACGACAAGTTCGCCGAAGACCATCCTGACTGGGGTATGCCCTACGCCCTGCCACAGGTCAGTGATGAAGAGCACCGCACGCTGGTGAACTGGCTGGCCAAGGGTGGCGCGATGACGGGCCCGGCGCCGCTGCCCCAGGCGCTGATGCCGCACATCGAGCAGGCCGAGCGCTTCTTCAATGGCGACAGCCTCAAGCAGCGCCTGATGAATCGCTATATCTACGAGCATCTCTTCCTGAGCCATGTGTATTTCCCGGGCATCAAGGGCGCGGATGGACGGCCGATCTTCTTCAAGCTGGTGCGTTCCAGCACCCCGCCGGGCGAGCCGATCAAGCGCATCTCCACGCGCCGTCCCTACGACCCACCCTACGCCTCCTATACCGGCGATGAACGCGCGAGCATGCCCCACGATGACGCCGGGCGGCCGCGGGTCTATTACCGTCTGTGGCAGGAGCGCGCGACGATCCTGGCCAAGAATCATCTGCCCTATGCACTCAATGATGCTCGCTTCAAACGTTGGCAGGCGCTGTTCCTGACGCCGGATTACCCCGTGAATGACCTGCCGGATTACGACCTCAAGACGGCCTCGAATCCTTTCCTGACCTTCGAGGCCATTCCGGCCGAGTCACGCTATCGCTTCATGCTGGATGAGTCGCAGAACACCATCATGGGCTTCATCAAGGGGCCGGTCTGTCGCGGGCAGGTCGCGGTGGATGTGATCAATGATCACTTCTGGGTCGGTTTCACTGATCCGAAGATGTTCAGTCACCCGGAGGTGGAGCGCACCCTGGCCGAGGAAGGAAAGAACCTCAGTTTGCCCGCCGAGCAAAGCAGCAACGCGTTGCCTATCAGCTCCTGGATCAAGTTCGAGAGCAAGCAGACCGCCTATCTCAAGGCCAAACAGCGTCTGATGTCCCAGGCCTATCGCGATGGTGACCTGCGCCTGGATACGCGAGTGATGTGGGACGGCAGCGGCTGGGCCGACGGCCCTGGGCAGGGGCGCAACCCCAACGCGGCCCTGACCATCTATCGTCACTTCGACAATGCGGCGGTAATGAAGGGGCTGGTCGGTGGCGTACCCAAGACGGGCTGGATCATCGATTACCCGATGCTGGAGCGTATCCACTACCTGCTGGTCGCCGGCTTCGATGTCTACGGCAATCTCGGGCATCAGCTGGTCACTCGCCTGTACATGGACTTCCTGCGCATGGAGGGCGAGAACAACCTGTTGGTGCTGTTGCCGGCGGGCGAGCGCCAGGCGGTGCATGATAGCTGGTATCGCGACGTGAGCCCGGGGCTTGGGGGGCTGCTGTTCAAGAAACCGCCGCAGTTCGATGCGCCCAGTGACATTGTCTGGACACCGCAGGAGCTCTCGTCGCCGGACCAGGCCCGCCTTGGCCTGATGCGGCGCATGCAGGAGCGCCTCGCGCCGGAACTCGGGCATGAGCGCAGTCTGAGCAATGTCGAGGATGAGCATGTGCGACATGAGCTGCAGGCCCTCGCTGCGGTGCAGGGAGTCTCGGCCAGCCTGATGCCGGAGGTGACGATCGTCGCGCTGGAGGATGGCACTGATGACTCGCCACGCCTTTACAGCGTGCTGCGCAATTCCGCCCACGCCAACATCACCAGTCTGTTCGATGAGGAGGAAAACCGCCGTCCTGAGGAAGACACTCTCGATGTCTTGCGTGGCGTGGCGGGCGATTACCCGAATGCCTTCTGGCGATTGACGCCTGACACTCTGACGGGGCTGGCAGAGCGGGTGGCGGCACTCGAGACCGAAGAGGACTACCGCGCCCTGCAGGCCGATATCGGAGTGCGCCGGACTGATCCGCGCTTCTGGCAGTTCTCCGACAGCGTGCTGCGCGTCAACTATGCTGATCGCCCTGTCGAAGCGGGCCTGCTGGACTATAACCGCCTCGAGAACCGCTGATTGCCAGCGGGGCTTGAGCGGCCGAGACACGCTCTGTCGTCAGGGCTGTCTGGGTTGTCGAACTGTTTCGATGACTGACGACTGGCCTGTCAGAAAGCAGAAGCCCGCCACGCCCATTGCGTGGCGGGCTTCTGCCTTGTGTGGGACCGACATGGCGTCCTGCGGTAGATCAGCGCAGTGTCGCACCGCGTGATGTGCTGTCAGCAGGCGTCATCAGCGACCGCCCTGACACTCGCCCTCGGCCAGCTCGATCAGGCCATCCAGATGTAGGATATGCACCTCGCGGGCACGAATGTCGACCAGCCCCTGGGTCTGGAAGCGGGTCAGGATGCGGCTGATGGTTTCGACGGCCAGTCCCAGATAGTTGCCGATATCGGCGCGTGCCATCGAGAGGCGGAAGCTGTATGGCGAATAGCCTCGGCGACGGAAGCGCTGTGACAGGTTGACCAGGAAGCTCGCCAGCCGCTCATCGGCTGTCTTGCGTGACAGCAGCATCATCATGCGGCGATCTTCGTGCAATTCCTTGCTCAGGCTCTTGAACAGCTGGGTTCTCAGCTCAGGCATCTGCTCCGAGAGCGCATTGAGTCGGTCGAAGGGAATCTCGCAGACGGTGGTGGTCTCCAGCGCCACCGCGGTGCCGGGATAGCAATTGCTGTCGATGGCATCGAGTCCGGCCAGCTCGCTGGGCAGGTAGAAGCCGGTCAGCTGCTCCGTACCGCTGTTTTCATTGGTGATCTGCTTGAGGCTTCCGGAGCGCACCGTGAAGACGCAATCGAAGGCATCGCCCTGGGTGAAGAGGACTTCCCCTTTTCTGAGTGGCGCGCGACGGCGGATGATGGCGTCAAACTGGTCGATATCTTCCATGTTCAGTGCCAGTGGCAGGCACAGTGAACTCAGCGAACATGTCTGGCAGCGGGCTTCATGGGCGCGCAAGCGGTGTGATGCCTGTGCATTGGCCGTCATGGTGACTCTCCTGAGGAATGTCACCGCTACCCCTGGGGTAGGGCAGCGGGAGGGGTCTTTCGGGCGCAACGAACGGTGGGGCGGGGCCTTGTCGCCCGCCGCTGCACTGCTGAGCCGCAGTGTATCGAGCGGACAGAGTCTGAGCGCTCATCGGCCGAGGCAGCGCATTCCGTGACGCCATAATATTAGATTTTGTTAATTCATTATCCTGCCCAACCCATGGGCGTTGCAAGGTGTGTGAACTTTAGGCCTGGTTGACCCCGCGTGACCATACCGCGACGACCTGCCTCAGCCGAAGGCGCGAGTCAGTATGCAGTGACCAGCACTCAGGCATCAGTCGCTGGTCATCCGTCTCTGGCCATCTGGGCTCAGCCAGCTGCGCCGAGCAACAGGATCAGCGCGGCGGCCAGCGTCGCCAGTGCCAGAATGCCCCAGGCACGTGGCGCTGGTGTGTCAGGCTGACGTATGCCGTTGATGCGATGTTCCTGCATGGGGCCATCGCCTTCGCGCTCGTCGCTGTCAGCGCGCGAAAGACTGCCCAGCGCCAGCATGGCGAACAACACCAGGCTGCCCAGCGTGAGGGCCAGCACCCAGAGATTCCAGAACAGGGGGAGGCCAGTTGTCTCCAGCAGATTCATGTCGTGTCTCCTGAGGGGGTCTGTCATGGGCCACGGCTGGCGGTGTCGCTCGCAGGGGCGGCCTGCTGCAGGTAGGCGAGCAGAGCCGTGATTTCGGCAGTGCCACGCACGTCATTGGGGGCGGCGAGAATCTCGTCTTCCGCGTAGGGTACGCCCAGGCCTTGCAGGGCTCGCATGCGTGCCGCGATACCTTCGCCGCTCAACGCCCGCTCGAACAGCCACGGGTAGGCAGGCATCGCCGAACCCGGCACCTGACTGCGCGGGTCATGCAGATGCAGGCGCTGCCAGGCATCGTCATGCTGCGCAGGCAGCTGGCTCAAATCCGTCCCCCAGCGCTCGACGCCCCACAGCGAAGGGCGGTCGTAGAAACGTGCCCGGGTGGTCGTCGCATCGCCGTGGCGCGCCGTGTCGCCCGGTAGATAGCGCACCATGCGTGTGTGGCACTGCTGACAGCCCTCGCGTTGATAGATGCGCTGACCCTCCAGCGCCAGGGCGCTCAGCGGTTTGAGGTCTTCGGGCGCGCTGGCGAGACTGGGGTGAGCTCCAAGCGGCACCAGCTGGGCGAGGGCGCCGAGGCTCATGGTGAGCAGGCATAGTGCCGTCATCAGGCCGGCGTGACGTTCGAGCAGGACATGTCTCATGCGTAGTGCCCTCCCGAGGATGTGGCAGGGGGCGTGGCAGAGGGTGATGCAGGGTGTATGGCAGGCTGTGATGATGTCTTCCGCGAGCCGGACTTCGGGAGCTGGCGCTCATGAGCGGCTTGCCGTTCGCTCTTGTGGACAGCCAGGGTGCGCATCACGTTGAGGAGCATCAGCAGCATGCCGAGCGCCCAGCAGGCGAGCCCGCCCAGCGAGATCATCATCGGCATGCGGGCCGCTTCCAGCACCTCGCTCAGGGTGTATAGCGGTCTGCCGTCATCTGCCAGCACATGCCACATGCTGCCTTGAAGCAGCGTGGTGGCCCAGCTGGCGGCAATGCACAGCAGGGTGCCGATGATGGCCAGCAGGGCATGGGTCTTGAGCAGCGCGAGGGAGCGCATCGGGGGCAGCAGGTGATAGGCCATCACGATGGCGACTGTCGCGACCACCCCCAGGCTTGCTGCCGGCGACAGGCTGTTGGCGGCACTGAAGGCCAGGGCATTGAGGGTCGGCAGTGACAGCAGGCTGTATTCAAGAACCGCAAGGGCGAAGCTGACCAGAGCTGCCGCCAGCAGGCAGATCAGCGGATCCCGGCGCAATGAGTGCCAATCCTCCTTGAGTGTCATCAGGCCATTGAGGCTGAGTGCCAGCCCCGGTGCCAGCAGCAGGAGGCCCATCGCCATGCCCAGCGTCTGACTCCAGGCTGGCAGGGCGCTCGCGAACAGCAGCGGAGCACCTCCCCATGTCACCAGCAGCACCAGCATCCAGAAGCTGGTGGTCGCCAGCCGATGCGAGTGGAGCGGCCGCCGCGAGCGGCTCATCACCATGTGATGGAGCAAGGCAATGAGGCCGAATGCGAACATGCCGCCGGGGAGTGGCCCGGCCTGCCAGCGCTGAATCAGTGCCTCGAGGCTGCCCGTGAAGAGCGGTATCGATTCAAGCAGGCCGATCGGCACGCTGAGCGAGATCAGCACATGCTGCATCAACACCAGCATCAGGCCGGCGATGAAGTACCAGCAGGCCACCGGCAGGCGGCGCAGCGTGCGCTGTTCCAGTACCGTGAAGAAGACCCACGCCACGGCCAGCCAGACGAGGGTCATCAGTAGATCGACGAGCCAGGGGGCTTCGGCCATGTACTGGCCCGAGGAGTAGCCTGCGACAATCGCCAGTGCGCCGAGCGCGACCACGGCCTGCCAGCCGAGGAAGGTGAAATGCATCAGCTTGAGCGTGAAAGGGGGCAGTGCGATATCCGGTATCGCCGTCTCGGCGTCCGTGCGTGATTCGCGTTGCAGGACGCTGTGCATGGCGATGGAGTAACCACCGGCGATCACTGCCGAGCCGCCCAGACCGTAGAGCAGCAGGTGATGTTGCAAGGGAGCGAGGCGGCCGTAGCTCAGCCAGGCCACTTCCGGCCCCAGCGAGGGCCATAGCCAGATGAGGTTGAGCCATACGGCCAGACAGAGGCTGAGCAGGCCCCAGATGACGGCCATGCGAGCGAAATCATGGCGTACGTGATGATGATGGTTCACGCAGGGTTGGCAGGCCGAAGCCTCAAGAGCTGTACGCATATCACGACCTCGTCGGCAGTGGGCGAAAGCGCAGTGCTGGTGGTGACGGTGCTGGAAGCGGCGCTGCGGGAGCGGCCATATCACCGACGCCACTGTTCAGGGCGGCAGAGCTGGCGCTGAGCGATATCACGCGCGACCATGACCGACTGACAGGCCATCCCTCGCGCTGGAATGCAGCGTTTACCCCTCATCGGTTCCAGCGTTGTCTGGCGCGAGCCGTACGAGATCAACAGGAGAATTTCGCTTGCCCGCCGTCACTTCATCATCGGACGAAGATGCCAATGCGTCCAATACGGCTGAGGTCCCCAGCCCCTACGCCGAGGAAGGCTTTCGTGTCGCCAGCCTGGCCGACGTCGCCTTGGAGCTTGCTGCTCGCCAGACCATGTCCCACGACGCGCTGGCAGCGCGAGGGCCATGGCGAGGCTGGCTGGTGGAGCTTGGGCCTCTCGAGATCCATGGACGGCCTGAGCGTGCCCTGCTGTTGCATGCCCACGGTGCCGGTGCCGGGCGTGAGACCGACTTCCATCAACGGTTCGCTGCTGCCTGCCTGGCGCATGACATGGCATGGCTGGCATTCGATTTCAGCTATCTCGTCAGGATGCGCTGCGAGCGTCGCCGCAGACCGCCACCCCGGCTGCCCGGGCTGATCGAGGAGATGGCGCGCTGGTGTCAGGCGCTGATGGCGTGTGTGGCAGACGTCGACTGCTTGCGGACGCTGCCCTGGCTGGTTGGCGGCAAGTCGATGGGCAGTCGTGTGGCCTCTCATCTGCTGGTGGAATTGGCCCAGGCGGCGCATGCGCCGTTGCCGGTCGGGTGGTACGCGCTGGGCTATCCCTTCCATCCCACGGGCAAGCCCGACAAGTTGCGCATCGACCATCTGCCGGCTATCCCGATGGCGGGTGTGATCTGTCAGGGCAGCCGCGATCCCTTCGGCACTCGAGAGGAAGTGACGGCATATCCGTTGCCGGAAAGCCTCACCTTGCATTGGCTGAATGATGGCGAACATGATTTCAAACCACGAAAAGTGAGTGGCGAGACTCGTGAAGGACTGATTTCGCGTGCGGCGCAGGCCTTGGCCCATCACCCGGCATTGGGTGGAAAGCGGCAGTGAATCATCATTATTCGAGGGGCATTACCCAGGCCTTCGATGGCGACAGCGGCATGTCAGAATGATGACGCAACGCTGATGTTTACTGGCCTGCAGGCAAGATGCAGCGGGAAAGTCCTGTCTTATCAATACTCTGTCGCGGGCGATTGCTGAAATTGCGCGTAAAAAAAGTATTGACTCATGGGCCGGATTCCGTAGAATGCAGCGCCAACGAGACAGGGGTGGTTAGCTCAGTTGGTAGAGCACCAGCCTTACAAGCTGGGGGTCACTGGTTCGAACCCAGTACCACCCACCATTTGAAAAAAGTCATTGCTTTTCAAAGCGTTACTTGATTAAATGGCCTGGTTCGTTAGCAGAAGCAAGCGTTTGTCGTGGACCGGTAGTTCAGTTGGTTAGAATGCCGGCCTGTCACGCCGGAGGTCGCGGGTTCGAGTCCCGTCCGGTCCGCCATTCTCGTTTGTCATGCGCCCGATGTTGAGTTGTTCTGAAGTGGACCGGTAGTTCAGTTGGTTAGAATGCCGGCCTGTCACGCCGGAGGTCGCGGGTTCGAGTCCCGTCCGGTCCGCCATCAGAATCGCGAGATATCACCGCTGCTTGCAGCAAAGATCGTTTGTGTTGGGTGATTAGCTCAGTTGGTTAGAGCACAAGCTTCACATGCTTGGGGTCACTGGTTCGAATCCAGTATCACCCACCAATGCGGACCGGTAGTTCAGTTGGTTAGAATGCCGGCCTGTCACGCCGGAGGTCGCGGGTTCGAGTCCCGTCCGGTCCGCCATTCGATCTACAAGAATTCGTGAAACCCGAGCTTTCGAGCTCGGGTTTTTGCGTTTCTGGCTGTCGAAAAGTCTTCAGTACTGATCCAGCCTCGCTTGTCTCCCGTTCTTGCCTCTCTACGTCTCGACCTGGCCCTGTTCCCGGCTTGTCGGCCTTCTCGGTGGACATCGCGACGCTCCCCTCCCCCCGTTGATGGGTATCCTGCACGGTTTTCCCCTCGCTGCTGTCATCTCTGGTCTCATTCGCGATGTGGCCTTTGGGAGTATTGAGCCCGGGGCGCGATGCTCTACACTGGGATCACTCGTTTCATACGACCGTTTGCCATCTAACCTCAGCCGTTGATGTCCTGACGACCTGTTACTGCTGATGGCCATGACTCATGAGTGTTGCTGATGAGAATGGCGGCGGCGCGATACAACAATGATTGTCCGAGGTGCTCGAGACAGCCAAGGAGAGACCGCAATGACTGCCTATCCGAATATCTTCCGTCCGCTGACGTTGGGCCATATCACGCTCAAGAACCGTGTGCTGATGGGCTCCATGCACACGGGGCTTGAGGAGACTCCCAATGGCTTCGCGCGCCTGGCGGCGTTCTATCGTGAGCGTGCACGCCATGGTGTGGCGCTGATCGTCACGGGCGGTATCGCGCCGAACGCGGAAGGGGCTGTCATGCAGGGGGCCGCGAAGCTGACCACCCCGGAGGAGGCGGAGCACCATCGCGAGGTCACCGAGGCGGTGCACGCCGAGGATGGGCGCATCTGTCTGCAGATCCTTCACGCGGGGCGTTATGCCTACTCACCGGATCAGGTCGCGCCCTCGGCGATTCAGGCGCCGATCAACCCCTTCACGCCACGCGCGCTGAGCACCTCGGAGGTCAAGGAGCAGATCGCCGACTACGTGCGCTGTGCCAGCCTGGCACGCGAGGCCGGCTATGACGGCGTCGAGGTGATGGGCTCAGAAGGCTATTTCATCAACCAGTTCATCTGTCGGCGCACCAATCAGCGCGAGGATGAGTACGGTGGCAGCTTCGAGAATCGCATCCGCCTGGCGGTGGAGATCGTCGCCGGTATCCGTGCCGCGCTGGGTGAGGACTTCCTGATCATCTATCGCCTCTCGATGCTGGATCTGGTCGACGAGGGCAGCACCTGGGATGAAGTGGTTGCGCTCGGCAAGGCCATCGAGGCGGCGGGGGCGAGCCTGATCAATACCGGCATCGGCTGGCATGAGGCGCGTGTGCCGACCATCGTCACCAGCGTGCCGCGCGCTGTCTTCACCGGGCTGACCCAGCGCATGAAGCAGGAGCTCAGCCTGCCGCTGATCACCACCAATCGCATCAACATGCCTGAGGTTGCCGAGTCGGTGCTGGCCGAGGGCCATGCCGACATGGTGTCGATGGCGCGACCGTTCCTGGCGGATCCGCAATGGGTCAGCAAGGCCAAGGCGGACGATGCTGCCATCATCAATACCTGCATCGCCTGCAACCAGGCGTGTCTCGATCACACCTTCCAGATGAAGCTGACCTCTTGCCTGGTCAATCCGCGCGCCTGTCATGAAACCGAGATGGTGATCGAGCCCGCGCGACATGAGCGCCGTGTGGCAGTGGTAGGCGCAGGGCCTGCCGGTTTGTCTGCCGCCGTGACGGCGGCAGAGCGTGGCCACGAGGTGGTGCTGTTCGAGGCGCAGTCCGAGGTGGGGGGCCAGTTCAATTTCGCACGCCGCATCCCCGGCAAGGAAGAGTTCGACGAGACACTGCGTTACTTCAACGAGAAGCTGGTGCGTTGTGGGGTCGAGGTGCGTCTCAATACCCGCGCCACCGCCGAGATACTGGCGGAATTCGATGCCGTGATTCTGGCCTCGGGCGTGAAGGCGCGGACGCCGGATATCGAGGGTGTCGAAGCCGGTATCGAGCGGGGTCAGGTGCTCAGCTATGCCGAGGCGATCAGCGCACCGGAGCGGGTCGGGCGTCGCGTGGCGTTGATCGGGGCTGGCGGGATCGGCTTCGATGTCGCGGAGCTGATGACCCACGTCGAGCCGTCGCCCTCGCTGGATGGTGAGCTGTGGTGCGAGGAGTGGGGGGTAGATCTCTCGGTCAGCACGCCTGGCGGCCTCAAGGCGCCCGTGATACCGCAGGCGCCACGTGAGGTGTGGCTGCTGCAGCGCAAGACCTCCAAGCCCGGCAAGGGGCTGGGCAAGACCACTGGCTGGGTGCATCGCGCGACCCTCAAGCAGCGTGGCGTCAAGATGGTCGCCGGCTGTGAGTATCGCTCGATCGACAGCGAAGGCCTGACCGTCAGCCTCAATGGCGAAGAGCAGCATCTGGCGCTGGACAGCATCGTGCTGTGCGCCGGGCAGGATTCGGTGCTGGAGCTCAAGGCGCCTCTGGAGGCGGCGGGGGTGGAGCTGCATATCGTCGGTGGCGCCGACAAGGCGGCAGAGCTGGATGCCAAGCGTGCGATCGCGCAGGGCACCATGGCGGCCGCTGCCCTTTGAGTTGACCGCGATCACGCATGGGGATATTCAGCGTTGAGCTGAGCCTGACCACTGCCTAGACTGATGGAAGCCACCGCGGACGCCGTGCCTTTGTTGCATGTGCCTCCGTGGTGGCTTTGTCGTCTTCAGAGTTTGCCTCGGGCGCCGCGCCAGCGGCTCGATGCGCTCTGATTTCTGCCTTGCCGCCACGATGGGATCTGCTCATGTCACCGCACGCCGCCGCCTCACGCCATGCCACCGTTGAGGCTCTGATGCCGGACACCGAGGACAGTCCTTTGCCGCCGAAGAGGGAGGGCGCTCGGGCTTCATCATCGCAGGCCGCCTCCCCGCCGGTAGCCGAGACGCTGGACAGCCTGCTGGATCTGTTCACACCGCCAGCGGTCGAGCGCCTGGCGTGGCCGCTGGCCGATGAGGCCGGTGTGATCGTCGAGTGCCTGCGCGCCGACACGCTGGATAGCGAGATTTCCGGCAACAAGGCCTGGAAGTTGCGTCTGCCGCTGGCCAGGGCGTTGAGCGAGAAGCGGGGTATCATCAGCTGTGGAGGGGGGTGGTCGAACCATCTGCATGCATTGGCGGCGGCGGGTGCCAGATTGGGCATCGAGACGCATGGCCTGGTGCGCGGGCACCCCGAAGCGCCGCTGACGCCCACGCTCGCCGATGCACGTGACAATGGCATGCGCTTGAGTTTCGTCTCGCGAGCAGAGTACCGGCAGCGCGACCAGCCTGATTTTGCCAGGCGCCATGGCGAGGGAGTATGGATTCCCGAGGGTGGCGGTTGCGCGGAGGGTGTCGCCGGGCTGGCACCGTTGGCCCAGGCGTTGGCCGAGCCGGTGCCGGGCGAGTCTGCGCCGCAGCTGGTGCTGCTGGCCTGTGGCAGCGGCACGACGCTCGCGGGGGTGCTGAGTGCGCTGGGTGAGCGCGATGGGCTGCGGGTCATCGGGGTGCCGACCATGAATCATGGCGATCAGCTCTATCATCGTGTGCGTCGCCTGCTGGCGGAGAGTGGCGGCAGCCAGCAGAAGACGCCGGAGTGGGGCTTGTGGCTGGGAGCGCAGGCCGGCGGCTTTGCCAAGGCACCTGACTGGTTGATCCAGTTCATTCAGCGCTTCGAGGCCGAGACAGGCGTTGCGGTGGAGCCGGTCTACACCGCCAAGCTGTTTGCGGCGCTGGCGCACCACCTGGTCAATGGTCTGATCGCACGCGGTACGCGCATTCGCGTGCTGCACAGCGGCGGCTTGCAGGGGCGGCGAGGTTATCCGGCGTTGCAGGCCATCTGAGGGTGCTGGCGAGGCGAGTGTCATCTGGCTCGTCTCCTCTCGCTAGGCGCCATCCGGTGGCTTGCGTGCAGCATTCACCTGCCACTGGCGGCGGCGTGCAGCGCTGTTATGATGGAGTTTCTGCAGCGGCTCCTGCCATCCGGGAGCCGTGTCTGTTTCACCGGACAGGGTGATCCCCTGTCCCGCTCTGGAAATTCCCATGACGACTGACGCCATTGCCCCGACCCCCGCTGCGACCTCTGCTGCCGATGAAGCGTGCACTTCACGCTTTCTGGCCAGTGACAACACGTCCGGTATCTGTCCCGAGGCGATGGCGTACATGATGCAGGCCAATCGTGATGACGATCTCGCCTACGGCAATGACCGCTGGACGCAGCAGGTCACCGACAGCTTCCGTCAGCTGTTCGAGACCGAGTGCGAGGTGTTCTTCGTCTTCAATGGCACCGCCGCCAACTCCCTGTCGCTGGCCCATCTGTGCCAGTCCTACCACAGTGTCATCTGCCACGAACTGGCCCATATCGAGACCGATGAATGCGGCGGGCCGGAGTTCTTCTCCAACGGGTCCAAGTTGCTCAACGCGCCGGGCCCCAACGGCAAGCTGACGCCGGAAGGCATCGAGCAGCTGGTCACCAAGCGCAGCGATATCCACTATCCGCGTCCGCGGGTGATCTCCCTGACCCAGTGCACCGAGGTCGGCACCGTCTACAGCCTGGAAGAGCTGCAGGCAATTCGTGAAGTGGCAGACCGTCATGACCTCCAGATCCATATGGATGGTGCCCGTTTCGCCAATGCCTGCGCCGCGCTGAGTGTCTCGCCCGCTGAGCTGACCTGGAAGGCGGGCGTGGACGTGCTGTGCTTCTCCGGCACCAAGAATGGTCTGGCCATGGGAGAGGCGGTGATCTTCTTCGATCGCAAGCTGGCACGCGATTTTGATTATCGCTGCAAGCAGGCCGGTCAGCTGGCCTCCAAGATGCGCTTCATCGCGGCGCCCTGGATGGGGCTGCTGGAAAATGATGTCTGGCTGAACAACGCCCGTCATGCAAACGGCATGGCGCAGTATCTGGCCGAGCGACTCGAGGCGCTGGAGGGCATCGAGCTGCTGTTCCCCAGCGAGGCCAACAGCGTGTTCGCCAGCTTCCCCGAGCATGTGCTGGCGGCGCTGCGTGAGCGTGGCTGGACCTTCTATACCTTCATCGGTGCGGGCGGCGCGCGCTTCGTCTGCTCCTGGAACACCACCACCGAGTTGCTCGACGCCTTGCTCAAGGATATTCGCGACGTGCTGTGAGTCTCTCGATTCAGGCGGTCCCCAAGGCGTGAGCGCCTCCCTCGAAATCCCCATCGCCCCGGCGATGGGGATTTTTTTATAGCCTGTTGTCCGGTCTGGTCAACGTCATGTGTGACTGAGGCAATAGTCTGATCAGGTTGGTAGCCACTTCGTCGCCAGTCTTTGTCTTCATGGTCTTTGTGGCGAAGCAGGAGGCTGTGTGAAGAGCGGCGGGGGTGGTCGGGTGAGAGGTGTGGACGCGATCATTCTTGCTCGACTGGCTGGTATGCAGTGTCGTCTGGGCGTGCGAGTGACTGGCGTCAACCGTCAGTCTGTTCCTATGCTCAGGGTGTGCTGCGGTGCAACATGACATGAGTGAATCACCCGCGACAGCAGAAGCATTGGTCGAGTTTTCGCGTCTTTCAAAGCTTTCTTCAACGCGTTGTCAGGGGCATTGAGGCGCGAACGTAGTGTCTGCTGACCCACTGGCTGCCGTAGATGCTGCGGTGCTTGGCAGAACTGGCTCCGCCGGCGGAAAGTTCGTTGAATGCATTCACTCACTGTATTGGACACCTGCACCCTATATCGACCTATGCTGATAAACACGCCGAGGCAGCCGTCCTGCGTACGCTATCCAGGCTGAGCGGACGAGCGAATCTTACGGTCTTACCTGAGTGGGCCCGGCGATGGTCCCAGCGACTGATGTCGCGACAAGGAGGCTTCCATGAGCATCTTCGATCACGTGCAGAGCCGCTATGAGCGGATTCAGCAAGAAGAGATGAGTCTCCAGGAGTACCTGGAGTTGTGCCGGCAGGACGCTACTGCCTACGCCAGCGCTGCCGAGCGCATGCTGGCGGCCATCGGTGAACCGGAGGTCATCGATACCGCCAAGGACCCCAGTCTTTCCCGTATCTTTTCCAACAAGCTGATCCGCCGTTATCCAAGCTTTGCCGAGTTCTATGGCATGGAAGAGGCTATCGAGCAGATCGTTTCCTACTTCCGGCACGCGGCGCAGGGGCTGGAGGAGCGCAAGCAGATCCTGTATCTGCTCGGCCCGGTGGGCGGCGGCAAGTCGTCTCTGGCGGAGCGCCTCAAGCTGCTGATGGAGCAGATCCCCTTCTATGCCATCAAGGGCTCGCCGGTATTCGAGTCTCCGCTGGGGCTGTTCTCGCCGGAGGAAGATGGTGAGCTGATCGAGAAGGAGTACGGCATTCCTCGGCGCTGCATGCGCAGTGCCATGTCGCCGTGGGCTGCCAAGCGGCTCAAGGAATATGGCGGAGATATCAGCAAGTTCCGCGTGGTCAAGCTCTATCCCTCACGCCTCAATCAGATCGGTATCTCCAAGACAGAGCCGGGCGATGACAACAACCAGGACATCTCTGCGCTGGTCGGCAAGGTCGATATCCGTCAGCTGGAGCTCTATGCCCAGGACGATCCGGATGCCTACAGCTTCTCCGGCGGGCTGTGCAAGGCCAACCAGGGGCTGATGGAATTCGTCGAGATGTTCAAGGCGCCGATCAAGGTGCTGCACCCGCTGCTGACCGCGACCCAGGAGGGCAATTACAACCCGACGGAAGGCATGGGCGCGATTCCCTTCGATGGCGTGGTGCTGGCGCACTCCAACGAGAGCGAGTGGCAGGCATTTCGCAACAACCGCAACAACGAGGCCTTCCTTGATCGCGTCTATATCGTCAAGGTGCCTTACTGCCTGCGTGCCTCCGAGGAGGTCAAGATCTACGCCAAGCTGCTGGAGCATTCGTCGCTGAATCAGGCGCCCTGTGCCCCGGATACGCTGCGCATGCTGTCCCAGTTCATCGTGCTGTCACGTCTGCGTGAGCCGGAGAATTCCAGCGTCTACTCGAAGATGCGCATCTATGACGGCGAGAACCTCAAGGATACCGATCCGCGCGCCAAATCGATCCAGGAATACCGCGACAGCGCCGGTGTTGACGAGGGGATGGACGGGCTCTCGACGCGCTTTGCCTTCAAGATTCTCTCCAAGGTCTTCAACTTCGATGCCAGTGAGGTCGCGGCCAATCCGGTCCATCTGCTCTACGTGCTGGAGCAGCGCCTCGATCAGGAACAGCTGCCCAAGGAAACCCATGAGCGCTACCTGCGCTATATCAAGGAATACCTGGCACCCCGCTACGTCGATTTCATCGGCAAGGAGATCCAGACCGCCTATCTCGAGTCCTATTCCGAGTATGGGCAGAACATCTTCGATCGCTATGTGACCTATGCCGACTTCTGGATCCAGGAGCAGGAGTATCGCGATCCCGAGACCGGCGAACTGCTGGACCGTCAGTCACTCAACGAGGAACTGGAAAAGATCGAGAAGCCCGCGGGCATCTCCAACCCGAAGGATTTCCGTCACGAGGTGGTCAACTTCGTGCTGCGCGCACGGGCGCAGAACAACGGTACCAACCCGAGCTGGCAGTCCTATGAAAAGCTGCGTGCGGTGATCGAGAAGAAGATGTTCGCCAATACCGAAGAGCTGCTGCCGGTCATCTCCTTCAATGCCAAGGCCTCGGCATCTGATCAGCGCAAGCACGAGGACTTCGTGGCGCGCATGGTGGATCGCGGCTACACCGAGAAGCAGGTGCGCCTGTTGTCCGAATGGTACCTGCGTGTACGCAAGTCGCAGTAAGCCCTGCCGACTGACGACAGGCCTGCCGGCGGGCTCGATTGCCGCCGGCACTTGCCATCCGGCCATCCGCTGAGGGCGGGGCCGGCAAGGAGGGCGAATGAGTTATTTCATTGATCGACGCAGCAATGCACGTAACAAGAGTGCAGTGAATCGACAGCGCTTCATTCGGCGCTATCGCAGTCATATCAAGCGGGCGGTGGAGGATGCCGTCAATCGGCGCTCCATCACCGACATGGAGCGCGGTGAGGAAGTCTCCATCCCGACGCGTGACATTTCCGAGCCGGTGTTCCAGCACGGGCAGGGCGGCAAGCGGCGTGTGATCAATCCCGGCAACAAGGAATTTGTCGAAGGGGACCGCATGCGCCGTCCCGGTGGTGGCGGCGGGGGAGGTGGCAGTGGCGAAGGCCAGGCCTCCAATCAGGGCGAAGGGGAAGACGACTTCGCCTTCACCCTGTCGCGTGAGGAATTTCTCGAGTTCGTCTTCGACGGGCTGGAACTGCCGCATCTGGAGCGCAAGCAGATCGCGGACATGGAAGAGGTGCGCCCGGTGCGCGCGGGGATTGCGCGTGACGGCACACCGGCACGTATCAACATCGTTCGCTCGATGCGCTCGGCACAGGCGCGGCGCATCGCGATGCGTTCCCCGATCAAGCGGGCGCTGAAGGAGGCTGTCGAAGCGCTGGAGCAGGAGGAGCGCAAGGACCCGGTGCTGCGCAACAAGGTGCGCATCAGTGAGCTCAAGGCGGAAATCGAGCGGCTCGAGGCGCGCCTCAAGGCGGTGCCGTTCCTCGATACCTATGATCTGCGCTACAACCACCTCATCAATCAGCCGATGCCGTCCAACAAGGCGGTGATGTTCTGCGTGATGGATGTCTCGGGGTCGATGACCCAGGCGCACAAGGACATCGGCAAGCGTTTCTTCCTGTTGCTGTATCTGTTCCTGGAGCGCAACTATGAGAAGGTCGAGCTGGTCTTCATCCGTCACCACACCGCTGCCAAGGAAGTCGATGAGGAGGAGTTCTTCTACTCCCGCGAAACCGGCGGCACCATCGTGTCCAGTGCCCTCACGCTGCTCGATGAGGTGATCGAATCGCGCTATCCGGCCGGTGAGTGGAATCTGTATGTGGCGCAAGCCTCGGATGGCGACAACTGGGACGATGATTCCACCAACTGTCGCGAACTGATGATAAAGAAGCTGATGCCGCGCCTGCAGTACTACGCCTATGTGGAGATCACGCCGCATGCCCATCAGGCGTTGTGGGAGGAGTACGAGCGGGTCGAGGCGGAATTTCCGGAACGTTTTGCCATGCAGCAGATCGTCGAGGCAGGCGATATCTACCCGGTATTCCGCGAGCTGTTCAAGCGCCGCATCAGCGCCTGATCACATCATGCGACGTGCCCGGCAGTCGCGCCGGGTCAGGAGGCCTCATGAGCCATGGTCTTGATGGCGGTCTTGATGACCGAATGGGCAAGCACATCGATAGCCGGTTCGAAGATACCCAACCGGCCAGCGGGTCGGATTGGACCTTCGAATTGCTCGAGCATTTCGAAAGCGAGATCGCGCGCATCGCCGCGCAGTACCATCTGGATATCTACCCCAACCAGATCGAGGTGATCACGTCCGAGCAGATGATGGATGCCTACGCCAGTATCGGCATGCCGGTCGGCTACCATCACTGGTCGTTCGGCAAGCAGTTCCTGTCGGTGGAGCAGGCGTATCGGCGAGGGCAGATGGGGCTGGCCTACGAGCTGGTGATCAACTCCGACCCGTGCATCGCCTATCTGATGGAAGAGAACACCCTGATGATGCAGATTCTGGTCATGGCACATGCCTGCTATGGCCACAACAGCTTCTTCAAGGGCAATTATCTGTTCCGCACCTGGACCGATGCCTCGGCGATCATCGACTACCTCGTCTTCGCGCGGAAATACGTATCCGAGTGCGAGGAGCGTCATGGCGTGGACGCCGTCGAGCAGCTGCTCGATGCCTGCCATGCTCTGCAGAACTATGGCGTGGATCGCTACAAGCGTCCATCGGCCATCTCGCCGGAAGAGGAGGTCCAGCGTCAGCAGGAGCGTGAGGCCTATCTGCAGGCCCAGGTGAATGCGCTTTGGACCACGATTCCCCAGGCGGGCGAAGAGGATGAGGTGGTCGATGAGGTCAATGATCCTCTCGGTCTGCATCGTCGCGGCCGCTATCCGCCGGAACCGCAGGAGAACCTGCTCTATTTCATCGAGAAGAATGCCCCGTTGCTGGAGCCCTGGCAGCGCGAGCTGGTACGTATCGTGCGCAAGCTGGCGCAGTACTTCTACCCGCAGCGCCAGACGCAGGTGATGAACGAGGGCTGGGCGTGTTTCTGGCACTACACCATCATGAATCAGCTCTACGATGAGGGGTTGATCGGCGAGGGCGTGATCCTCGAGTTCCTGCAGTCGCATACCTCGGTGGTGCAGCAGCCCGGCTTCGATCACCCGCATTACAACGGCATCAATCCCTATGCGCTGGGCTTCGCGATGTTCACCGATATCAAGCGTATCTGTGAGCACCCCGACGATGAGGATCGTGAGTGGTTCCCGGATATCGCCGGCAGCGACTGGCTGGAAACGGTGCACTTCGCGATGCGCAACTTCAAGGATGAGTCCTTCATCCAGCAATTCCTGTCGCCCAAGGTGATCCGGGATCTCAAGCTGTTCTCGCTGGTCGATGATGACAGCGATGAGCATCTCGTCATTGACGCCATTCACGACAGTCGTGGTTACAAGCGCATTCGTGAGGCGCTGTGCGTGCAGTACGCGCTGAGCCACCGTGAGCCGAATATCCAGGTGTGGGCCGCCAACATTCGCGGGGATCGCTCGCTGACCCTGCGCCATGTGCAGGATGATCGGCGCCCGCTGGCGCGCAGCGTCTACCCCGTGATGCGCTATCTGCATCAGCTGTGGGGCTTTCCTGTCCATCTGGAGTCGATGGAGAACGATGAGGTGGCAAGGCGCTACCAGTGGCCACTGCCGGAGGACGCCAATCCCGGCTGACAGGGCTTCAGGTGATGCTCATGGCGGGTCGAGTAGGTGTCGAGGGATGCCAGCCCTGATCGGCGCGCAATCGGCATAAGGCAGGCATGAAAAAACCGCCGTGAGGACACCCTCGCGGCGGTTTTCTTGTTTCAGTGGGCTCTAGTGCTCACAGCCAGAGGGTTCCGGTTGAGCATCTCAGGCCGGGCGCTTGGTCCAGGACTGACACCAGCCCTTCGGCTCGACGCTATGGCTTGGGAAAAGCTGGCAGCCTTCGTTCTCGGGCTTGTAGAACATGCAGTTGGCGCAGTCCGAGCCCGGCTTGAAGGCAGGGTGGTCCTCGGCTTCACTGGCGACTTCCACGTAGTTGAGCGCCTTGGCTTGTGGGTTGGAGGTATCCAGTCGCGGCAGGTCGGCGGCAAGGGCGCGGGGGGAGAGCATGGTGGCGCCCAGCGGCAGGGCAGCAAGCCCCAGCAGGCTGTTGCGCATGAAGTTACGGCGGCTCTGATTGGCCATGGTCGGATTCCTTCTCATCAATGGAGCACAACCGTCGGGATGTGCTGCGGTCACGGCTCGCCTGTCAGGAGGCGCTTGCATGTCAATCGTTGCAGTGTCGCGGGTGCCACCGGTGCCTTGAGGGGCACTCTGTGTGGCATTGCTGGCTGCTTGCTGACATTCATGGATGCAGGTGGCATGCCAGATGCTGAACGTGTGGTCAGGTTCTGCGCCATCAGTGTTCGGGCAGACTTGTCAGGAGGTCTCTGCTTGCCGATGGTGCATCAAGCGGGTGCTACCTGCTTATTGTGGCTTGAGTTGGGGCAACCGTCAGCCTCGCTGGCATAACTCTGGCATGATGGAAGCCACGCAGTAGCGTGAATGACATCGCTGTGGCCCGCGAGCCATGGCGAAATGATGAATGCATGCCTTGCCGAGGTAACTGCAACGACAAGAAGGAAATGGCGGGATGCTGGATGTGATGGATGATATTCGCTCGGCCGGCCGCAAGCTGTGGCGAGGCTTCGGGGTCAGCGTGGTGTTTGCTTTGGTGGGAGGTGGGCTCTGGTGGTGGCAGGAGCGCGACTACCAGCAGTTCTACGTCTGGCAGGGCGTGCCGCAGGCGCGTGCACTGGATTGGAAGACGCTGGCGCGCGGCTTGCGCAGCGACGCCTATCTGGTGGGCTGGTCTGATCTGCGTGCCAACCCGTTATGGGTGACATGGCGACTCGAGAATACCCAGGGGTCGCGGCTGGGGGAGCGTCCTGACGAGTTCGAGCGCGACTGGCGCTCACTGTGGCCCGTCACGCCGGATAGCTATCGCAACAGTGGCTATGACCGCGGGCACCTGGCGCCCAACTACGCCATCGGCAAGATCTACGGCGTCAAGGCGCAGCATCAGACCTTCCGCATGACGAATATCTCGCCACAGACACCGGCACTCAATCGCAAGCTCTGGCAACGGCTGGAAGCCGCCATCATGGACAGCATCCTGCCGCGTGAAGGCGCGCTGTGGATCACGGCAGGACCGGTCTTCAGCGGCAGTATCGAGCGGTTGCCTAATCTGATCGAGATTCCCGATGCCTTCTACAAGATCATCATCTCGCCCGGTTCGGGCCGGCAGGCACCGCGTGCGTTGGCATTTCTCCTTCCGCAGCAGGTGAGGGGAGATGAGCCGCTGGATCGCTTTCTGGTCAGCATCGACCGCATCGAGTCTCTGACAGGGCTGGACTTCTTCCATGAGCTTCCCGATGACGTCGAGCAGCGCCTCGAGGCGCAAGTCGTGCGCGATGGCTGGCAGGTGTACAGTTTCAGTCGTACGCCATCACGTTATTGAGCGCACAGGGAGAGGCAGGTGACATAGGAGCCTATCAGCGCCAAGCCAAGGTCCGACAGAACCAGGTCTGACGAGAAGAGGGCGGCTGAAAAGAGTTATCCACAACGCCAGGCATGGCAACGGGTGTGGACAAGTTGCGCATGAGGAGGGCGGTATTATCGTCGGGGCATGCGAAAGACAACGCAGGGCGCTGTGGGGCTGGGCAAAACAAGAGGGTGAGTCAGTCAGGATATTGCGAGGGGGAGTATCGCGATGTGAGCAGCAGGCGCTGCGAGGATGCATCGGATATCAACTTGATGGTGCCCAGAAGAGGACTTGAACCTCCACGTCCATAAGGACACTAGCACCTGAAGCTAGCGCGTCTACCAATTCCGCCATCTGGGCATCAAGTTGTGTGCTGAAGCCTCAAGAGCTGAGTCTTGCAGCTGAACGAGCATGAGATCCTTGGTAGTGGATGCCATGTTCCCTGTTCGAGTGCGCATCGTGGTGCCCAGAAGAGGACTTGAACCTCCACATCCTTACGGATACTAGCACCTGAAGCTAGCGCGTCTACCAATTCCGCCATCTGGGCGAAGCGCGATACAGGGGTCGTTCGTTGTGAGTCTGACGTCCGTGGTGCCCAGGAGAGGACTTGAACCTCCACGTCCATAAGGACACTAGCACCTGAAGCTAGCGCGTCTACCAATTCCGCCACCTGGGCAGACATCAGAACTCGTTTCGGTCCGCAGACCCGGATCAGCAGTCAAGTTATTGAAACTTAAATGCTTTACCCGTTTTCTGGTATCCATCTTAACGTGTGTCACGCCAACATGAAACCTGAAATTGGTGCCCAGAAGAGGACTTGAACCTCCACGTCCATACGGACACTAGCACCTGAAGCTAGCGCGTCTACCAATTCCGCCATCTGGGCAAGTGGTGCCGAATAATACGGATGTACTGAGGGAATGCAAGCTTTTTCTTTCATGCCTGCTGATCTAGCCGCAGAAAGCCTCTCTCGCTTCATGAGGATAGACAGAGGGCAGAGAGAGGACAGACAGATGAAGCTCATCGATTGGCGAGCTTTCAGACTTGAGAGTCAGGCCTCGGGGCGCCATTGACAGCACTGAATGGCCCCTCCGCCGTGATGAGTGGCGGGGAATGGTTGGGTCGGCCCAAGGGTAGAGGCTATAATGCGCGGATGAGAGACAACCTGTCATTCCGTGCCGCGATCGCTGCCCGTCTCGAATTCATCGTCAAGGAATCCTGATTAATGACCCAATGGACGCTCAGCGACGACCCGCACGCGGAACGCGAAGCCCATAAGTACGACAAGCCCATCCCCAGCCGAGAGTTCTTGCTCGACAAGCTGGAAGAGTATGGCAAGCCCATTACCCACGAGAACATGAGCCGCATGCTCGGTTTCGAGGACGAGGAGCAGCAGGAAGCTGTGCGTCGTCGTCTCAATGCCATGGAGCGTGACGGTCAGGTGCTGCGCAATCGTCGCGGCGCCTATGCCCTGATCGACAAGCTGGACCTGATCCGTGGCCGCATCGTCGGTCACCGTGACGGCTTCGGCTTCTTGGCGCGCGAAGATGGCGTCAAGCCGGACCTCGCCGTGCCGCCGCGCCAGATGCGTCGCGTCTTCCATGGCGATCAGGTGCTGGCGCGCGTCAGCGGCCGTGACCGTCGTGGCCGTGACGAGATCACCATCGTCGAGGTATTGGCGCGCAACACCCAGACCCTGGTCGGCATCTATCGTCAGTCCGAGCCGGACTTCGGTGTGCTGATTCCCGAGAACTCGCGCATCGCGCAGGAAGTCATCATCCCCAACCGCGTGGCCAATGGAGCCAAGGACGGCCAGGTGGTGTCCGTGCGCATCACTCAGCAGCCCGCTACACGCGTTCAGCCGGTGGGTGAAGTGGTCGAGGTGCTCGGTGAGCGCATGGACCCGGGCATGGAAATCGATATCGCGATCCGCTCCCACGATATCCCCAGTGAATTCCCGCCGGAAGTCGAAGACCAGATCTCGACCATCTCCGCCGAGGTGCTGGAAGAAGACAAGAAGGGTCGCATCGACCTGCGCGAGACACCGCTGGTCACCATCGATGGCGAAGACGCAAAGGACTTCGATGACGCCGTCTGTGCCTGGCAGGACGACAGCGGCAACTGGAAGCTGCTGGTCGCCATCGCCGATGTCTCCCACTATGTGCGTGGCGGCAGTCCGCTGGATCAGGAAGCCTACGTGCGCGGCAACTCGGTGTATTTCCCGGGGCAGGTCGTGCCGATGCTGCCGGAACTGCTCTCCAACGGTCTGTGCTCGCTCAACCCGCATGTCGATCGTCTGACACTGGTCTGTGAGCTGACCATCTCCGCCGGCAGTGGCGAGATGCTCGACTACCGCTTCTTCGAAGCCGTGATTCGCTCGCATGCACGCCTGACCTACGAGAAGGTCGGCACCATGCTGACCGACCCGGAAAGTGAGGAAGGTCAGGCACTGTGCCAGCAGTACAATGAGCTGCTGCCGTCGCTGCACAACCTGCATGCGCTGTACGGTGTGCTGCGCAAGGCGCGTGACAAGCGTGGTGCCATCGACTTCGAGACCACCGAGACGCAGATCCTGTTCAACGATGAGCGCAAGATCGAGCAGATCGTGCCGCGTACCCGCAACGATGCGCACAAGCTGATCGAGGAGTGCATGCTGGCGGCCAACGTCGCCACGGCACGCTTCCTGGATGAGCACGATCTCCCGGCCCTCTATCGTGTCCACAAGCAGCCGGCACCGGAGCGTCTGAACAACCTGCGTGCCTTCCTGGGCGAGCTGGGTCTGACGCTGGAAGGTGGTGACGAGCCGGCACCCAAGGACTTCCAGGCACTGCGTGCCTCGATCGCCGAGCGTCCGGACCTCGACATCATCCAGACCGTGATGCTGCGCAGCATGACCCAGGCGGTCTACTCGCCGCAGAACGAAGGTCACTTCGGTCTGGCCTACGATGCCTATGCGCACTTCACCTCGCCGATCCGTCGTTATCCGGATCTGCTGGTGCACCGTGCGATTCGCTCCGTCATCCGTGGCCCGCGCAAGACCGACACCGTGCTGCGCGCTGAAGACGCCGTGACCGAGCGCCCGACCAAGTGGTGCCCGTACACCTTCGAGCAGATGCTCGAGCTGGGTGAGCACTGCTCGATGACCGAGCGCCGCGCCGATGAGGCGACGCGTGACGTCAACGACTGGCTCAAGTGCGAGTTCATGAAGGACAAGGTCGGCGAAGTGCTGGAAGGCACCGTCGCGGCGGTCACCCAGTTCGGCCTGTTCGTGCGTCTGGATGCCTACTACGTCGAGGGCCTGCTGCACATCTCCTCGCTGCCGTCCGACTACTATCACTACGAGGCCGAGAAGCACCGCCTCAAGGGTGAGCGTGCCGGCGTCAGCTATGGTCTCGGCGATGGCGTCACCGTCCAGGTGGCCCGTGTCGACATGGATGAGCGCAAGATCGACTTCATGCTCAGCGACCCGACGCCGCGTCCCAAGCGCAAGCCGCGCAAGTCGCGCAGCAGCGAGCGAGAGGGTGACAAGTCATCTGCGGCCAAGAGCAGCTCACCTACCGGCAAGGAGTCCTCTTCCAAGGGACGCCCCGGCAAGCGTGAACGCGAGCGTCTCAAGTCCCTGACTGAAGAAGTCAGCCAGGAGGGCAATGGCAGCGCGGCGGCGGCCGAAAAACCGTCAGGTGAGCGTCCGCCGCGCAAACCGCGCGGTGAGCGCAATGACCGCTCAGGCCGTGGAGAGCGCAAGCCGTCTGCTGGCAATGAGCGTGAGTCTGCGCCTGAAGCGCCGGCGGCAGCGCGTCCGGCCGTGCCGAGTGGCCCGGAAGCAGCCGACAGTCCGTTCGCGCCGGTGGCACCGATGGGTGCCGCAGGCAAGGACGATCCGTCGCGCAAGCGGGGTTCGCGCTCGCGCGGGCGTCGCGGTAACGGCCGTAGCTGATCTCGGCTCGGCTCCTCGCGCGTCATTGCAATTGCATCAGCCCCGGCTCCGGTCGGGGCTGATGCGTTGGGCAGTCGTCAGACTGCACGATTTCAAGGCTGTCGCGTCGGCGGCAGCTCAGTTTCCGTCAATGTGACAGGGCCCGTCGGGTCATCAGTCAGGAAGGCACAATGAGTCAGGACAAGGGGCGCAAGCCCGGCCGCGGCAAGCCCGCCGGCGAGCGTGCTAGCCACGCCAGAAGTGAGCATTCCCGAGGCGAGCGCAGCGGCGCTCAGCGTCATGAGCGTGGCGGGGCGCGCAAGGGTGGTGTTCGCGCCGCCGCGCCGAAGATTCCCGGTGGGCTGGAAGCCGTCTATGGCGTGCACGCCGTGGAAGCCTTGCTGGCACGAGATCGTGCACCCAGCGAGCTATGGGTGCAGGCGGGCGAGGCCGAGCTGCGCCTGAGCGAGATCATCGAGCAGGCGCGTGCCGCCGGCTCGCGCGTCACCCTCAAGGGGCGCGAGGAGCTGGATGCACTGGCCGTCGGCGGTGGTGCCCATCAGGGGCTGGTCGCGCTGTGCGCGCCACTGGCCACCGAGAACGAGACCGGCCTCAAGCTGCGTCTTGATGGTTGGTCCCACGAAGAAGCTCCGCTGTTTCTGGTGCTGGACTCCGTCACGGATCCGCACAACCTCGGTGCCTGCCTGCGCAGCGCCGATGCCGCGGGCGCCCATGGCGTCATCGTGCCCAAGGACAAGTCGGCTTCCCTGAACGCGACCGTACGCAAGGTGGCCTGTGGGGCTGCGGAAGTGGTGCCGGTCTATCAGGTCACCAATCTGGCCCGCACGCTGGACGCCATGAAGGAAGCCGGTGTCTGGGTGCTGGGTACGGCGGGGGAAGCCGAATCCATGGCCTTCGAAGCCGACTTCACCGGCCCGGTCGCCATCGTGATGGGGGCCGAGGGCAAGGGTATGCGCCGTCTGACCCGCGAGCACTGCGACAGCCTGATCAAGCTGCCGATGGCGGGCAGCGTCTCCAGCCTCAATGTCTCGGTTGCCGCGGGCATCTGCCTGTTCGAGGCCGTGCGTCAGCGCCGCGGCTGAGGCAATTGTCGGCAGGGGATAGTCAGACAGGCAGGGCAGAGGCAAGAGAGAGGCAAGAGAAAGACGGCCGGCGGAACGGGGCTGGCTGTCTTTTACGGGCCGCTTGCCAAGCCCTTGACTCCTCTCTACAATACTGCGGTTCTGTGAAGTGCAGTCTGCAGTGAATGCGCGGCATGGGGGCACCTGTCCTCGCCCGCGCGCGTCTTTCGTGGCCTTCGGGTCTGAATGGCACAACCGTAGTAATCACTCCACTCCTTGCTTCCCGGCCCGAGACGCGCCGTGGGGGCTGTCAAACCGAAAGGAGCCAAGCCATGCGTCACTACGAGATCGTGTTCATGGTCCACCCGGACCAGAGCGAACAGGTTCCGGCCATGATCGAGCGTTACACCTCCATCGTGACCGAAGCCGGCGGTACTGTGCATCGTCTGGAAGATTGGGGTCGCCGTCACCTGGCCTACCCGATCAACAAGATCCACAAGGCCCACTACGTGCTGATGAACGTCGAAACTACCGGTGAGGTGGTTGAAGAACTCGAAACCATCTTCCGTTTCAACGACGCCGTCATCCGTAACCTGGTTGTGCGTTCAAAGGAAGCGGCCATCGAGCCGTCTCCGATGATGAAGCCGGCTGAAGAGAAGCGTCCGCGTCGCGAAGACAAGCGTGACGAATCCGAAGCTCAAGACGCTAACTGATACCGCACCCCCAGGAGGTCATTGCAATGGCACGTTTTTTCCGTCGTCGCAAGTTCTGCCGCTTCACCGCTGAAGGCGTGAAGCAGATCGACTACAAGGACATCGAAGTCCTGAAGTCTTACATCACCGAGACCGGCAAGATCGTCCCGAGCCGTATCACTGGCACCAAGGCACGCTACCAGCGTCAGCTGGCGACTGCCATCAAGCGTGCTCGCTACCTGGCTCTGCTGCCGTACAGCGACAGCCACCAGTAAGGCGACACCATGATGCTGGCACTGGCACGCTGGGCCATGCGCGGCCCCCTGCAATGCATCGCGATTGCATTGCTGACGGGAATCGTGCCCTGGTTCTTCTGGTTCAGTGCCGCCATCAGTGCGCTGGTCACGCTTCGGCGTGGCCTTGCGCCTGCCGCACCCGTAGTCATCGCCGCCGCCGTTCCGGCCGGTTGGTGGTGGGTACAAGGCGATCCGGTGCCTCTGGCAACCGTATTGCTGGTCACCCTGATGGCAACCCTGTTGCGCGCTCGCGTGCGATGGGGTGAGGCGCTGATAGGCGCCAGCCTGACGGCGGCACTGATGGTGCAGTCAGGGATATTCCTGCCACCAGGCGGAGCCGGTCCACTGCTTGAGAGCATTCGCGAGAATGCCCCTGAGCTCGACGCACGCTTGAACGACTTTGCCGCTCAAGGTGTACCGACTGAACAGCTCGCAGGGCTGGTCATCGGTGGTATTACCGGGTTGGTAGTCCTGCTGGCCGCCACGGGCTGTCTGGCCCTGGCGCGTAGTTGGCAGTCCGGGCTCTACAATCCGGGTGGGTTTCGCCGCGAATTCCATGCCTTTCGGCTGAGTTTGCCCGAAATCCTGATACTGGCAGCCTGCGGGATCATTGGCGTACTGCTCAATGTGCCTGCAGTGCTCCTGCTGATCTGGATACCGCTGCTGGTGGCGGGCATTGCCCTGGTACATGGTTACATCGGGTTAAAGGGGATGAGCGGGTTATGGCTCGTCGGCGTCTATTTCATGATGCTGACCACCTGGCCCACGATTCTGATTTTGCTGCTGTTGGCGCTTGTGGACGTCTTTGCGGATTTTCGCGCACGTCTCGCCGGCAGTCATCGATAAGAGGTTTACGAGATGCAAGTCATTCTGCTCGACAAGATTGGCAAGCTGGGTAACCTGGGTGACCAGGTTTCCGTCAAGGCTGGCTTCGGTCGCAACTACCTGCTGCCGTACGGCCTGGCAGTTCCGGCCACTGCTGAAAACCAGGCAGCTTTCGAAGCTCAGCGCGCTGAGCTGGAAGCACAGGTAGCAGAGCGCAAGGCCGAAGCTGAAGCGCGTGCCGCTCAGCTGAACGAAATCGAACTGTCCCTGGTCGCCAAGGCTGGCGATGAAGGCAAGCTGTTCGGTTCCATCGGTCCGCGTGATCTGGCCGAAGCTATCGCCCAGTCTGGCATCGACGTCGCCAAGAGCGAAGTCCGCATGCCGGAAGGCCCGCTGCGCAACACTGGCGAATACGACATCGTGCTGCAGCTGCACGCTGAAGTGACTGCCACTGTCCGTGTGGTCGTGGTCGGCGAGTAATCGCTGATTTGCAGTGGCTGGCCGGTGATCCGGTGTAGCGACTGCTGCGGTACCCAAGCCGCCTTTGCATCCTTGATGCGAAGGCGGTTTTTTCATGGGCACGATTTGTCATCGGCATGGCATTTGCCTTGTCGTCGGCGAGGCGATGACGCACAAAATCCGGTAGAATGCCTGCCCTCGTCAGGAAGAGGCTTCGGCGTGGGCGCGGCGGTTGGCAGGCTTGCGTCAATGCGTGAAACTAGAAGCCCCCGCGGGCATGTCAGTCATCAGCAGGAGTCAGTCAGGCATGAGCGAGATTCAGGATCAGGATCGCGAGACGGCAGCGCTCAAGGTGCCGCCCAATTCGCTGGAAGCCGAGCAATCGGTGCTTGGCGGCTTGATGCTGGACAACAGCGCCTGGGATACGGTTTCCGAGCGTCTGGTGGCCGACGACTTCTATCGCTATGAGCATCGTCTCATCTACAACGCCATGTCTCAGCTGGTCGGCGGCAGCCGCCCGTTGGATGTGGTGACGCTGTCCGAGCTGCTGGAAAGTCGTGATCAACTCGAGTCGGTCGGCGGGCTGGCGACCCTCGCCGAGCTCGCGCGCAATACGCCTTCGGCCAGCAACATCAAGGCCTATGCCGACATCGTTCGCGAGCGCGCCACGCTGCGCAAGCTCATCCAGGCGGCCAACCAGATCGCCGAGAGCTCCTTCAGTCCGCAGGGCCGTGATGCCGATGAGCTGGTCAACGAGGCCGAGCGCCTGGTGTTCCAGATCAGCGAGTCGCGGCCCAAGAGCGGCGGCCCCAAGGGCATGAGCCAGCTGCTGACCGGCGCGGTGGACCGCATCGATGAGCTGTTCAACCTCAAGGGCCAGATGACGGGCCTGTCGACGGGTTTCCGTGATCTCGATGACATGACCTCCGGTCTGCAGCCGTCGGATCTGGTGATCATTGCCGGGCGTCCCTCGATGGGCAAGACCACCTTCGCCATGAATCTGGTCGAACATGCCGTGGTCTCCGGCGACAAGCCGGTCGCCGTGTTTTCGATGGAGATGCCCGCCGAATCGCTGATGTTGCGCATGATCTCCTCGTTGGGCCGCATCGATCAGACCAAGGTGCGTACCGGTCAGCTGGAAGACGAGGATTGGCCGCGTCTGACCTCGGCGGTCAACCTGCTCAAGGACAAGCAGCTGTTCGTCGATGACACCGCAGCGCTATCGCCCAACGAGATGCGCTCGCGCTGTCGACGCATGGCGCGTGAGCACGGCGGTATCGGTCTGATCATGATCGATTACCTTCAGCTGATGCAGGTACCGGGGCTTTCCGAGAACCGTACCGCCGAGATCTCCGAGATCTCGCGCTCGCTGAAGGGCCTGGCCAAGGAATTCGACTGCCCGGTGGTGGCGCTCTCACAGCTGAACCGCTCGCTTGAGCAGCGCCCCAACAAGCGCCCGGTGATGTCGGATCTGCGTGAATCCGGCGCCATCGAGCAGGATGCCGATGTCATCGCCTTCGTCTACCGTGATGAGGTTTACAACAAGGACAATCCCGACAACAAGGGGCTGGCCGAGCTGATCATCGGCAAGCAGCGTAACGGCCCCATCGGTACCGTTCACATGGCCTTCATCGGCAAGTACACCCGTTTCGAGGACCTGGCACCCGACAGTTATGGCCAGGCCTTCGCTGAATAACGTGATGCGTACGCGCGTCAATCATGTACCCGGGCGGCGGCATCGCCGTTGCCTCGCAAGACCCGCACTGACGGGGAGGAGATAGCATGGCAGGTGGATTTGGGCGCGGACGCGCACGTACCCCCAAGCTGCAGGGCCGCGGTACGCTGGAGAGCCTGGAGCGTGAAGGGCCCTTCAAGGAATGGCTGGGCATGCCGGATCTCTACCGCTTCACGCTGGTCGTGGAGGGTGAGAGCTACAGCTACCAGACCGAAGACAGCGAAGTGCCGGTAGTGGCTGGCGACATGGTCGTCTTCCGTTACAAGGAGACCAAGGCGGGCAAGTGGATCGACCGCAACTCCCTCGGCAAGGCCATCGACCCCAACTCGCTGTAAGCGTCACCCTGGCACTTTAGAATCACGCCATGCCGGCTGCCAGGCCGGCATGGCGTGATCCTGTTTTGATCGAGATAGTCGGTACATCGAGATAGTCGACACATCGAGTGAGTCTATCTGGCGTCTGGCTTCCCCTCTGGCGGATGAGGCGTCTCATGCGCCGCGCGGCACCTTTGTCACCCCTCTGTCATATCAGCATGTTCAGATTCTGACATGCTCCCATCCCCGCCCCTGCAAGCCGCTCATGGCCAGCCAGCCGTCGAATCCTGTCATGCACTGGAGACGTTGCTGCGTCTGCGCCAGGTGAGCATGCATTTCCAGCCCATCGTGTCGTCCAATGGCCGAGAGGTCTTCGCCTATGAGGCGTTGGCGCGCGGAAGTGCGGCAGGGCCACTGGCCTCACCGCTGGCAATGTTTTCGGTGGCGCGCGAACACGGCCGACTGGTGGAACTCGACAGCCTGTGTCGCGAACGTGCGCTCGAGCAGTGGTCGACGCTGGGTTTGACGGAGCGGCTGTTCATCAACGTGTCTCCCGATGTGCTGCTGGATGGCGCTCACTCGTCCGGCCTGACGAGACGCCTGCTGCGGCGCTTCGGCCTGCGTCCGCATCAGGTGGTGATCGAGTTGACCGAGCAGACGCCGGGGCTGGATTCGGCGCTGATGCGGGAAGCCGTCAGCCATTACCAATCGATGGGCTTCGCCATTGCGCTCGATGATCTCGGGGAGGGCTATGCCAGCCTCAAGCTGTGGTCGTCGGTGCAGCCGGATTTCGTCAAGATCGACCGTCACTTCATCAGTGGCATCCATGCCGACCCGCTCAAGCGGCGCTTCGTGCGCTCGATCATCGATATCGCCCACGGCAGTGGCAGTCAGGTGATCGCCGAGGGCGTCGAGCATGAGGCGGAAATGGAGTGCGTGCGACAGCTGGGGGCCGACTACCTGCAAGGCTGGTTGTTCGCGCCGGCCGAGGCCGACCCACGCGGCCAGCGCGCCGCGCTCGACCGGCATCTGCGCCGACTGAGTCGCAGGCTGCATCACCGCCCGCCGCCTGGCCGCAGCATCGGCAGTCTGGCGCGCGCCGTGGCGCCTGTGCAGCAGGATGTCACCGTCAATGAGGTCGCCCAGCGTCTACATGCCGAGCAGGAGGTGATGTCACTGGCCGTGGTGGACGAGCAGCAACGTCCAGTGGGTCTGATCATTCGCCATCGCCTGCTGGGGCTGCTGAGCCAGCGCTTCGGGCCGGAACTGCATGCGCGTCGCTTGATCCACGAGGTCATGCAGACCAGCCCACTGCGCGTCGAGGCGGATGAGATGCTGGAGCGCGTCTCGGCCAAGGTGACCGGCCGCGAAGGCAGCGATCGCGATGAGGACTTCATCATCACGCGAGGCGGGCGTTATCAGGGGTTGGGGCGCACCCTGGATCTGCTGCGCATCATCACGGAGCTGCAGGTGGCCAGCGCCGAGGAGGCCAACCCACTGACGCGCCTGCCGGGCAACGGGCCGATCGAGCGTCAGTTGCTCGAGTGCGTGGCTGGCGAGGCTGCGGGAATAGGTGAGGGGGCGGGTGTGGACAGCGGTGCGCGCAGTGCCGAGTGGGCGGCGATCTATCTGGATCTCGACAACTTCAAGCCCTTCAATGACCGCTTCGGCCACGCGCAGGGTGACCGCATGTTGCTGGCACTGGCGACGGTATTGCGCGATGCGCTGCAGGAGGGGGACTTTCTCGGCCATGTCGGCGGCGATGATTTCGTGATGACGCTGTGCATGACCGAATCTCACCGGGCACTGCGCCTGACAGCGCTCGAGCAACGCCTGGCCGGCCTGCAGTCGGCATTTCAGCATGCGGTCGCCAGCCTGTATCCGGCCGATGTGCTGGCAGCGGGGGGCTTTCAGGGGCACGACCGCTTCGGTACCACGCGCTTCTTCCCGCTGACGCGACTGTCACTGGTGGCGCTGCATGGTCTTGCCGGGTGCGAGACGACCCGGGTCTCCGCGCGCTGGAGCGAGCTCAAGAGCGAGGCCAAGGCGCGGGACTCCGGGCGGGTCATCGAGGCGTGTGCATCGCCGGTGCATTGATCTCTGCCTGCGAGTCACTCAATCGTCATCCGCCTGCCCCATGACTGTCATCGCTGGCCATCAGTCTGGCGTGAAGTCTTGAAGTTTTCCCTGAAGCGTCTGTCGGGCTGCTGTGGCATCTGATTCGCTCAGCACCTGTTTTCACGGGCTATCCTTGTACCACGTCGTCGTCTTGCGGCCTTGCCATGCGCAGCCCCCTGGATGCGCAGGAGTCCTTACATGTCCAGAACCACCAGCATCTTTACGCCGTCCGCCATCTTTACCAGTAATCTACAGTCACTGATGGCCGAATATCCGGCGTTGGAGGCGCGCGTGATCAGTCATGCCGCCAGTCGTTTCTATCAGGTTCAGCTGGTGCTGGAAGCCGCCGGCGAGGAAGGGGAGGAGCGCAGTGAGCTGCTGATGAAGCGCGGCAAGCCGATGCTGTTCCGCTCGCTGGAGGATGTCTACAGCGAGCTCAAGCGGGGCGGGATGTCACGGGCGTGGCTGGTCTCGCAGGTTGCCAATGACGAGATGATCGGACGCCCGCCGCAGTACCATCAACCCTTGAGCTCGCGTATCCCGCTGAGCTTCTGAGCCCGCGCCTCCTGGCTCAGGTGTGCTTTTGAGGCACCCAGCGGCCAATGCGCTCGCGATGGCGGGCGAAGAAGCGGTAACTCAAGTCCATCAGCGGGCGCAGGCCCGGCAGCAGCGACAGACGCACCAGGCGCCGATAGCCGAGTACCGCATAGAGTGCTCGGCTGGCATCCATGCCGACATACCACTCCCCGCGTGCGTCCTGCACATGCAGGCGGCCCATCATCGTCTCGAAGCTCAAGCCCAGCGCCTGAGGCGAGAAATCTGGTGCACGGATATCCACCGTTCTGACCCGCTCCCGCCCGGGATGCCTGGCCAGCCAGGCGACCTCGCGCTGGCACAGGGGACACTTGCCATCGTGATAGAGCGTGACCGGTGCGCTGGCTTGCCAGATGCGACTCATGGGGATTCCTTGTCGGTCGTGAGACTGGAGGGCGCTGCGTAGTAACCGGCGCGATGGGCATCACTGCCATAGTCCACTGCGCTGTCGAGGCGAGCCAGAAAGGCGTCGGCCTGTTGCAGCAGGGCTTCGCGCTTGTCGTCCTTCATGCGTCGCCAGCTGCCGTAGACCAGTGACATGCGCGGATTGCGTGACAATGCCTCGCGATGGCGCTCGATGAAGTGCCAGTAGAGGCTGTTGAACGGGCAGGCATGCGTGCCGGTGACCTTCTTCGGCGAGTACTGGCACCTGTCGCAGTGATTGGACATGCGGTCGATGTACTTGCCCGAGGCACAGTAAGGCTTGGAGCCCATCAGGCCACCATCGGCATGCAGCACCATGCCCAGCGTATTGGGCAGCTCGACCCACTCACAGGCGTCCACATAGACTGCCAGATACCAGTCGCATAGCGCCTCGGGCTTCACGCCGCACAGCAGCGCGAAGTTGCCCGTGACCATCAGGCGGCGAATATGGTGGGCGTAGGCATGCTCGCGGGTGCTGGCGATGGCCTGATCCAGACAGCGCATGCCGCTATCCCCCGTCCAGAAGAATTCCGGCAGGTTGCGGCTGGCTTCCAGCCGGTTCTCGCGCTTGTAGCCGGGCATGCGTGTCCAGTAGATGCCGCGCACATATTCACGCCAGCCGAGTATCTGACGAATGAATCCTTCCGCCGAGTTGATCGGTACATCGCCGCGCCGCCAGGCAGCGTCCACGGCGTTGCAGACCTCCTGCGGGCTCAAGAGTCCGATATTGAGCGCGGCGGACAGACGTGAATGGAACAGGAAGGGGTCGCTGTCCTCGATGGCATCCTGATAGCGGCCGAAGTCTGCCAGGCAGTGATCGAGAAAATGCGTGAGGTCAGAGCGGGCCTGGGCGCGGGTGACGGCCCAATTGAAGTTCTCGAGGCTGCCGAAGTGGCGATCCTTGTCACTGGCCTGTTCCCCGAAGCGCGCCGCGACCAGCGCCAGCACCTCGCGAGTGGTCGCATCTTCGTGATGGGCATGCACCGGTGGTGGCGGGGCATGGAAGTCGTCTGGAATCGGTTCGCGGTTGTCGTGGTCGTGATTGAACTCGCCGCCGGCGGGTTCGTTGCCTTCCATCAGCAGGTCGGTGTCACGGCGTTGTTCGCGATAGAAGTATTCCATGCGCAGTTGCTTGCGGCCCTCGGCCCAGTCGGCGAATGCTGCCGGCGTGGTGAAGAAGCGCGTGTCCTCGAGGACTTCCCAGCGCACGCTGCCGGCTTCGCGTCGCGCCATGAAGTCGTCCAGCAGACGCCACTCACCGGGGCGGGTCACCAGCACGCCATCACACTGATACAGGGCGGCCAGACGCTCTGCCTCGCTGGTTAGACGCTGGAGGTTATCCGGGTCCTCCAGTCGGCTTTCATGTACCTGCCAGCCACATTCCCTTAGTTCCTGGGCGTGATGGCGCATCGCGGCCAGCATCATCGCGATCTTGTGCGGGTGGTGCGGTACGTAGCGGCCTTCCTCCTCGACCTCGCAGAAGGCGATCACGCTGTCGTCTGGCGCCTGCTTGAGGCTTGCCAGCTCATGGCTGAGCTGGTCGCCGAGAATCAGCACCAGTGGCCGCGCAAAGTCATGACGCGTCGCCAGACGCAGAATAGCGGGGTTGGGATCGGGCACGAGGCCTCCGGAGGGGTTGTGACAATAATTGTCTTAAAACTATACAAATCGTGATGATAGTATAACTTCATCCCTCACGCACAGGGCGAGCTGGTAATATGGCTGCGCTGTCGGTGAAGTTTGCTGCGTTGTCGGTGAAAGTGGATACGCTGCCGCTTTACCTCTCTTCTTGCCCTTAGTCAGGAGTCCATCATCCATGAGTACCCCGCGTTTTGGCGTCATGCTGGTCAATCTCGGCACCCCCGATGCCCCGACCCCCAAGGCGGTGCGCCGTTACCTCGCGGAGTTTCTCGGTGATGTGCGCGTGATCGACCTGCCGCGTCTGCTCTGGCTGCCGATTCTGCATGGCCTGGTGTTGACGACGCGTCCCAAGAAGGTGGCCGAGGCCTACGCCTCGGTGTGGACGGAAGACGGCTCACCATTGATGGCGATCGGCAAGCGTCAGCGCGCCGCGCTGGAAGCACGCCTGGCCGAGTCACTGGGCGAGGATATTCCCGTCGAGCTGGCGATGACCTACGGCAAGCCGACCATGGAAGAGGTGGGGCGCAAGCTCGCCAGCCGCGGTGCCGACCGCATGCTGATCCTGCCGCTCTATCCGCAGTTCTCGCGCACGACCACCGCCGCGGTCTTCGATCGCCTGGCGCGTGCGCTCAAGCCGTGCCCGCATCTGCCGGAGCTGCGTTTCGTGCGCGACTATCACGATCATCCGGATTACATCGCGGCGCTGGCCACCAGCGTGCGTGAGCACTGGGAGAAGGAAGGCCGGCGGGGCAAGCGCCTGCTGATGAGCTATCACGGCATTCCCAAGCGCTATGCCACCGCAGGTGACCCCTACCCGACGCAATGCGAGCGAACCAGCCAGTTGCTGGCCGAGGCGCTGGGGCTTGGTGACGATGAATGGGCGATGACCTATCAGTCACGTTTCGGCAAGGCCGAGTGGCTCAAACCGTACACCGATGAAACGCTCAAGGCGTGGGGCGGTGAAGGGCTGGAAAGCGTCGATGTCATCTCGCCGGCCTTCGCGGCTGACTGTCTCGAGACGCTGGAAGAGCTGGAGGAAGAGAACCGCGGCTACTTCACCGAATCCGGTGGTGGCGACTTCCGCTACATTCCGGCGCTCAATGATCGCAGTGATCATATCGATCTGCTCGAGGCGCTGTGTCGCCAGCATACTCAGGGCTGGTAACCAGCAGGCCCGTCAGACTTCCATAGCCTGAGAAATGAAAACGCCCCACCAGTCATCACTGGTGGGGCGTTTTCATGTTGCTTGTCTGTTGTTCGTGAATCTGCTCCTGCGAATCAGCGCTCGTGGCTCAGAGCCAGGAGGGTGATAGCCTGTCTGGCGAGACCCGAGACCCGAGACCCGAGACCCGATCACGGCAGGCGGGATTCGCTGGCCTCGGCGTTGACCTCGTCCGGCTCCTCGGCGACTTCAAGTCGCTCCGGCACGTTGCGTGTGCGCTTGTCCGCCACCAGCTTCTGGTGCAGCGCCGCCTTGGACAGCAGATGAGCAGTCACGGGGGCGGTGATGAACAGGAAGATGGACACCAGCATTTCCTGGAAGCTGAAGTGGCCGGTGGTGGCGCGGAAATAGATCATCGACGCCATCAGCACGCAGCCGACCCCCAGCGTGGTGGTCTTGCTGGGGCCGTGCAGGCGCATGTAGAAGTCCTTCAGGTGCGTCAGTCCCAGAGAGCCGATGAAGGCAAACAGGCCGCCGGCAACCAGGAAGAAGGCGATCACGCCTTCGAGGACAGGATAGAACCAGGTGGGCATGGGGAATCTCCGCTCAGGTCATTCGATGATGTCGCCGCGCAGCAGGTACTTGCAGACTGCCACGGTGCTGACGAAACCGAGCATGGCGATCAACAGCGCCGCCTCGAAGTAGGACTTGCTGTTGAGCTGGATGCCGAACAGCACGATCAGGGCGATGGAGTTCACGTACATGGTGTCCACCGCCAGAATGCGGTCCGGCAGGTCCGGCCCGATGGCGAGCCGGAAGACGTTGAGCATCAGCGAGGCGGCGAACAGCGCGATGCTGATCCACAGGGCGATGTCTAGCATTCGAAGATCTCCTTGAGCGGACGCTCGTAGCGCTGGCGGATCTCGTCGATCAACTCCTGCTCATCCTCGACATCCAGTGCGTGGATGATCAGGTGGCGACCATCCAGCGTCAGATAGGCCGAGACCGTCCCCGGCGTCAGCGTGATGGTGCTCGACAGCAGGGTGATCGGGAATTTCTCCTCAAGCTCCAGCGGATAGCGTACGAAGGCCGGACGAAACTTGGCGCGCGGATTGAGGATCAGGTAGGACACCTGCAGGTTGGCGATGATGATGTCCATGATCACGCGCAGGAAATAGCTGATCAGCCGCCAGGGCTTCTGGAGGTCGGGCTGCGGCTCCCAGAAGCGGTAGGTCAGGATGGGAATCGCGATGGCCAGCACTGCTCCGAGCAGAATCTGTCCGGGCGCGACGCTGTTCTGCAGCATCAGCCAGACGATCAGCAGCAGCACCGACAGCATCGGCGTGGGCAAGAGACGGGAACGAGGCTTGATCATGAGACATCTCCCTTCAGCGGCGGTGCGGTTTCAGGGGCCGCGTCCTTGCCGAGCAAGGATTCAAGATAGGGGGCCGGGTTGGACAGCTGCTCGGCGGTGGCCTTGGTCCAGTTCGACAGAGGCCCCGCGAGGATGACCAGCATCAGTGCGGCCGAGATCAGCCCGCCAGTGGCGATGCCGCGGGCCGCGCCGACCCGCTCGCCGCTGGGTTCGGCCTTGCTGGTGCGCCAGAACACGCTGGAGCCGGCGCGTGAGCAGGCGACCAGTGAGCACAGACCGGCCAGCAGCAGCAGCGGCCACAGCCAGATCTGTTGCTCCGGCGTCGCCGAGGCGAGAATCAGCGCCTTGCCGATGGCGCCCGAGAACGGCGGCAGCCCCGCGGCAGCGGCGGTACCGATCAGGAAGAGGCCGCCCAGCAGTCCTGCCTGCAGCAGCGGGCGCGAGCGCACGATGCGTGCCCCGGCCTTGCCGCGCTGAGCGGCGACCACGTCGACCAGCAGGAAGAGCCCGCCGGTGACCAGCGTCGAGTGGATCAGGTAGAACAGCAGGGCGCTGTCTGCCTCGATCGTGTTCATGCCCAGCGCCGTCAGCAGCGTGCCCACCGACACCATCACCAGATAGGCCACCAGGGTGCGCAGATCACGCGCCGAGAGCACGCCCAGCATCGCCACCACCAGGGTGGCGAGACCCGCCCACCACAGCCAGTCACGACCGAGGTCCGCCAGTGGGCCAGCATTGTCGGTGAAGATCAGCGAGTAGACGCGCAGGATGGAGTAGATGCCGACCTTGGTCATGATCGCGAACAGCGCCGCCACAGGTGCCGAAGCCGCGGCATAGGCGCGTGGCAGCCAGAAATACAGCGGCAGCATTGCCGCCTTGAGGCCGAACACCACCAGCAACAGCAGGCCACCGGCTTCCATCAGACCGGCCCGGCCCGGGTCCAGCGTGGTGACGATGACTGCCATGTCGGCCATGTTCAGGGTGCCGGTCACGCCGTACAGGATACCCAGCGCGATCAGGAAGAACGCCGAACCCATCAGGTTCAGCACCACATAGTGCAGCGCTGACAGCGTGCGTGCCTTGCTGCCGCCATGCAGCAGCAGGGCGTAGGAGGCGATCAACAGCACCTCGAAGAACACGAACAGGTTGAACAGGTCGCCGGTCAGGAAGGCGCCGTTGATGCCCATCAGCTGCAACAGGAACAGACCATGGAAATTGGAGCCGGTCTCATCGATGCCCGCCGTGGCGTACAGACAGGCCAGCAGTCCCAGCAGCGAGCTGAGCAGCACCATGGTCGCCGACAGGCGGTCCAGCACCAGCACGATCCCGAACGGCGGCTGCCAGTCGCCCAGCGCGTAGTAGCGGATGGTGCCATCACCGGCCTGCACCACCAGCGCGATGGCGATGGCCACCATCAATGCCTGGACCACCAGGCTGACCGTGCGGCGCAGGGTCGGTGAAGTGGCACGACTCAGCAGCAGGCCCGCCCCCACCAGAAGCGGCAGGACAATCGGAAGGACAATCAGGTGTTGCAGCATCACTTGGTGTCCTCTTTCTCTTTCGAATCATCCAGGCGATTGCCGTTGACGTGGTCACTGCCCAGGTCGCCGCGCGCGCGCATCGCCAGAATGACCACGAAGGCCGTCATGGCGAAGCCGATCACGATGGCGGTCAGCACCAGCGCCTGGGGCAGGGGGTCTGCCGTGGGTGAACCTGAGCCGACCACGGCCGGTGTGCCGTGCATGGCCAGGCCGCCCATGGAGAACAGGAACAGGTTGACGGCGTAGGACAGCAGCGTCAGACCGACCACGACGGGGAAGGTGCGGCCGCGCAGGGTGAGGTAGACACCGCAGGCGGCCAGCAGGCCGGTGGTAGTGGCGTAGAGGGCTTCCATCACATCTTCTCCTTGGTCGGGCGATGCGGAGTCGTCAGCTTGCCCAGATTGGCGAGAATCATCAGGGTCGCGCCGACCACGGTCAGGTAGACGCCGAGGTCGAACAGCAGCGCGGTAGCCAGCTCGATTTCCCCGATGACGGGCAGGGTGAAGTGGCCGAAGGAGGATGTCAGGAACGGATAGCCGAACACCCAGCTGCCGGCGCCGGTCAGGCCGGCGATCAACACCCCGGCCGCCGCGACGGGCTGATAGGGGAAGCGCAGCCAGCGCTGCGTCCAGTCCACGCCACGCGCGATGTAGAGCAGGATGATGGCGACTGCCGTCACCAGACCGGCGATGAAGCCGCCGCCCGGCGCATTGTGGCCACGCAGGAAGATGTAGACCGAGACCAGCAGTGCCAGCGGCAGCAGCGTCTGGGAGACGGTGGCCAGGATCATCGGATGGCGATCCGGCGACCAGCCACGGCCATCCAGGTCACTGGACGGCATGAACAGGCGCAGGCGGTTGAGCAGCTTGAAGATCGCCAGGCCCGCGATGCCCAGTACGGTGATCTCACCCAGCGTATCGAAGCCACGGAAGTCGACCAGAATCACGTTGACCACGTTATGGCCACCGCCACCGGAGACTGCATTGGCCATGAAGAAGTCGGAGATCGACTCCACCGGGCGGGTCAGGATGGCGAAGTTGAGGCTTGCCACCACCACCCCGAAGGCACTGGCCAGCAGCACGTCGCGCATGATGCGGCGTGCACTGGATTCCTTTGGCGTGCGCTGGGGCAGGAAGAACAGCGCCAGCATCAGCAGGATCATCGTCACCACCTCGACCGCCAGCTGGGTCAGTGCCAGGTCCGGCGCGGCGAAGCGGGCGAAGGCCAGCGAGGTCATCAGACCGACCACCGAGAGCATCAGCAACGAGATCAGACGCTTGCGGTGGGTGATCGCGGTGCCGAGACCGGCCAGGCCGGTGATCACGGCGCCAGTCAGCAGCATGCCGTCGAAGGGCTGTTGCTCAAGCTCCCCGCCCAGTCGCGGCACGGCCAGCAGGCCGATGCCGACGAACAGCAGCGCGGTCAGCAACAGCCACAGCATGTAGCGCTGCAGCGAGCCATTCTCGAAGCTGTCCATACTGCGCTCGGAAAGACTGACGAGGCGTTGCACGTTGGCCTCGAACACCAGCAGGGCGTTGCGCGCGCGGAACTGACGCTGGAAGGAATAGAGGTGGTGGCGCAGGGCATAGATGGCGACACCGCCCGCCAGCGCGATACCACTCATCAACAGCGGCAGATTGAAGCCGTGCCAGATGGCGAGACTGAAGTCCGGTACCGGCCCGGCCAGCACGCTGGCGGAGGCACTGACCAGCAGGTCCTTGATCACCAGCGACGGCAGGATACCGACCAGCAGACAGATCAGTACCAGCACTTCGATGGGCAGCTTCATGTAGCGCGGCGGCTCATGCGGGGTCTTGGGCAGGTCCTTCGGCTCGCCATTGAAGAAGACGTCGTGGATGAAGCGCAGCGAGTAGGCCACCGACAGGATGCCACCGAGGGTCGCCAGTGCCGGAATCAGCCACGACAGGCCACCCAGCAGCTGGGCATCGAGACTCTCGGCGAAGAACATCTCCTTGGACAGGAAGCCATTGAGCAGCGGCACACCGGCCATCGAGGCCGAGGCAACCATCGCCAGCACCGTGGTATGCGGCATGTAGCGATACAGGCCGTTGAGCTTGCGGATGTCACGCGTGCCGCACTCGTGATCGACGATGCCGGCAGCCATGAACAGCGAGGCCTTGAAGGTGGCGTGATTGATGATGTGCAGCAGACCCGCGACGGCGGCCATCTGGCTGTTGAAGCCGAACAGCAGCGTGATCAGGCCCAGGTGACTGATGGTCGAGAAGGCCAGCACGCCCTTGAGGTCCTGCTTCATCAGCGCGAACCAGGCGCCATACAGCAGGGTGGCCAGGCCGGTCAGGCTGACGATGTAGAACCACAGGTCGGAGCCCGCGAGCACCGGATGCATGCGCGCCAGCAGGAAGACACCGGCCTTGACCATGGTGGCGGAGTGCAGGAAGGCGGACACCGGTGTCGGTGCCGACATCGCGTGGGGCAGCCAGAACTGGAACGGGAACTGGGCCGACTTGGTGAAGGCGCCCAGCAGTACCAGCACCAGCGCGACCGGATAGAGCTCGTGGGAGCGGATCTGGTCCGCCGCGGCCAGCACGTCATCGAACTGGTAGCTGCCGACGATATGCCCGATGACCAGGATACCGGCCAGCAGTGCCAGGCCCCCGGCGCCGGTGACGGTCAGGGCCATGCGGGCGCCCTTGCGCGCCTCGCTCAGCTGGTACCAGTAGCCGATCAGCAGGAAGGAGCTCAGGCTGGTCAGCTCCCAGAACACCCACATCAGCAGCAGGTTGTCTGCCATCACGATGCCGAGCATCGCGGTCATGAACAGCATCAGGAAGCTGTAGAGGCGTGCCAGTGAATCCTCGCCCGACAGGTAATAGCGGGAATAGAGGATGATCAGCAGGCCAATGCCGAGAATCAGCAGCACGAACAGCCCCGACAGACCATCGAAGCGCAGCGACAGATTGAGTCCCAGCTCCGTGATCCAGGGCAGATGGAACTGGGGCACCATGCCCGAGAAGACGTCCCCGAGGTGGAAGACGGCGATACCGAGTGCTAGGGCAGGTGCCACCGCGGTCAGCCAGGCAAGGCGTGCACGGGGCAGATTTCTGGCCATCAAGGGCACCAGGGCACCGAGTAACGGCAATAGCACGATCAACAGCAGGGTCATGGAAGACTCGCTCCAGTCGTTGTTGTAGTACGTAGTCCGTCATTCGTGGGCAGCGCAGACACAGGCTCAGGGCCGGACTGCCAGCTTCGAGATCGGGAGGCGGAGTTTCGGCCACTGGGTGCCGACAGAATAGGCGAGCGCACTGCAGGTTGCCGCGATGAAGTGCCGGACACACGAGACTCTGTCAGGAAGACGTTCTCATGGGGCCATGCGAGACACGACATGCGTCACGCGGCAGCAAGGTCTGACAGTGGCTGGCTCAGGCTGCACGGAGGATCTGGCGCGGGTTCAGTGCGTCAATCGCTCCGGGCATGACGTTACCGTCGCAAGGGGCGGATCCGTCAGGAAGGGGAGTCGCACGGCACGGGGTGCCAGCATCCAGGATGGGATGAGGTCCGCAGCGCGTCCCCGGCTGCCCGCAACGGGCAGACGGCGAATATGCCGGGTTGGTGCGGTCATGTCATGTCTTGCGAGCATGGCCGTATTCCTCCTGAAGCCCCTGGATGACAAGTGTGTGTTCGAGTGGAGACACTTGCGCGATCTTGTTGAAAACATTGATGGAACGTGACCTAACCTCTCGAATGTATCACGCACTTGCACCCCTCGCCAGCGCATGCCCGACGCGCCGGAACGCGACATGCACCGTGTGAAGTGTTGTACAAGATGTCGTTTTTCTTGTACAAACATTGCACGCCATACGTTCCACGGAGTCACCATGCACGAGGTCGCCAGCATGAATTCGGGCAACGCACCGGAAACCTCTCTGGTGTGGTTGCGTCACGACCTGCGGCTGGAAGACAACCCGCTGTTCGCGCTGCCCCTGTCACGTCGCCCGCATCAGATGATGGTGATGTATGTCTTCGACCGTCGCTGGCTGAGACCGAGCGACGGCTTGCCACGCCTGGGGCCAGCGCGTCTGCGCCTGCTGTGGCAGAGTCTGATGAACCTGCGCGGCATGCTGCTGCGCCGTGGCAGTGACCTGCTGGTGCGCGTCGGGGACCCTGTCGAGGAAGTGCTGACGCAGGTCGCCCAGCATGATGTCCAGTGTCTGGAGGTCAGTCTCGCCGCAGCGCCGGAAGACAGCCGCGCCCTGCAGCAGCTCTCACGGCGTCTACCGGCCTCGACCCGGCTCCACTGTCACCCGCCTGACCAGATAGCCTTCGACAGCCAGTTGCTGGATGGCCCAGTGCTTGATCGCCAGCTGCCGGGCAGACTCCCTCGAGAAGAGACGGCTCGCCTGCGCATGGCGCATGAAGCGTCCTGCGAAGTTGACGAGTGTGCGGCTCCCTCCAGTGACCTCACTCTGCGTGACACGGCCCCTGCTGACACAGGCGCCTCAGGCGATCATGACGCCCTGACGACCTGCGCCGCGCTTGCCTCGCAGGTGCTGCACGCCAGTGGTGGCGTTGATTCTGGCGTGGCTGACCTGATGCTGCCTCCTACCGCTGTGCTCACGCCGGTACCCGGTGCCATGCAGGTATGCCCTCAGCGCGAGGCTCTGTCTCAGTGCGAGGCTTTGCCGACGGGGCTGAACGATGAGCAGTGGCGCGCGCTGTGCGAGGCGCAGCCACCCTTGCAGGGGCTGCCCTATTCCCTGCCGCCGTGGCCTGATTCTGCCTCGCGTGGCCTACCGCCGCTGGATGCCATCTGTGGCTCGGCGCAAGCCTGGCAGCCGGCGACTGCCAGGCTTGCGGAGCTACAGGGCGGCGAGGAACCAGCCCGCGCATACCTGTCGAGCTTGCTGTGGGGCAAGGCCTGGGTGAAGGGAGATGCCGGCAACGGCGATGGCGACTCGATCGAAGGGGCGTCCTATCAGCGATCGCACTCTGTCGATGGCGAAGGCGCTGGTGTGCCGACGGGACTGGCACCCCAGCGGGAGGCGGGGAAGACGCTGGACGATATGCAATTGATGACGCGCCCGGCGGATGCATGGCCATTGGCAGCATGGTTGGCGCTGGGTTGCATCAGTCCGCGCCGCATCCTGCAGATGCTGGATGCCCGCCGCCGTGAGGCGGGTGATGAGGCGATCAATCGGCAGCTACTGGCCATCGTGCTGCAGCGTGAATGCTGGCAGCGCATGCTGCGTGACAAGAATGAGGAGGCTCGCGCGGCCTGGTATGGCGCCGCGTTGCGGGAAGATGCCGCAAATGATGCCGCCTTTGCGCGCTGGAGCGGAGGGCGAACAGGCGATGCCCGGGCCGACAAGGCCATGCAGGTGCTGGTACGTGAAGGCTGGTTGCCTTGGTCAGAGCGCAAGTATCTGGCCGGCGTCTGGCTGGACGGCGGCGGCGACTGGCGGTTGGGTGCGCGCTGGTTCGAGCGTTGTCTGCTCGATTACGACGCCGCCACCCACTGGGGAGAATGGCGGCATCTGGCGGGCTTCGATGTGTAAGGAGGTGTCGATATCACGCGAGTCGTGCGAGCAGAGCCAGCCCCGGGCGGCTCTTCTTTACAACCTGTCGCTCTTCAGCCCAGGCGCGCCAATAGCGCCGTCACGGCTGTCTCGACGCGCAGGATGCGCTCGCCCAGATGCACCCCTTCAAAGCCTGCCGTCATGAATTTCTCGACCTCATAGTCCACGAAGCCGCCTTCCGGGCCGATGGCCAGAACCACCGGCTCGCTGACGGCGCGTGGGCACTCATCCGGCATGCCCGGATGGGCGATGATGCCACGCGGAGTCGTGCCTGATGATGGCGTCATCAGTGCCGGCAGGCGGTCTTCCACGAAGGGTTTGAATAGCTTCTCGTGGGTCACCGTCGGCATGATGGTGTCACGCGCCTGCTCCAGTCCCAGCACCAGATGCTGGCGAATCTTGTCTTCCTTGAGCTCCGGCGATTGCCAATAACTCTTCTCGACCCGCCGTGTATGCAGCAGGGTGATGTGTTTCACGCCCAATGCCGTGACGTGTTCCAGCGAGCGTGCCAGCATGCGCGGGCGCGGCAACGCCAGCAGCAGATGCACGTCGAGCGGTGCCGGCGGCTGCCGGTCCAGCGTCAGGCTGAATTCAGCGACGTCCGCGTCCAGCCGCTCCAGGCGGCCACGGCCGATCAGGCCGCCCTCCACCCCCAGCGTCATCTCGTCGCCGATGTTGGCACGATGCACCTCACGCAGATGGCGCAGGCGGCGTGGGTCCGTGACACGTGCGTGGTCCTGAGCGGTCAGGTCGTCAGCGCCGAGCAAAATCAGATTCATGGCAATACCGGGGCAGTGGGGAGCGGGGTACATCGCTTACAGACAGCGGGAAGCGGGCGTTATTCTAGCATGTCGTGCATGCTGACCCGACGGGGACAGCGCTGGCTTGGCGCCAATGGCTGACGCGTGGAGACGCCTTTTCTTGCAGTCCCCCCCCTTGAGTGCACAATGAAGAAAAATCGACAGGAGCCTGACACGTGCGAGTGATCCGCAAATATGCCAATCGGCGCCTATACGATACCGAGCAGAGCCGCTACGTCACCCTGGAGGACCTGCGCAGCCTGGTGCTGGCGGAAGAGGCCTTCAAGGTCGAGGACGCCAAGAGCGGTGAGGACCTCACGCGCACCATCCTGCTGACCATCATCATCGAGCAGGAGCAGGAGCAGGGCGAGGGCGAAGCCGAGGTCTTCTCCAACGAGCTGCTGGAGCAGTTCATTCGTATCTACGCGATGGCCAAGCCGTTGCCGCTGGCCGGTTATCTGGAGCAGGGCACGCGTCTGATGATGGAACAGCAGCAGCGCATGCAGGAGCAGTGGTCCCAGGCCATGCGTCACTCGCCGATGGAGATGATGCGCGAGGTCGCCGAAGAGAATCTGCGCTTCTGGCAGCAGGCCATGGGCGGCGGCATGGGCGCTGGCAAGAGCGCCTCACGCTCACAGCCGAGCGATGCGGATGCGGCGCCTGATGAGTCGGATACACCGCCGGACGATGAGCGTCGCTGAGTGTGACATCGTGTCAGATCCAGCTTTCACATGAATTCATCGTGATGTGAAATGGGCGCCCCGAGCAGGGCGCCTTTCTGCCATAATGCGCAGCCTGATATTTCCTCGGTAGCTCGCGCCCTGCGGGTCGCCCTGATCCTCACTGGCTCATGAAGGTTGAAAAGATGAAGGTCCTGATCATCGGCGGCGGTGGCCGCGAACATGCGCTGGCCTGGAAGGCCGCCCAGTCATCCCGTGTCGAGGAGGTCTTCGTGGCGCCCGGCAATGCGGGCACGGCGCGCGAGTCCAAGCTGACCAATCTGGCGATTGCCGCTGACGATCTCGATGCGCTGGTCGCCTTCGCGCGTGACAATGCCATCGAGCTGACCATCGTCGGCCCGGAAGCGCCGCTGGTGATCGGCGTGGTCGATCGCTTCCGCGAAGCGGGTCTCAAGTGCTTCGGCCCGACGGCCGGTGCCGCCCAGCTGGAAGGCTCCAAGGCCTTCACCAAGGACTTCCTGGCGCGTCATGCCATCCCGACCGGCGACTACGCGACCTTCGCGGAGGTCGATGCGGCGCTTGAGTACCTGGCGGCACATCCGGCACCCATCGTCATCAAGGCCGATGGCCTGGCGGCGGGCAAGGGGGTCGTGGTCGCGATGAGCGACGAGGAAGCCCGCGCCGCCGTGCGTGACATGCTCGAGGACAACGCCTTCGGCGATGCCGGTGCACGTGTGGTGATCGAGGAATTCCTCGACGGTGAGGAAGCCAGTTTCATCGTGATGGTCGATGGCGAGAACGTGCTGCCGATGGCCACCAGTCAGGATCACAAGCGCGTCGGTGAAGGCGATACCGGCCCCAACACCGGCGGCATGGGAGCCTATTCTCCGGCGCCGGTGGTGACGGCTGACGTTCACCAGCGCGTGATGGACGAGATCATCCTGCCCACCGTGCGTGGCATGGCGGCCGAAGGCCATCCCTACACCGGCTTCCTGTATGCCGGTCTGATGATCGATGCCCAGGGCGCGCCGAAGATCATCGAATACAACTGCCGCTTCGGTGACCCGGAAACCCAGCCGATCATGGTGCGCCTGAAGTCCGATCTGGTCGCGCTGTGTCTGGCCGCTGAAGACGGGCGTCTCGACACCCAGACCTGCGAGTGGGATTCCCGCGCGGCGGTCGGCGTGGTGCTGGCAGCTGGCGGCTATCCGGCCAGCTACCGCAAGGGCGATGTCATCAGTGGCTTCGATGCTGCCGAAGCGACCGGTTGCAAGGTCTTCCATGCCGGCACCGCCGAGCAGGACGGCCAGGTCGTCACCAGCGGCGGTCGCGTACTGTGCGTCACCGCACTGGGCGACAGCGTCGCGGCGGCCACCGAGCGTGCTTATGAAGGCGTTGATGCCATCAGTTGGCAGGACATGCTGGTGCGTCGCGACATCGCCTGGCGCGCCATCGCTCGCGAGCGCGGCGATAGCTGAAAGCGCTGAGTCGCATGGGCCATCACCCCACGACATGCCTGCTTCACGACAAGACCCGGCCTCAGGCCGGGTCTTGTCGTTGGGGTGACTCTCGACGTTCTGCGCGCCTACGACCATCGTGTCGGGGTCTGGTCATGTCGGTGCCGGGCATGCGATAACCCTAGTCATCCTCTATTCCTTCTTGAGGCTGAGCGGCGTCGAAAGATGGCGTCGCCGTCCGCCCTGAACCTTTTTCCTGTCTCGCCGACAAGGAGTCTGCATGGACCGCATCCGGCTTGAATTTCCGGTTTCCCGTCTGGTACATCGCCACCCGATGACGATTCGGGTCAGCGACATCAACTATGGCCAGCACCTGGGCCACGACAGCGTGGTCAGCCTGGCGCACGAGGCGCGGGGCCAGGCCTGGCAGGCGCTGGGCTTCCCCGAATGGAACATCGATGGGCTGATGAGCATCGTCGCGGATCTCGCCGTGCAGTATCAGGGCGAGGGCCGGCTGGGTGACGCCCTCGTGGTGGAAACGGCCATCGACAGCGTGTCCGGCAAGGGGCTTGGTGTCCATCACCGTCTGCTGCGTGTCAGCGATGACGCGGTACTGGCGACGCTGCGCGTCGGGCTGGTGTTCGCTGGCGAGCAGGGGCTGGCGGAACCGAGCGCGCGCGCCAGTGCCGCCATCGAGCAGGCCGTCTCTGCCATGTCTTCCCGAGAAGCCAACTGATGTCGCGGGAATATCCGATCATCGCCGTGACGGGGTCTTCCGGCGCGGGCACCACCACTGTCATGCGAACCTTCGAGCGCATGTTCTCGCGTGAGGCGATTCATGCCGCCTACGTGGATGGGGATGCCTTTCACCGTTATACCCGTGATGAGCTGGTGCGCATGTTCCAGGAGGCGCCGGAGCGCAAGCGCGAGCTGTCTCACTTCGCGGTCGAGGCCAACCAGCTGGATCGTCTGGAAGCGCTGTTCGTCGAATATGGCGAGCAGGGCTCCGGTACGCATCGTCATTACATCCATGCCGAAGACAAGCGCATGATCGAGGCCGGCTACAAGGTCGGCACCTTCACCGAATGGCAGTCGCTGCCGGATTGTACGGACCTGCTGTTCTACGAGGGGCTGCATGGTGGGCTGGTGACGCCGGAGCATGACATCGCGCGTCATGTCGATCTGCTGATCGGGGTGGCACCGACCATGAATCTGGAGTGGATCCAGAAGATCGATCGCGACACCAAGCTGCGCGGACATTCCCAGGAGGCGGTGGTGGACACCATCCTGAGCCGCATGGATGACTACGTGCGCTACATCCAGCCGCAGTTCTCACGCACGCACATCAATTTCCAGCGCGTGCCGACGGTGGATACTTCCAACCCTTTCGAGCCGCAGGATATCCCGACGGATGCCGAGTCGATGGTCGTGATCCACTTCCGTGACCCCGGCAGTGTCGACTTCCCGTTCCTGCTGGCGATGATCCAGGGCTCGTTCATGTCGCGCCCGCATACGCTGGTGGTGCCCGGCGCGTTGATGGCACTGGCCATCGAATTGATCATCACGCCGCTGGTCAAGAGCCTGCTGGCGCAGCGGCGGTTCCGCTAGCGGGAGACATGAAGGGGTCTGGGCTCGGGCTGGCTCAGTGCCTGCGGCCCTTGAGGCGTGGCAGGATACCTTTCTTCCAGACGCGCAGGGTGCGATTCAGGCGGCCGCTGCGGATCAGCAGGCGTGCCTCGCGGGTGCTCAGCGGCAGGCCGAGGGTGCGTTGCTTGAGCTTCAGCGAGTGACGCAGATCGAAGCGGCGCATCATGCGCGCGAGGCTGGCTGTGCCCGGCAGGCGTGGCAGGCGCACGGCAGAGGTGAAGTCGATCAGGACCGGCACGCCATCGCGCAGCACGACGTTGGAACCACGGATGTCGTTATGGGCCATCTGGCGCTGATGGAGTTGCTGCACGACGAGAATCAGCTGCTGACTGAGGCGGGCGTCCGTCACGTCATCCAGGGCGGCGTCACTCAGCAGCGGCCCGGGGATGTACTCCATCGCCAGCGACAGCGGTGACAGGCGTGCCACGGCGCGAGGGGCGTGTGCCCAGTCGCCCAGACGCTCTAGCATCTTCAGTTCGTGGCGTACCAGCCAGCGTGCCACCAATGCCGCCGGCGTGCCGGCATAGCGGCGGTAATCCTTGCAGACCACCGGCTGGCCATTGAGGTGCGTGATATAGACCTCGGCCTTGAGAAAGCCCTTGGCACGCTGCAGGAACTCGCCCGGGGCCTGCTCGCCGTCAACACGCGTGACCCTGGGCGCGGCACGCAGCGCCGCCCGAGCCTTCTCGGCGCGCGTGGGGGCTGCGCGTTCAGTGGCGGGGGCGCCGACAGTGGCCGTTCGTGTCTCGCCGTGAGCGCCAAGGCCGGCCTCCAGTTCGTGGTTGGCCTTGCGCAGGGAGGAATCTTGGCGAGTGAACACGGGCATGACAGGTGACTTCTCGTTAGCGGGATAACAATGATTATCCTACTGTTTTCCTCATTCGCCCACTGGCAGCAGTGAATCAGTCTGTTTCCCTGAAGGCGACATTGTCCTGTCCGCCAGCTGGCCCGCATATTCCTGTCTCTGCCCTTGGCCTGCTGCCCGACTGGCGCTACGCTGGCAGGCCACGCTGCCGTGGGCAGCCCCACTTCAAGGGAGAAGGTGTCATGGACTGTCTGTTCTGCAAGATCATCAACCGCGAGATTCCCGCCGATATCGTCTATGAGGATGATGAGGTGCTGGCCTTCAATGACATCAATCCGCAGGCGCCGACCCATGTGTTGATCATCCCCAAGCAGCACATCGCCACGCTCAACGATATCGAGGAGCATCAGCTGGCCACGGTAGGGCGCCTGCAGTACATCGCCGCCAGACTGGCGAAGGACTACGGTTTTGCCGAGGGCGGTTATCGCGTGGTGATGAACTGCAATGAAGATGGCGGCCAGACGGTCTATCATATTCATATGCACCTGATGGGTGGTCGCCGCTTCACATGGCCGGCTGGCTGAGCCGGCATAGAGCAGGCGCCTGTACCGGCGGTTCGAGGGCAGGTAGCGGCTAGCGATAACAAGCGCGCGGCACACAGGCGCATACCGGCAATGTCGTGAAAACGGCGTTGCCGGTTTTCATTGGGGAGGGCGCAGCGCAAGGGTGCCGGTCAGGCCTCGCCCGGCGACACTCTGCCCCTTACCGTCGCGGGCTGGCTTGCGTAAGATGGCCTCATTGCTCACGCCGTGCAGGAGTCTTCCCATGCCGCATTCCGATGCCATTTCGGCGCAACGTCATCACAGCCGCGCCGATCAGTTGATCCATCAGTTCGACACCGTACTGCGTACCTTGGTGCCACATGCCGCCCAGCCGTCGCGTCCCTCTCCGGCGGGCGACATCCATGATGAAGCGATCAGCGATGAAGAGCGCCAGCACGCCGCTGGCCTGATGCGCATCAATCACACCGGCGAGGTGTGTGCCCAGGCGCTCTATCAGGGGCAGGGGTTCACGGCGCGTCTGCCCGAAACGCGCACGCAGATGGAGCTGGCCGCCCAGGAAGAGATCGACCACCTGGCCTGGTGCGATGCACGACTCGTCGAGCTGGATGCCAATACCAGCCTGCTCAATCCGTTGTTCTACATGACGAGCTTCGCGCTCGGGGCGGCGGCGGGCGCCATCAACGACAAGGTCAGCCTCGGGTTCGTGGCCGCGACCGAAGAGCTGGTCGGCGAGCACCTGTCGAAGCACCAGCAGACGCTGCCCGAGGGCGATCAGCGCTCACGCGCCGTATTGCGCCAGATGGAAATCGACGAAGCCCATCATGAGCAGTGGGCGCTGGAAGCCGGTGGCCATCGCTTCCCGGGGCCGCTGAAGAGCGCCATGCGCCTGATGTCCAAGGTGATGACGGCCAGCGTCTATCGGGTGTGATGATCAGATGCCTGAGCCTGCCTTTGCAGCTTCAGGACGGTGCAAAACACAAAGGCCGCCCCATGGGGCGGCCTTTGTGTTTTGGGCGAACGTCGTGATGATCAATGCGAGACGTTCAGTGTGAGACGTTCAGTGTGAGAGGTTCAGCTGTCTCTGGCGTCAGGGCTTATTCCTTGACCTGGTATTCACCGTCCAGCGTCTCGGTGCTGCTGCCGTCTTCACGCGTGGCATCACGCGAGTAGTTCTGGCGGCCATTGGCCCTGTCCTGAGCCTCCTGCATGCGCTGCTGCATCTCGCTCATGCGCTTTTTCATGCGACGGCGGATGAAGGGCAGCATGATGATGCCGAGTACCATCATCACCAGCGCTGCGAACAGGCTGAAGATCATGACCACACCACCGATCAGCCAGGCGGCGACCAGCTTGAGGCCGGACAGGCCATTGGGGGGGCGTTGGTTGCCTGCATTGGCCTGCCATTGGCGAGCCTGATTCCACAGTGTGTTGTGCTGTTGGCCTTGCATGTGTCTTCTCCACGATAGAGCCGGGCCGTCAGGCCGGGCGAGGATGACCCGATAGGTAAAAGTGGGTGGTCGGGGATATCGGGTCAGGAAACGGGGGTATTGCCCTCCCGGCGCAATTGTCATTCGTGCTCTGGGCCGGGGGATGGGGAAATGGGACTCGATGCGACGCACTTTTGCATGAGGCGTTTGATGGCATCGGGCGGCCGGTTGACTCGTTCAGCATCGAAGTTGGCATCGTTGCCGTCAAGCGGCTTCGGCGTTGATCCAGCGCTGGGAGTCGGTTCAATCCTTGAACCACTTCAAGGCACGGCGGCTGGTCAATCGGGTCGATCAGTTCATTGCCGATAATCCGGATTCATGGACACGCTGGCGGCGAGGTTGAAAGCGTTGTCCGGCAGCGGCATGTTCAGTGTCATCCGTTGCGGCCTGCCTTGCGCATCGCGCCCGTGAATCTGGATGGTGTGCGCAGCGACGTCGACGCTCTGTACACTCTTGATGCCGTCGACAGCAGCAAAATTCAAGGTCTGGCGCATGCTGTCGCCATCGATGGCCTTGTCGCCGGGCACCGAATCACTCTGGCGCAGCGCTTCGCTGATGAATTCTCCATCGGCGAGATTGATGGCCAGTTCCATCTGCCACCCATTATGCCCCCAGCCCGTGAACTGAACATGATCGTCACGGATATCCAGCGTGCTGAATTCCATCATGCCCTTGCGACTGGCGTGGATCATCATCTGCGTGAGCAGCTCTGGCGCGAGTCCCTGAGTCGACGCGGCGTCAGAGATATCCGTCGACGGCTTGCCGGCCGTGCGGGTGGCGGCCGTGTCCAGCGCGCTATCCCCGGCATCATCGCCGAGCGTGGCTTGCGCCTTGCCGTCATTCGAGTGCTCGGTGGCCGAGGGGCCATTTGCGGAGAGTCCGGAGGTCGAGAGCTCTGCCGCCGACAGCTGGTGGCGCACCGGCAGGTCCTCGATGCCATTGGCATAGGCGGGTGCCGAGCCCAGCATCAGGCCGAGTGCACTGACGCCCAGGCCGTGTCGCCAGTGCTGGACCGCCCGGCTGGCGAGCCAGAAGCGAGACGGGCCGGTACCTGCGCCTGCGGACGGCGGCTGTCGGGATGCGGAGTCTGATTCACGCGCGGGAGCAATACGGGACGCGTCTGATGGGGACATGACACCCTCCTCAAGGATGGCTGGGCATGGCACTCACTGTGGGCCAGGCGACCTTGCGCGATGCTGAGACGTGAATTCATCTGAGGTTCATTGCCTCCTGTCAGTCTCTGCATCACAGGGTCAGTGGTTGCTCTCGGGATGGTCCGCGTTGTTCCAACGCAGGTTTGATTGCACATTCCGTTGCTAGATTGCTCGCCACGCGCAGACGCCCGCCTTGGGCGTACACCAGCCCCGCCGTCATTCACGAGGTTCCCCTTCATGCAGACTTCCCACAAGGCTCAGCCAGACGCCGATGCAGCGCGTGGCAGTCAAAGGCGGCAACGTTATGTCTGGCTGTGCCTCGGGCTCGGGAGCCTGCTGGTCGGCGCGCTGGCACTGCCGCCGCATGCGCTGTGTGACAGCGAGCGCTGGCGCAGCCTGCACGATGAAGTCGCTGCCGGACGTGTCATCTCGTTGTCCGAGCTGCTGGATAGCCTCGAGCGCGATTGGCTGGGCCAGGTGGTCGAGGTGGAGCTCGAAGAGACGCACGGCGAGCTGATCTATGAGGTCGAGATGCTCGGGCCGCAGGGCCAGATGGCCAGATTCACCGTGCGCGCCTCGGATGGCAGTCTGCGTGAGGTGCGCGGGGTCAATCTCGATGCCATGCGTCGCGCTGGCAGCGGTTCCTTGTCCGAGCCCCTGACCAAGCCCCCGACCAAGCCCGAGACCGACGACACGCCGCTCGTGACTGACGGCGGCAATGCTGAGGCCGAGCGTCAGTAGGATGAGGCAGGCAGTGGCCAGGCCAGGCAGTGCCAGCGCAGGCTGTGACAAGGGCGTCGAGGGTGCCTGGCGGCCCTGAGGAACGGTATGCTAGTGCCATTGTCCATTGCGCCACCGGTAGAACGCCGCTTGCGTCAGGAGCCCGAGAACCGATGAAGATATTGCTGGTTGAAGATGACATGCCGTTGGCCGAAGCGCTGATGGCGCGCCTGGGGGAAGCCGATGTACTGGTCGAGCATGCCACCACCGGGGGAGACGCCGACTTTTTGATCCAGACCGAGAGCTACGATGCCGTCGTGCTGGACCTCGGCCTGCCGGACGGCGATGGCACCCGCTGGCTGTCCCAGTGGCGGGAAGCTGGCATCGAGGTGCCGGTGCTGGTGCTGACCGCGCGCGAGCGCTGGTCTGACAAGGCCGCCGGCTTCTCTGCTGGCGCCGATGATTACGTCACCAAGCCCTTCGAGACCGCCGAGGTCATCTTCCGTCTGCGGGCGCTGGTGCGTCGCTCACGCGGCCATGCCCACCCCGTGCTCAAGCTGGGCGATCTGGCCTGTGACACCCACGGCGGTACCGTCAGTCTGGCGGGGCGCCCCGTGTCGCTGACCGCCCAGGAAACGCGTCTGCTGATGCACCTGATGCACGCCGTGCCCGGTGTGGTCAGCCGTTCTGAACTGGTCGAGCATGTCTATGACCGCGACCATGAACCCGATTCCAATGTCATCGATGTGCAGATCAGCCGTCTGCGTCGCAAGCTGGGTGCCGAGCGCATCGAGACGCTGCGCGGGCGTGGCTATCGTCTGCGTGATCCGGATGCCGAGACACAGACGCCGACGGATGGCCGCGACGCATGAAGCCACTGTCCGTCGGCCGCCGCTTGCTGGGCGGCTCGCTGGTCATTGCCTTGATCGTCATGCCGCTGACCGGACTCGGTCTGGCCTGGAGCTTCCGTGATGCCGTGACCACCGCCTTCGACCAGCGCCTGCTGTCGCTGTCGAAGGTGCTGATCGCCGCCATCCAGTTCGACCGCGAGAAGGGCCGCCCCGGTCTGACGCGCTCGCTGGGTGACCCGCGCTTCGATCAGGCCTATTCGGGCTGGTACTGGCAGATTTCCGATCGCAACGGCAATGTGCTGACGTCGCGCTCGCTGTGGGATCAGCGCCTGCCGCCGCTGGAAGACATGGACAAGGGCGTCATCATCAGCCGTGACCTCAAGGGCCCGCGCCATCAGGTGCTGCGCTCCCTCGAGCGTGATATTCGCCTGCCCGGCCGCAACCAGCCACTGCACGTGATGGTAGCGGCCAGTCGTAGTGAGGTCGACGCCGAGGTCGCGCGCTTCGAGTGGCTGCTGGCGGGCGCGCTGGTGGCCTTGGCATCGCTTTTGGTGTGCGGCTCTGCCGCGCAGATCAGCTGGGGGCTGGCGCCACTGCGGCGCCTGCGGGCTCGCCTCAAGAAAGTCGCCGACGGCGAGGCGGAGCGGCTGGAAGAGACCCGGCTGCCGCCGGAGCTGACCGAGCTGACCCGCGCCATCAATGCCGTGCTCGAGCGTGATCAGCGCTTGATCGAGCGCGGTCGTGCGGCTGCCGGCAATCTGGCGCATGCCCTCAAGACGCCGGTCAGCGTGCTCAAGGCGCAGTCCGAGCGCTTCGACGGTGAGGACCGGGCGCGAATCGACGCCGAGCTCAAGCGCATCGATGAAGCCGTGCGTCACCACCTGGCGCGTGCCAGTGCCGCCGGTGGCGCGCATCTCAGCGGGCGCATCAGCCTGCGTGAGGCGGCGGGGCCGGTCTTCGAAGGGCTCGGGCGCTTGGCGAGCCGGCGTGGCATCACGCTCAGTCTGGCGCTGGAGGACGACGCCAGCGTGCGGGTCGACCCGCAGGATCTGCAGGAAATGGTCGGCAACCTGCTCGAGAACGCCTTGCAATGGGCTCGCCAGCAGGTCCGCGTCAGCAGCGAGACCCGCGATGGCGGCGTGCTGTTGATCATCGAGGACGATGGCCCAGGCATGAACGAAGAAGAGGGTGCCGCCGCGCTGGGGCGTGGGGCACGTCTTGATGAGGGGCGCTCAGGCTCCGGTCTGGGGCTGGCGATCGTCGACGATCTGATGGCGCTCTATGGGGGCGAGCTGGCGCTTGAGCGCTCCAGACTGGGCGGCCTGGCGGCGCGCGTCTGGCTGCCGAGTTCCCCGCTGGTCGGGGCGCAGCCGACGGAATGACAGAGTGCCGCCTCGTTTATCGGCGGTATTGTCTTGATAGTGCAGCACTATCACGGCCATCCCGAGAGATGATTGGGCGCGGCCAGGACGACACCGTATTCTGACGGTGTCCGGCTGGCAGCTGGACGGGCTTCGTTTCTGAGTCTCGTCTGCCGCGCCCTGCGGTGATGACGAACTGGCGCTCCTTCGGGAGCGCTTTTTTTTGCCTGTCATTCGTCGCGCCATGCCAGATCGGTGAGGCTCAAGGCGCCGATTGAACGCTGGCGGGGCTAACGGTCACGCTCAGGATCGCATAGGCTGTCTGAGAGTAAGCATCCGTTACGCCGGGCGTCAGGAGGTGGTGATGAAGGACATGACAATGTGTGCTCAGCATGGCGATCTGGAGGGCCTGGCACAGGCATTGGCCGCCCACGATGCGCACGAGCGCGTCAATGACGTGGATTATCGCGGGCGCTCGCCATTGCTGGTCGCGGTGCAGGCCAATCAGCCGGAGGCGGTGGAGGCCCTGCTGGCCGCCGGCGCCGATTGCGAGCAGACCGATGCCCTGCACGATACGCCCCTGCTGGCCGCCGCTGCGCTCGGCTATGGCCGTTGTCTGAGCCGGCTGCTGGCGCATGGTGCCTCGGCGACGGTGCTCAATCGCTTCTCTTCCACTGCACTGATGTCGGCCAGTGAGCGTGGTCATGCCGATATCTGCCGTCAGTTGCTCGAGGAGACCGATGTCGACGTCAATCACCAGAATACGCTCGGCTGGACGGCGCTGATCGAGGCCGTGTTGCTGGGGGATGGCGGCGTTGACTATCAGCAGATCGTCGAGCAGCTGCTGGCCCACGGTGCCGACGTCAATCTGGCGGACGCCGAAGGTGTCACGCCACTGGCGCATGCGCGCTGGCGCCAGTTCGATGCGCTGAGCGCCAGGCTGGAAGCGGCCGGCGGACACGAGCAGGGCGTGGCCCATGATGTGAGCGACCACGTCCAGGCCCGCACCTCGACACCGCGTCGTGCATGATGGCACCGACCACAAGGAGGCATCGCATGGCGTTGACCTGGGGATTGATCATCATCGGCATCGCCTTGGTGCTGCTCGGCGGCTATCGCTGGCAGCAGGCGCAGTCCTTCGCCCGCAACAGCGCACAGGTGATGGGCGAGGTCATCAACCACGACCGCACGCTGCACGTCGAAGGGCGTGGCCCTATCCATCTGCCCAAGGGCGGCAGGCTCAGTGAGGATGAGGCCCTGGCGATGGCGGGGCTGCCGCCGGGCGGGCGCTTCAATATCGAGTCGATCCAGTATGCGCCCGTGGTGCGTTATCAGGATCAGCGTGGTGGCTGGCACGAGATCATCTCGCCGCTGGCGGCGCCCTCGCCGACGCCCGCCGTGGGGGAGAGCATGGCGCTGGTCTATCGCCTCGATGCCCCGCATGAGGCCAGCCTGCCGGGGACGCGCGGCTGGTTGATCGGGGCGCCGTTGGTTCTCGGCTTCGCACTGTGCGCCGTCGGCCTGCGTCTGCTGTTGCGGGGTGGTGGTGGATGAGTGATTCAGGAGGTCGCGCGACCCGCCGTTATGGTGTCGGCATGCTGGTGCTGTGCTGGGCGCTGATTCTCGCCATGCTGGTGTGGTGGTTCCAGGGTCAGCTTGATGAGCGTACCCGGCCCAATGCCTCGCTGGCCGGTCAGTCGCTGTCCTCCGGAGAGCCGCTGACGCTGTCGCGCAATCGCTCCGGGCACTTCGTGGCCCCCGGCGCGATCAATGGTCAACCGGTGACCTTCCTGCTCGATACCGGCGCTACCTATGTCTCGGTGTCCGAGGCGCTGGCCGAGCGCCTGCAGCTGCCACGCGGGCGGGATGCGCGCTTCACCACTGCCAATGGCATCAGTCACGGCGCCTTGACCACACTGGACGCCGTCAGTCTGGCGGGGCTCAGCCAGCGCGAGGTGCGCGGGGCCATCGTGCCGGGCATGCACGATGAGGTGGTGCTGCTGGGCATGAGTTTCCTCGGGGAGTTTGATATCAACATGCGCGGTCAACAGATGACGTTGACGCCGGTGGATGGCGATGACCGATCACGCCAGTGACTACCATGGATGGCTGACAGGGCTGGCAGAAAGAGCGGCTGACACTCCACCGCGCTGGCAGCAGGCCCCGCAAACGACAACGCCCCGCTCATGATCTCCATGAGTGGGGCGTTTCACGTCTGGCGTGTCAGAGCAGGCGCTCAGTCTTTTCTGGGCGGCTCGACATGGCCACCGAAGCCGAAGCGCATCGCCGACAGCAGGCGGTTGGCGTAGGTGTTTTCCTTGCGCGAGCTGAAGCGCGAGAACAGCGCATTGGCCAGCACCGGCACGGCGACGCCCTGCTCGACGGCGGCATCGACGGTCCAGCGGCCTTCGCCACTGTCGGAGACGGCACCGCTGTAGTGGTCCAGACGCGCATCCCCGGCCAGTGCCTGGGCGGTCAGGTCGAGCAGCCAGGAAGACACCACGCTGCCACGACGCCATACCTCGGCGATATCAGCCAGATTGAGGTCGAAGCGCTGGTCTTCCGGAAGGTCTTCGGAGCCCTTGCTCTGCATCAGCTCGAAGCCCTCGGCGTAAGCCTGCATCAGGCCGTACTCGATGCCGTTGTGGACCATCTTCACATAGTGACCGGCACCGACCGGACCGGCGTGGATGTAGCCGCGCTCGGCGCGCTCATCCGGGGCGTTGCGGCCCTTGGTGCGCTCGAGGTCGCCATAGCCCGGGGCGAGGGTATCGAACAGCGGCTCGAGATGCTCGAACACGGCCTTCTCGGCGCCGATCATCATGCAGTAGCCGCGCTCCAGGCCCCACACGCCGCCGGAAGTGCCCACATCGACGTAGTTCAGGCCCTTCAGCTTGAGAGCCGCGGCGCGGCGGATGTCGTCCTTGTAGAAGGTGTTGCCGCCATCGATGATGGTGTCGCCGGTTTCCATCAGCTCGGCCAGCGTGGCGATGGTCTGCTCGGTGATCTCGCCAGCCGGCAGCATGACCCAGACAGCGCGCGGCGCCTCGAGCTGCTGAACCAGTTCCACGAGACTATCGACGTGCGTCGCACCGTCGGCGACCAGTGACTGGGCGATTGCCGCGTCACGGTCATGGGCGACCACTTCGTGGCCATTGCGCATCAAGCGACGAGCGATATTGCCGCCCATGCGGCCGAGTCCGATGATACCGAGTTGCATGTTCGTTCCTTTCACGTGAAGCCGGGGAGAGTCGGGACGGCGCGAAGCCTACCCTGTGCGGGCGCTGGACGCAAAAACGGGCCATATCAATGACATGGCCCGTTCGTTTTCTGCTGATCAGTTCGGAGTGGAGCGATAATGCTCAGGCACTTTCACTGTCTTTCCAGAAGGTGATGTCCGGGTGTGCGGTGGGACATGTACCTTCTTCTTGCCGCTTTGAGTTTTAGCCATGGCTAATCTCCTCAATCGGTGGGGCGGCCAACTTGATCTTGGCTAACCAGAAGGAGACAATGCCTCCGCATTTGGTAGCTAGCCTACCTGAGCATTTTGGGGTGACCACACGCCCTGACGCTCGAGACGCCCGAAGTTGCAGCTTCGGGCGTTTTTTTTGGCCTCCACAAAAGCAAGTGAAGGCCAATACTTCACATCAATCCCAGCTCAGGGCACCGCCGACCTGATATTCGGTGACGCGCGTCTCGAAGAAGTTCTTCTCCTTGCGCAGGTCGATGATCTCGGACATCCACGGGAACGGGTTCTTGGCGCCCGGGAACTGCTCCTTGAGGCCCAGCTGCGCGAGGCGACGGTTGCAGATGAAGTGGAGGTATTCCTCCATGATGGCCGCGTTCATGCCCAGCACGCCGCGCGGCATGGTGTCACGCGCGTATTCGATCTCGAGCTGGGTGCCTTCCAGAATCATCTGGGTGACTTCGTCCTGGAATTCGGCGGTCCACAGGTGCGGGTTCTCGACCTTGATCTGGTTGATCACGTCGATGCCGAAGTTCAGGTGCATGGACTCGTCACGCAGGATGTACTGGAACTGCTCGGCGACGCCGGTCATCTTGTTGCGACGTCCCATGGACAGGATCTGGGAGAAGCCGCAGTAGAAGAAGATGCCTTCGGTGACGGCGTAGAAGCCGATCAGGTTGCGCAGGAATTCCTGGTCCGCTTCCGGTGTACCGGTGTGGAAGTCGGCACGCGCCAGCGCCTGGGTGTGCTTGAGGCTCCAGGCGGACTTGCGCGCCACGGAGTCCACTTCACGGTACATGTTGAAGACTTCGCCTTCGTCCATGCCCAGTGACTCGATGCAGTACTGGTAGGCGTGGGTGTGGATCGCCTCTTCGAAGGCCTGACGCAGCAGGTACTGGCGGCACTCCGGGTTGGTGATGTTCTTGTAGACGGCCAGCACCAGATTGTTGGCGACCAGCGAGTCGGCAGTGGAGAAGTAACCCAGCGAGCGCATCACGATCAGACGCTCGTCCTCGGTCAGGCCGTCCTGGCTCTTCCAGAGCGCGATGTCCGCGTTCATGTTCACTTCCTGCGGCATCCAGTGGTTCGCGGAGCCGTCGAGGTACTTCTGCCATGCCCAGTCGTACTTGAAGGGCACCAGCTGGTTGACGTCGGCGCGGGCATTGATCATGCGCTTCTCGTCGACCTGAATGCGCTGGGCACCCATTTCCAGTTCTTCCAGACCCTTGGCCACGTCGAGATCGTCCAGCGCCTGCTGGGCGCGGGCGATGCGCTCGGCATCGCTGACCGCGTAGCCTTCGCTGTTCTCGCTCGCGACGACAGCGTCAGCCGCCGGGGCAGCAGCGGGAGCTTCGGGCTGCGGCGCCGGTTTGGCTGTCGCCGGCTTCTCGGCAGCGGGGGCGTCGTCTTCGTGGAAATCGTCCCAGTTCAACATGTTGCGTTCCTCGTGTTCGGTGATGGTCACGCGGGCAGTCAGCGTGACGAAAAGGCAGGGGCGGTGCGTTCTACGACGCGAGCGCCATCGAGTGGCGTGGCTCCCGGCGGGGAGTCAGGCCCGGGCTTGTTTCGAGGGAATGTCAGGAGGCAGTGTTTGTTGGTGGCGGCACAAGACCGAGCGAGGCTCGGTCTTGTGGATTTGCCGCAGTCCGCCTGCAAAGCATGTCTTGCAGGCGGTGAGCCAGCGTCAGCGGACTCGGATCTGGCGCAATCGCTTACTGACAGGCCTCACAGCCCAATTCATCGATGTTGCTGGCGGAGGGGGCGCGCTGGCCGCTCTTGCCCTGCAGGAAGTCTTCGATGCCGCGCGGTTCCGGCTTGGCTTCCGGTGCCGGAGTCGGCGCGGGAGCGGGTGTCGGAGTCGGGGCGTTGCCGACGGCGTTGTGCTTGCTGCGATCGACGGTGGACTTCTCCACGGCGGTCGCACCCAGAGCACGGAGGTAATAGGTGGTCTTGAGGCCACGGAACCAAGCCATGCGGTAGGTCACGTCCAGCTTCTTGCCGGACACGCCCTGGATGTACAGGTTCAGGGACTGGGCCTGATCGATCCACTTCTGACGACGCGAGGCGGCTTCGACGATCCACTTCGGCTCGACTTCGAAGGCGTTGGCGTACAGCGCCTTGAGGTCTTCCGGGATGCGCTCGATCGGCTGCACGCTGCCGTCGTAGTACTTGAGGTCGTTGATCATGACCTCGTCCCACAGGCCGCGCGCCTTGAGGTCGTTGACCATGTAGGCGTTGACCACGGTGAACTCGCCAGACAGGTTCGATTTGACGAACAGGTTCTGGTAGGTCGGCTCGATGGACTGCGAGACACCACAGATGTTGGAGATCGTCGCGGTCGGCGCGATCGCCATCACGTTGGAGTTGCGCATGCCCTGGGTGCGGACCTTCTCGCGGATGTAGTCCCAGTCCTGAGTCTGGCTTTCATCCATCTCGATGTAGTCGGCGCCACGCTCGGTCTTGAGCTTCTCGATGGAATCGATCGGCAGGATGCCCTGACTCCACAGCGAACCGTCGAAGCTTTCGTAACGACCACGCTCGGCGGCCAGATCACTGGAAGCTTCGATGGCGTGATAGCTGACGAGTTCCATGGATTCGTCGGCGAAGGTCACGGCTTCTTCGGAGGCATAGGCGATGGACTGCGCATAGAGCGCGTCCTGGAAGCCCATGATACCGAGGCCGACCGGGCGGTGACGCATGTTGGAGCGACGCGCCTGCGGGACAGCGTAGTAGTTGATGTCGATGACGTTGTCGAGCATGCGCACGGCGGTACGCACCGACTTCTTGAGCTTGTCGCCATCCAGCTTGCCGTCGATGACGTGCTGCGCCAGGTTGATCGAGCCCAGGTTGCAGACCGCGATCTCGTCCTCGGAGGTGTTGAGGGTGATCTCGGTGCACAGGTTGGACGAGTGCACGACTCCGGCGTGCTGCTGCGGGCTGCGCAGGTTGCACGGGTCCTTGAAGGTGATCCACGGGTGACCGGTCTCGAACAGCATGGAGAGCATCTTGCGCCACAGATCACGCGCCTTGACGCGCTTGTAAAGCTTCAGCTGGCCCTGACGGGTCATCTCCTCGTACTGCTCGTAACGCGCTTGGAAGGCCGCGCCGTACAGGTCGTGGAGGTCCGGGCAGTCGGACGGTGAGAACAGGGTCCACTCGGTGTCATCGAAGACACGCTTCATGAACAGGTCCGGCACCCAGTTGGCGGTGTTCATGTCGTGGGTACGGCGACGGTCATCACCGGTGTTCTTGCGCAGGTCGAGGAATTCCTCGACGTCCATGTGCCAGGTTTCCAGGTAGGCACAGACGGCGCCCTTGCGCTTGCCACCCTGGTTGACGGCAACGGCGGTGTCGTTGACGACCTTCAGGAAGGGCACGACGCCCTGGGACTTGCCGTTGGTGCCCTTGATGTACGACCCCAGCGCACGCACTGGCGTCCAGTCGTTGCCGAGACCACCCGCCCACTTGGAGAGCATGGCGTTGTCGCGGATGGCGCCGTAGATGCCGTCGAGGGCGTCCGGCACGGTGGTCAGGTAGCAGCTGGACAGCTGGCTGCGACGGGTACCCGCGTTGAACAGCGTCGGCGTGGAAGCCATGTAGTCGAAGCTGGACAGCAGCTCGTAGAACTCGATGGCACGGCCTTCGCGATCTTCCTCGTTCAGGGACAGGCCCATGGCGACACGCATGAACATGACCTGCGGCAGCTCGTAGCGCACGTCGTTCTGGTGCAGGAAGTAGCGGTCGTACAGGGTCTGCAGGCCGAGGTAGGTGAACTGGTTGTCACGCGTGTGATCGATGGCCGCGCCGAGACGCTCCAGATCGAAGGTGGCCAGTTGCTCGTCCAGCTGCTCGAAGGCGATACCGCTTTCGATGTAGGCCTTGAAGGCGACCGGGTAGTGGTCCTTCATCTCGCCGAAGGTGGCCTCGTCAGCGACCTTGAGGAAGCTCAAGGCTTCGCGGCGCAGGTTGTCCTGCAGCAGGCGGGCGGTGACGTAGGTGTAGTTCGGGTCCTTCTCGACCAGCGTACGCGCAGTCATCATCAGCGCGGTGGACACGCCATCGACCGGCACGCCGTCGTACAGATTCTTCAGGGAGTCATCGACGATCTTCTGGGCATCGACGTTGGACAGCTCGGCGCAGGCATCGAAGACGAGGGTCTCGATACGGCCCAGATCCAGCGGACGCACGCTGCCGTCCAGGTGCGTGACGTTGATGGTCGGGTGCGGCTTGGCGATGCCGTCGTTCTGCGCGCTGCGGGCACGGGCGTGCTCATCGCGGTACAGCACATAGGCACGGGCGACCTTGTGCTCGCCGGAGCGCATCAGCGCCAGCTCGACCTGATCCTGGATGTCTTCGATGTGCAAGGTGCCACCGTCAGGCATGCGACGCTGGAAGGCATCGGTGATCTGGCTGGTCAGCTGCTGGACCAGATCGCGGATACGCGAGCTGGACTCGACCTGGTCGCCTTCCACGGCGATGAACGCCTTGGACAGTGCGACGGAGATCTTGCTGGCATCGAAGGGCGCGACATCGCCAGTGCGCTTGATGACGCGCAGGCGCTGAGGTGCGGTCACGTCGACGGCCGCCTGATCGGTGCTGAAAGTGGAATCCATGACGCCTTCCTGAATCGTCTGAAGGTGAATCGTTGCCCGTTAGGGCTCGAGGGCAATTCGTGTCGGGGCGCAGACTGGAAATTCCTGCCTGCGCCCCGGGGACATTCTGTCGTCGTCAGCCTTGTCGTCGAGAAACTCGATCAGGCTCAGGCGGGGCAATCATCGCCCGGACTGAGCCTGATAGCGTTCATGAGACACGGATCCGGCAGCATTGCGTGACTGCCGTCCCATACGCTGATTCATGCTTTCGGGGCTTGACAATCGTCGCCATGATCTATGGGCGTCGACGTCGCCAAAACCCTACATATGGGGTGTAAGCTGATTTTGGACACAAGATAGTGTTGTTTGATGGGGCGTGCAAGTGGATAACTTGTGGGTAAGGTGTGGTTGAAAATCCGGCCTTGCCGCTGGGGGATGTCAAGCGTTCAGGTGTTAAATTTTCTGCGCTGCGTCAATGTAGATGGTGCCTGCGCTGCTGGCGCGTAAACGCCCAAATTGGCGTATCATTCGTGACAAATCACCCTGAAAAGGTTACGACGTGGCACAGGAAAGTAACTGCTTGTGAGCTGCTGGCCACGTTGACCCAACGATGCGGATGGAATGCCCTTGGATACCAATGCGCAAGAACATGTATTGATTGTTGAGGATGACGAGCGTCTGGCGACACTGACGCGCGAATACCTCGAAGCCAACAACTTCCGCGTGAGCGTCGAGAATGACGGCGCGCGGGCGGTGGACCTGATCATCAGTCTGCGCCCCGACATCGTGATTCTGGACCTGATGCTGCCGGGCGAGGATGGTCTGTCCATCTGTCGTCGCGTGCGGCCTCAGTTCGCCGGGCCGATCCTGATGCTGACGGCGCGTACCGATGACATGGATCAGGTGCTGGGCCTGGAGATGGGGGCCGACGATTACGTGCCCAAGCCGGTGCAGCCGCGTGTCCTGCTGGCACGCATGCGAGCCTTGCTGCGTCGCGCCGATGGCCCCGAAGTGGCCGCCGGTGAGACTCGCCTGGTGTTCAATGATCTCGAGATCGACAACGCCACCCGCGAGGCATGGCTGGCGCGCGAGCGCATCGAACTGACCAGTGCCGAGTTCGACCTGCTGTGGCTGCTGTCCTCGAATGCAGGGCGCGTGCTCACGCGTGAGGAAATCTTCTCTGCGCTGCGCGGTATCAAGTACGACGGCCAGGACCGTTCCATCGATGTGCGCGTCTCGCGCATCCGCCCCAAGATTGGCGATGATCCCAATCATCCTGAGCGGATCAAGACGGTGCGCAGCAAGGGATACCTGTTCGTCAAGGACCTCTAGACGATGCGCCGGGCTCTCTCCGACAGTATCTTCCTGCGTGTCTATGCCGTCTTGCTGGTGGCATTGGTGCTCACGCTGGGCATCGCGCTGGGCGGCTTTCAGCTGACCAACATGGTCCGACTGGAGGCCTACCAGACGCGCCTGGGCGCGGCGCCGATGCGCCTGCTGGTGAGTCAGATCGCGGCCACGCCGGAGGCTGAGCGCGGGGCTTTCCTCAATCGGAGCGCCCAACTGCTGGATGGGCGGTTGTTGCTGGCACCGGCAGCGGTCTTTGACCTCAGCTGGTGGGAGCAGCGCCGCCTTGAGGCAGGGCGGCCTCTGGTGCGGCCGCATGATGACGCCGGCTGGCAGCTGCTGATGGCGGTGCCGGGCGAAGAGAGGGTGCTGGAATTCCGGCTGCTGCATCTCGCGGAGCGCCAGTTGCGCGGATTGATGGTGTCGCTGCATGACACCCTGCAGCCCATGAATGCCGAGCAGCGCAGCGACTTGCTGGCCCAGCTGCAGCAGGCTTCCGGTCTGTCCTTCGCGCTGCTGCCTGACATTCCGCAGAATCTCGATGCGCAGCAGGCCAGTCGCCTGGAAGCCGGCCGGGTGGTGCTCAACGTGGCCAGTCATGGTCAGGCGATGGCGCTCTATACTCGCCTGGGTGACCGCGCCATGCTCAAGGTCGGCCCCATCCGCGGTTTCGAGACGACACCACCGGCCTTGATCATCGCCATGATACTGGCGGTCATCAGTCTGCTGGGCGGCGTCATCTATCTGGTGGTGCGTTCATTGGAGGCACGTTTGACGCGTCTGGAAAAGGCCGCGACACGCATTGCGGGCGGTTATCTCGATACGCGGGTGCGCATCGAGTCCAATGACTTTCTCGGGCGCCTCGGCATGGCCTTCAATGGCATGGCCGAGCGGGTGCAGGGGTTGCTGGGCGCGCAGCAGGACATGATTCGGGCGGTCTCGCATGAATTGCGTACCCCGGTGGCACGTATCCGCTTCGCGCTGCAGATGATCGAGGACATGGTCGATGATGATTTCGTCCAGCGTCAGATAAGGGGCGCGGACGGTGACATCGAGGAGCTCGACAAGCTGATCGACGAGATCCTGACCTACGCACGCCTCAACAATGCCGCCGGTATCCAGCTGGACCTCGGCATGGTGGATTGCCGCGAGATCGCGGAGCAGGTCTGCGAGACGCTGGCGCCGCTGCATCCTGAGTTGCTGCTGAGCATCGAAGGCGAGGCGCTGGAAGTCGAGGCCGAGGCACGCTATCTGCAGCGGGCGCTGCAGAATCTGGTCTCCAACGCCTGCCGGCACGCGGATTCCCGTGTGCTGGTGCGTATCACCAGTGACCCGCAGGTGGTCAGGCTCGATGTCGAGGACGATGGCCCCGGCATCAATGAGGAAGATCGCAAGAAGGTCTTCAAGCCCTTCGCGCGCCTGGATGATTCGCGGACGCGTGCCTCCGGCGGCTACGGGCTGGGGCTCTCGATCGTGCAGAAGATCCTGCACTCCCACGGTGGCAGTGTGGTGGTGGACAAGGGCAGATCGCTCAAGGGCGCGCGCTTCAGCCTGTTGCTGCCACTGACCTCCAGCCAGCTGGAACGCAAGGCTCCTGTGCCCTTGCCGCCGGTCAAGCCGCCGTCACTCCAGGACGAGCACGCCACCTGATCACGACCGTTTGAGGAATCGGCCATGCGGCAATCTTCCTTTTCACTGCATCCTGACTTGATCGGCGCATGGCGGCTGAAGCGCTTCTGGTATGCCTGGCCGGATGGGCGCGAGCTGGAGCCGCTGGGCGAGTGCAAGGGGCAGCTGCATTACATGGCCAATGGCTACATGAGCGTGCAGCTGGTGTCCTGTGAGCGTCAGCCTCTGGGGATGGCGCCGACGGATGATCAGCTGGTCGCCGCCTTTCGAGAGGGTTTTGCCTACTGTGGGCGCTGGCAGTGGGACAATGAGAGAGAGGAGGTCTGCCATCATCTGTCGCTGGCCACGATCGCCGACTGGGATGAGGTGACGCTCGTTCGGCGCGTCACGCTCGAGGGAGACCGCCTGCTGTTGGGGACCGATGCACCTAACCTTCAGCTGCCGGAAGGGGGATTTCTGACATGGCTGGAGTGGCATCGATTGACGACCGTGTGAAGTGATTGTCGAAAAGGCTTGACGTGATCATGGGTTAGCGTGCAATGTAGCCCCTGTTGGATAGCAAGACGCACCACTCAGTCGCCTGTGCTGCTCGGTAAATCGCCTTGAGCGCCCCGAGAAGCCTCGCTGATTTGATGCATGGTTTTGCTTTGCCCACGCTCTTCGGGTAATGCCCGTTATTTCAAACATGCTGATCAGAGAGGAATTTCTCATGGCTACAGGTACAGTTAAGTGGTTCAACGACGCTAAAGGTTTTGGTTTCATCGCTCCGGCTGACGGTGGTGACGATCTGTTCGTTCACTTCTCCGAAGTCCAGGCTGATGGCTTCAAGACCCTGCAGGACGGCCAGCAGGTCTCCTTCGATGTGACTCAGGGCCAGAAAGGCCTGCAGGCAGCCAACGTCAAGGCTATCGACTGATCATCACTCATTGCGGAATGCTTTCCGCTTGAGATGATAGATGTCAAGAACCGCCCCAGCTCATGCTGGGGCGGTTCTGTTTGTGCTGAAGAAAAAGTCTTGGACGCAAGCCGACGTGATATGGCGTGAACAAGCAGTGAGCAGTACTAACAAGAAGCCCCACCACTCGACAGGCCGCAAGGCATCGAGTGGTGGGGCTTTCGTGTATCCATTCCTCGTAAGCGCTGAGGTCCGGGGATCAGGCAGGCTTCACGCCACTCAGCACCTCGAATGAAGTCTCACGGGCGGTACGCAGGAAGTCGTCCATCCATGGCGTGCCGAGCAAGTCTTCTCTGACGGCGGCGTAGAGTGTGGCCCAGACACCGTCGCCCAGCGACAGGCCGCGCACGTAATCGCGCGTCAGATACTCGGCCAGTGCCCAGTTGGGGAGCGCCGTGACGCCGCGGCCGCTGGCGACCAGCTGCATCATCATCACCGTCATCTCCGCGCTGCGGATCTCGCGCGGGCTCACGTTGGCGGGTTCGAGGAACTGGGTGAAGACGTCCAGGCGATCATGCTCGACCGGATAGATGATCAAGGTCTCGTCACACAGGTCCTGCGGCTCCACATGGCCCTTGATGGCCAATGCATGCTGGCGTGCCACGGCCAGCATGACCTCATAGCGGAACAGTGGAATGTACTGGATACCGGTCAACTCCACCGGGTTGGCGGTGATGACCAGGTCCAGCTGCTCGCGGCCCAATGCCTGCAGGGGAGCGAAGCTGTGGCCCGAAGGGATATCGACTTCAATCTCCGGCCAGTGATCGCGGAAGCGGTCCACTGTCGGCATCAGCCACTGAAAACAGCTATGGCACTCGATGGCCATGTGCAGCCGACCCTGCTCGCTACCCGCCATGCGGGCAATGTCGCGCTCGGCCATGCGGAACTGCGGCAGTACCTGCTCTGCCAGCGACAACAGGCGCTGCCCGGCGCGGGTGAACTCCACGGGGCGCGTCTTGCGGATGAACAGCGGCGCGCCCAGGCGCTCCTCTAGGTCCTTCAGTTGATGGGACAGGGCGGACTGGGTGAGGTGGACACGCTCCGCGGCTTCGACCAGCGAGCCAGCATCACGCAAGGCCAGCAGGGTACGCAGATGGCGCAATTCAAGCATGATGAATGGTGCTCATGTTGAGAGGTTGAGTGAGAAAGGTGCGTTGCGAACGGCAAGTTGAGACAGGCCAGTTGGATAGGCGAGTCGAGAACGATAAGTTGAAAGTCTTGGCGCAAGCCGCGAGCGGGTCAAATACTCCCACGAGACTGGATCAGTGGGGGAGTGGCAGCGGGATCTCCCCCCCCTGCCAGGCAACCACCATGACACGCGGTTGACCGAGGGCGCTCATGATACTGTCTCATATTCATGGCGACTCGCGTATCACTCGGGGCAGCGGCATACGAAGGGTTCCGGAGTCAGGCGTCAAGAGGGGGGGCATGCAAGGCCTGCAGCGCACGCGTCTTGCGCTCTCAGGGCATTCCCATCCCCACAAGCTTCACTGCGCTTGATAGACTTCGGTAGGGTGCGCCAGGAAGGCCGCCGTCTCCGCCTTGAAGTCCAGCCATGCCGCAGTGTCTCATCGTGAGACTCCTGCGTTGCCTCTTGTCGTCCGACATGCCCAGGGAGGGTTCATCATGTCACGTCATTGCTGCCGTCTTTTTGCCATTTTCCGTGCGTTGCTCCATAGGTGGGCCGCGAGCCTCACGCCAGGGATGATCGCTGCCGGTCGAACGGGATGGCGCCTGTCGCCTCTGGCGGTGCCCCTGCTGCTGGCCGCATGTACCTCCCTGCCGTGGAGTCAGGACGCCACGACAGGGACGGATGCTGGCCAACCGCCGCTGAAGGTGCCAGCTCCCGCACAGGACCCGGGCCCCGTGGTGCATGAGGTGGCGAAGAAGCCTGCGCCGCCCAGTGCGGAATCGCTGGGCAAGGCCGCTGCCGTGACCTTGCCCGCCAGCTTTCTGCCACCGCCCCGGGCGAGTGAGTATCAGGTGTGGCGATGTACTCCGGCGCAGGATCTGCTGATGGCCTTCAGCGAAGGCGACGCCGAGGCGTCGCATGAGTGGTTGCGGCTGTGGTCACGACGGCATGCCTATACCCTGGAGCGGGTCGTCAGTGCCTCGGGCGAGCGCTATCAGGCCAATGTCGGTGCATCGCCGGCCGAGAAGGCGTCTGGTGATGCGAAGGCGCTGCCCGGTGAAGAGGGGTTGGAGGTGTGGTTCAAGGGTTCCGAGGCGATGCTGCAGAATGCCCGCGGCAACCTGGAGTGTGTGCAGGATGATCGGCGCGTGATTCATCCGACGACACAAAAGCCACTGCTGGTGGCACAGGGTAATGAGCCCGGTTGGCAGGTCAGTCTCGACAGCGAGCACAATCTGCTGACGCTGACGGTCATGCAGGGCTTGCTCGAGTCGCTACACGAGGCGCAGGAATCCGAGCGCTCTGCAAAGACGGAGGCTGGCGCTCGCTCGTCAGGCGTCCAGGTGGTCAAGCTGCCTTATCGGGTCGCCCGCGAGGCAAACGATAGCCGTGTGCTCAAGGCGCAACTCCCGGCTGACGGCAAGCAGGGCGAGCCGTTGCAGCTGGTGGTCGCGCCGGGTGCCTGCTTCGATTCGATGCAGGGCGCTCCCTACCCACTGACGGCGACCTTGACGGTTGCTGGGCAGGAATTGAAGGGTTGTGGCGAGGCGTTCCGTTATCCGTCAGCGGCCGAATAAGGGTGACGACTGGCCGTGATATTCGTCTTTTTCGAATGATATAGGCGATTCAAGTCGCTTTTCGTGTGGAATGGCTCATTTATCATGCGGTGCATGCGGATCGGGTCGAATACCGTTGACAGGATCACGCCTCACCTTCATGGAGACCTTCTACAGGTCAAAAGCCTCACTCAATGTCCTGCTGGTGTCTGCTTCCCTGTTCGCTGACAAGGGTAATTCACGCGCGCTGGCCTCATCCTTCGCCATCGCCGCCCGAGCAAGGGGGTAGCGATGGCGTTCGTGTTTGTGCACAGCAAAAGGGAGTCGCTGGCGTCGATCAGTCGCTGGTGAAGATCAGTCGCGGGAGTCGAGCACTTCCAGCGCTCCCTTGAGGCGCGCATGCAGTTCTTCCAGCGGCGGCTGGGCACCGCCCTGCGGCCAGCCCGCCGTCAACACCACGCCATCGGCACCATAGTCGCTGGCATCCACCGGCACATCGTAGCCGTTCAGCCAGTGGCGAACATCAGCCTCATGGGCGAAGCCGACCTTCAGGCGCCTGGGCGTGCGCGGTGTGAAGGTCGTGGTGGGCAGGTTCTCGAGCGCCTCGAGCACTGCGCGGCTGTATGCGCGCGCCAGTCCGCCGGTGCCCAGCTTGATACCGCCGAAGTAGCGGATCACCACACAGGCCACCTGACCGACGCCACTGCCTTCGAGCACCTGATACATCGGCCTGCCAGCAGTGCCGCCCGGCTCGCCATCATCGGAGAAGCCGATGGCATTCTGCTCATCGGGCGCCCCGGCGATGAACGCCGTGCAGTGGTGGCGTGCGTTGGGGTGGGCGAGATGCGCCTGAGCCAGCAGCCGCGTCATGCCTTCTGGCGTCGGGGTATGGGCCAGCCAGGCGATGAAGCGGCTCTTCTCGATCTCGATGCTGTGTTCATGGTGCGCCTCGGGCGCCAGTGCCGGTATCAGATAGGTCATGGCACCATCTTACCAAAGCGTCGTCCTCAGTGAGTGACGGCATTGCCGCGCACCACGCCCATCACCATGCCCAGCACTTCGATATCGGCATTCTTGAGATAGATGGGGGCCATGCTGTCGTTGGCCGGTTGCAGGCGCACGCCGGTCTTCTCGATATACAGCTTCTTCAGCGTCACTTCCTGCTGGTTGATCATCACCACGGCGGTCTCGCCGTTCTCGGCGCTTTCACTGCGTTCGATGATGATGATGTCGCCATCATGGATATTGCAGTTGATCATCGAATGGCCGCGCACGCGCAGGGCGTAGGTGTTGCGGCGCACCATGCGTGTCGGCACGGCAACCGTACCGCAGTCGGCGATGGCTTCGATGGGCATGCCGGCCGTGATGTTGCCGAGCAGCGGGATATCCATCATGTCGCTGGCGGTGATTTCCTGCCAGGCCTGGTCATTGAGCGGCAGGTTGTGAAGACGCTGAAGGTAGTGCGGAGCGTGAAGACGTGACATGAGCTATCCCCTGATGCCGTGCGGTCGGCGCGGATGGTGCGTCGGCCTGCGGTGCAGCGTGGAGGGTCGTCAGGCTGAGTTCATCTGTCGCCTGCTAGGCTCCGCGAACATGCTGATAACGCGTTGAGCCGACCCGATCAGTCTGTGCCTGCACTCGGCAGACGTGTGATGAAGGTACTGTATGGATACTGTTTTTGTATACAGTGCCTGCATCATAGCAAGCTCTCGCGAAGTGGCAAGAGGTCAGCGGATCGACCGGCGCCAAACCAGCGAAAGTGTGTCGTATGAATGTGCACCACATGTCGCTGATATATTTCTCGAGTGCTTGACTGCCCGTCATGGCGGGGCTGCGATGCCAGGCGATCAGCTGCTCGGTGGTCAGTGTCGAACTCAGCTCGTAGAATGGGCCGCAGTGACCCTTGGGTCTGCCTTTGATGTCGCACTCCGCGACGGCTCAGCCGCGAGAATCCGGGATGCCCAGCCAGCCTGCCAGCGATGAAGTCAGTAGCGCGCCGCCTCTGTTGGCGGTCGTGGCGCTCGGCTGTGAGCGTGATGAGCGTTGGCTGTTCGAGGGACTGGATCTCTCGCTGCATGCGGGAGAGATCCTGCAGGTCGAAGGGCCCAATGGCAGTGGCAAGACGACCCTGCTCAAGATTCTGTCCGGTCAGTTCCATGACTACGAGGGCGAGGTGCTCTGGCGCGGCCAGCCCACCTCGCGGGTGCGTGACGACTTTCTGGGCTCACTGCTCTATCTGGGCCACCAGCCCGGCATCAAGGGCACCCTGAGCGCACTGGAAAACCTTGCCTGGTATCAGGCGCTTGGCGGTCAACCGCAGGCGAAGGCAGAGACCCGCAGCGAACTCGCCTGGCAGGCGCTTAACGCCGTGGGACTGGCCGGTTTCGAGGATGTACCTGCCCAGCAGCTGTCCGCTGGGCAGCAGCGACGTATCGCGCTGGCGCGGCTTCATCTGACGCCACGCCGGCTGTGGGTGCTCGATGAGCCCTTCACCGCCATCGATCGCGACGGTGTTCAGGCGCTGGAATCATTGCTGCTCGCTCACGTCCAGCGCGGGGGTAGCGTGGTGATGACGACCCACCATCGCTTCTCGCAGGCCTCACGCTTGCGCCGCCTGTGCCTGGGGGCGAAGGAAGGGATGAAGGTCGAACAGGGACTGGCACAGGAATCAGAGCAGGACGTGGGCAAAGACACAGCCTCGACACAAGGTGCCTCGGCATGAACCATGAGCTGCTGACGGCACTACCCGAGGCCCCGCCCACCAGTTCGCTGGCCGGGGCCTTCAAGGCGACCCTCGCGCGCGACCTGCGTCAGGCGCTGTGCCGGCGCAGTGAGCTGATCAATCCGCTGGTGTTCTTCGCCCTGGTGATCACGCTGTTTCCGTTGGGCATCTCACCGGACAAGGCGCTTTTGGCCACACTGGCGCCGGGCTTATTGTGGGTGGCGGCGTTGCTGGCAACGCTGCTGTCACTGGACGGCCTGTTCCGGCAGGATCTGGAGGACGGCAGCCTCGAGCAACTGTTGCTGACGCCGCAACCATTGCCGTTGCTGGTGCTGGCCAAGGTAGCAGGCCACTGGCTGCTGACCGGCCTGCCGCTGGCGCTGATGGCACCCTTGCTGGGCGTGATGCTGGGGTTGCCGAGCGGCGCCTTTGGCGTCTTGATCGCCTCGCTGGCGCTGGGCAGCATGAGCCTGTCCTTGATCGGCGCGATCGGTGCGGCACTCACGGTGGGGCTGCGGCGCGGCGGGGTGCTGCTCTCGCTGATCATCCTGCCGTTGTACATCCCGGTGCTGATCTTCGGTGCGGGCGCCGTACAGAGCGCCGTCAATGGCATGCCCAGTCTGGCGCATCTGGCCATTCTGGGCGCGATGTTGGCGCTGGCCCTGTTGCTGGCGCCGCTCGCCATCGCCGCCGGACTCAGGCTGAGCATCAATGGCTAACCGGATCAAGAACTGCATGACGCTGCCCGAGCATGCTCGGGCATTCGCAAGGCTCTTCATTGCCCCTGACAAGAGGCCCGTGTGACCGCCGATTCCGACTCTCCTCAAGCGCCTTCCCGCAAGGTTCGTCCCCGCAAGGGCGGGCTATGGCCGTGGCTGCATCGCATGGGTGCGCCGGCGACCTTTTTCGCGGCCAGTCAGCGCTGGCTGCCGTGGCTGTGGGCGCTGGCGATCATCTCGCTGGTGGCCGGCAGTGTCTGGGGGCTGGCCTTCGCGCCCGCCGACTACCAGCAGGGCAACAGCTTCCGCATCATCTATGTACATGTCCCAGCGGCGATTCTCGCCCAGTCGTGCTTCATGCTGCTGGCGGTGTGCGCGCTGCTCTTCCTGGTGTGGAAGATCAAGCTGGCGGACATGGTCGCCACGGCCGCCGCGCCCGTCGGTGCCTTGATGACGGCTCTGGCACTGTTTTCCGGCTCGGTGTGGGGCATCCCCACCTGGGGCACCTGGTGGATCTGGGATGCCCGGCTGACCTCGATGCTGATCCAGCTGTTCCTGTATCTGGGCGTGATCGTATTGCGTGGTTCCTTTGCCAGCCGTGACAGTGGTTCGCGTGCGGCCTCGATCCTGGCGCTGGTCGGCATGGTCAATATCCCGATCATCAAGTATTCGGTGGACTGGTGGAGCACACTGCATCAACCGGCCACCTTCACGCTCAGCGAAGCGCCGCCGATGCCGGCCAGCATGTGGATTCCCTTGCTGATGATGGTGATCGGCTTCTACGCCCTGTTCGGCGCGCTGGTGCTGATGCGCACGCGGGTCGAGGTGCTGAGGCGCGAGAGTCGCAAGCAGTGGGTGCGTGATCTGCTGAGTCCATCTTCGCGTGCGCGCCCCGATGCTGCGGTGGTCGCGGCAGAAGGGGACAAGCCATGAATCTGCCGGGCATCGCCTTCTCGAGTGTCAGCGAGTTCTTCGCCATGGGCGGCCATGCGCTGTATGTGTGGTCGGCCTGGGGGCTGACGGCGGCGTGCCTGGTGGGGCTGGTGATCGCCACGCGGCTGTCGCGTCGCGCGCTGGAGGCGGATATCCGTCGCCGGCTGCGCCGCGACGCTTCCCGTCATTCTTCGCACCCTGCTACACACCGCGCTTCGCATCGTTCGTCACCTCAGGATTCGCGCCGCACCTCTCGTGATTGAATCTGTTTTCTTCCTCCCGCGGCGGTTGTCCCGCTGACCGCGAGAGGCTTGACTGTCCCTTGCCCTGATCGAGCCCTGACCATGACTCCCAAACGCAAGCAGCGCCTGTATATCGTCACGGCCATCGTGCTGCTGGCCGCCCTCGCGGTGGGTCTGACCCTCTATGCCCTGCGCGCCAACATCAACGCCTTTTATACCCCGACCCAGATCGCCAGTGGCGAAGCGCCCCAGGGGCGGCAGATCCGTGCGGGTGGCATGGTGCGTGATGGCAGTGTCAGGCGCGACAACGAGACGCTGGATGCCATCTTCACCGTCACCGATTTCGATCATGATGTGACGGTGCATTATCAGGGCATCCTGCCGGACCTGTTCCGTGAAGGGCAGGGCGTGGTGGTGATGGGCACCTTCGATGGTGATCATCTCGAGGCCAGCGAAGTGCTGGCCAAGCATGACGAGAAGTACATGCCGCCGGAGGTATCTGATGCACTCAAGGCCTCCGGGCGCGATGTGTCTGGTAACAGGACGGGCAACCTGGCCAGCGACAGCAGCGCTACCAAGGCCGCGATCGATCCGCAGGAGGCCCCGTGATGGTGATGCAACTGTTGCCGGAAATCGGCCACTTCGCGCTGATTCTGGGTGCCTGTCTGGCCTGTGTGCAGGCTGTCGTGCCGCTGGCGGGGGCCAGCACGCGTCGCCCGCTGTGGATGAGCTTTGCCCAGCCGATGGCCTGGGGGCAGTTCCTGTTCGTGCTGATCGCCTATGCCTGCCTGACCGCGAGTTTCTTGCTGGATGATTTCAGCGTCGCCTACATCGCCAACAACTCCAACAGTCAGTTGCCGTGGTACTTCAAGTTCAGTGCCGTCTGGGGCAGCCACGAGGGCTCGGTGCTGCTGTGGAGCCTGATTCTGGCCGGCTGGGGCTTTGCCGTCTCGCTGGGCGCGCGCCATCTGCCGCGCGACATGCTGGCACGGGTGCTGGGCATCATGGGGCTGATCTCCACCGGCTTCATGGCCTTCGTGCTGCTGACCTCCAATCCCTTTGCGCGCCTGTTGCCTGACATGCCGGCTGACGGCGCGGACCTCAATCCGCTGCTGCAGGATATCGGGCTGATCATCCACCCACCGATGCTCTACATGGGTTACGTGGGCTTCTCGGTGGCGTTCGCGTTCGCGATGGCGGCACTGATGGGCGGGCGTCTCGATGCCGCCTGGGCACGCTGGGCGCGCCCCTGGACCAACATCGCCTGGGCCTTCCTGACCGTCGGCATCGCATTGGGCAGCTGGTGGGCCTACTACGAGCTCGGCTGGGGCGGTTGGTGGTTCTGGGACCCGGTGGAGAACGCCTCCTTGATGCCGTGGCTGGCCGGTACCGCCCTGATCCATTCGCTGGCGGTCACCGAGAAGCGCGGCGCCTTCAAGAGCTGGACGGTACTGCTGTCGATCTTCGCCTTCTCGCTGTCACTGCTGGGCACCTTCCTGGTGCGCTCCGGCGTGCTGACCTCGGTGCACGCCTTCGCCAGTGACCCCGACCGCGGGCTGTTCATTCTCGTGCTGCTCGGCATCACCGTCGGTGGCTCGCTGCTGCTGTTCGCGTTGCGTGCACCGCGCGTACGTTCGACGTTGGGCTTTCACTGGCTGTCGCGGGACGCCTTCCTGCTGGTCAACAATCTCGTGTTGCTGGTGATGATGGTCACCGTGCTGCTGGGCACTCTCTATCCGCTGGTGCTGGATTCGCTGGGACTGGGCAAGATCTCGGTGGGCCCGCCGTACTTCAATGCGCTGTTCGTGCCGCTGACCACGCTGCTGTGTGCCTTCATGGGCCTCGGGCCGGCTTCGCGCTGGAAGCAGATGCCGGGCCGCGAGCTTACGCGCCGTCTTGCGCTGGCCGGCAGCGCGGCACTCGTCATCGGTGGCCTGCTGCCACTGACGCTGGATATCGAGTGGAGTTTCCCGGTGGCACTCGGGCTGGTCATCGCGCTGTGGGTGGTGCTGCCGCTGCTGCGCGACCTGTGGGACAAGAGTGCCTCGAAGGCGGGGCGCTGGGCGGGGCTCAAGCGCCTCACGCCCAGCTACTGGGGCATGCAACTGGCGCATCTGGGGCTGGCAGTGACCATCGTCGGCGTGACGCTGGTCTCCAATACCGAGGTCGCCGAGAACGTACGCATGGTGCAGGGCAAGGAGGTCAGCGTGGGCGGCTATCAGTTCCGCATGACTGAGCTTGGCGAATATCGCGGCCCCAACTACCTGTCGGACCGCGCCACGGTGGAAGTCAGTCGCGATGGCAAGGCGGTGACGACACTGCATCCCGAGAAGCGTCTGTTCCTGGCCAGCGGCATGCCGATGACCGAGACCGCGCTCGATGCCGGCTTCACGCGTGACCTCTACGTCGCCATGGGCGAGAAGCTGGATGACGACAGCTGGGCGGTACGCATCCAGGTCAAACCCTTCGTGCGCTGGCTGTGGCTGGGCGCCTTGCTGATGGGGGCGGGCGGTGTGATCGCCGTGCTGGATCGCCGTTATCGCCGCCGTGTCGAGGCCAGCACGGCGTCTGACACCCACTCTATCGCCACACAGGAGGCTCGCCCATGAATCTTCGTCGTCTGGTGCTGTTCGTGCCGCTGGTGGTCGTGGTGGGGCTGGGTGCCTTCCTCTACCAGCGCCTCGATGATGACCCCTACGCACGGGACTCCGCGCTGCTGTCGCGGCCCTTCCCCGAATTCTCGCTCAGCACCTTGAGTGAGCCGCAGGCGCGCCTCGATGCCTCGCTGCTCAAGGGGCAGGTCAGCCTCGTCAACGTCTGGGGCGAGTGGTGCCCGACCTGCAAGCACGAGATGCCGCAACTGCTGGATCTCGCCAGCCGCGGCGTGCACATGGTCGGCGTCGACTACAAGGACACCCGCGCCAAGGGGCGCCAGTTCCTGGAGGAGTTCGGCAACCCGTTCAGCGTCAATCTGTTCGACCCCGACGGCGCCCTGGGCTTTGATCTTGGCGTCTATGGGGCACCGGAAACCTTCCTTGTCGATGCCGAGGGCGTGATCCGCTATCACCACACCGGCTACATCCGCCCCGAAGATGTCCGCGACGTCATCCTGCCGACGCTTGAACGCATTGTAGAGCCCGCGCCTGACGTCGCCAGCACGCCCGATGAGGAGGCCAGCTCATGAAATCCGTACTCAGGAGTGTCGCCATCCCGCTGGTGCAGGCGCTGGTGGTGCTGATGTTTCTTGCCTGGCTGTCTGCCGGCAAGGCGCATGCCGCCATCGAGATGCATCAGTTCGACAATCCGGTGCTGCAGAAGCGCTACGACAGCCTGACTGCCGCGCTGCGCTGCCCCAAGTGCCAGAACCAGGCGATCGGTGACTCGGACTCCCCCATCGCCGGTGACATGCGCCAGAACGTGGCTGATCTGCTCAAGGACGGCCGCAGCGACAGCGAGATCCAGAATTTCATGGTCGCGCGCTTCGGCGAGTACGTGCTCTACAACCCGCGCCTTGATGGGCGCACCTGGCTGCTGTGGGGCGGTCCGGCCGTCCTGATTCTGCTCGGCTTGCTGGTCGTGACGCTGATCGTGCGTGCCCGGCGGCGTGCGCGTGTGCGTGCGCTGGATGATGATGAGCAGGCGCGCCTGTCGGCGCTGCTCGCCACGCACTGCCAGTCCGGCGCTGGGCAACATGCTGCCAAGGAGCGCTCATGATCCTGTTATGGCTGGCGATTGCCGTGCTGTTGATTCCCGCCGGCTGGCTGCTGTTGCTGCCGTTGCGGCGGGCGCGCCGCGTGCATGCCGATCAGCAGGCGTTCGAGGACAACGACAGCCTCGGCGCCGAGAACGTGCGTGTCTATCGGCGCCGACTGGCCTCGCTGGAGCGCGGCCATGCGCGTGGTGAGCTGGATGACACGGCGCTGGCGGAGGGGCGGGTCGAGCTGGAACGCAGCCTGCTGGAAGATGCCGAATCCCTCAAGCGCTCTCCGCTCAAGACGGCCAGCAGCGGCCGTGTGCTGGTGCCCGTGTTGCTGGTGGCGATGGTGGCGGGCTCGCTCTACTGGTATCAGCGCGAGGGCGCGAGCGGGGACCTGGCGCTGGCGCAGGCGATTGCCGCCACGCCGATCCACGATGCCGCCAGCTTCGAAGCGCGCATCGCCCGGCTGCGCGCCGAGGCCGAAGCCCAGCCCGACAACGCCAAGGTATGGATGGCGCTGTTCCCGCTCTACCGCGATGCCGGACGCCTCGATGAGGCCATGCAGTCGCTCGAGGCGTTGATCGCGCTCGAAGGCCGCGTGCCCGCATTGATCGCGCAGCTGGCGCAGCTCAAGTTCTTCGCCGCCCAGCGTACCCTGACCGATGAGGTGCAGACGCTGGTCGACGAGGTGCTGGCGGCCGACCCGCGTCAGCCGACGGTACTCGGTCTGCTCGGGATCGAGGCCTTCGATCATGCCCGCTATCCCGAGGCCATCGATTACTGGCGCAAGGCGATTGCCGGTTTCGAGAATCCCGATGCCGCCAAGGCGCTGCGCGAAGGCATCAAGGCTGCACGCCAGCGCATGGCCAGTGCCGGTGATGTCGATGCGTCGGTCGCCCTGGCTCCCTCGGCAGCGAGAGATAAAGACGCGGCGGATGCGCAGGGAGCGAGGGCTGATCAGGACACCAGAGAGGGCGCTGCACGTCTGACGCTCAAGGTGTCACTGGACCCGGCGCTCGAGGCGCAGCTGGCGGCGCTGCCGGTCAGTGCCGAAGCGGCGACCCTGTTCATCGTGGCGCGTGATGGCGAAGGCAAGTTGCCGCCTCTGGCAGTGGTACGCACCACCGCGGACAAGCTGCCGCTGACGCTCACTCTGTCGGATGACAACGGCATGGCGCCGATGGCAAGGCTCTCGATGGCGGAGCGCGTCGATCTCGTGGCGCGTATCTCCGCTTCCGGCCAGCCGACGGCCCAGCCGGGGGATCTCGAAGGCACGCTCGAGAATGTCATCGTTACTCGCAGCACCGATGCTGGTGTCACCCATGAGGCTGCGGACGCGCCGCTGATGCTGCGTATCGACCACCGCGTCACTCAGTAAGCCGCGATTGGTCCCTGCCCCGCGCGATGACGGCTTCGTTTGTCATTGCGCCGGTTGGGGCCATCGCCGCTTTTGGGTAGACTGCGCGCTGGTTTTCGAAAACCCCCTCGATGACCGGCTGTCTCGTCGTAAGGACATGTTTACCCTGCGGTGGTGCGGGATCTCCCCACGGAGGTCTGCAAGGCCGGAGCGTGTCAGGTTTTCTGCACCAGCCACTCTTCTCCCAGACTCAAGGACGCGCCAGGCGCAATGCGGCTCAAATCGATCAAGCTGGTCGGCTTCAAATCCTTCGTCGATCCGGTCACCGTACCCTTCGACAGCAACATGACGGCGATTCTCGGCCCCAACGGCTGCGGGAAATCCAACGTCATCGATGCTGTGCGCTGGGTGATGGGCGAGTCCAGCGCCAAGAACCTGCGTGGCGAGTCGATGACGGACGTCATCTTCAATGGCTCCACCGGGCGCAAGCCGGTGGGGCAGGCCTCCATCGAGCTGACCTTCGACAATGCTGATGGCAGCCTCGGTGGCGCCTGGTCCGAGTATGCCGAGATAGCGGTCAAGCGTCTGGTGACGCGTGACGGCCAGTCCGGCTACTTCCTCAATGGCCAGAAATGTCGTCGGCGTGATATCGCCGACGTCTTCCTCGGTACCGGCCTCGGGCCGCGCTCCTACTCCATCATCGGTCAGGGCATGATCTCGCAGCTGATCGAGGCGCGCCCGGATGACCTGCGCAGCACCCTCGAGGAAGCCGCGGGCATCTCCAAGTACAAGGAGCGCCGCCGCGAGACCGAGAACCGCATGAAGCGCACTCAGGAGAACATGGAGCGCCTGGATGACCTGCGTGAGGAGCTCGACAAGCAGCTCGAGCGCCTCAAGCGTCAGGCCGAGGCCGCCAAGCGCTATCAGACCCTCAAGCAGGATGAATACCGCCTCAAGGGCGAGCTGGCCGTGCTGCGTCGGCGGGGCCTGCGCGCGCAGCAGCGCGAGCAGCAGTCACGCGTCGCGGAGCTGGAAACCGGCGTCGAGCGCGAGATTCTCGGTCAGCGTCAGTGCGAGAGCCAGCTGGAAGAGCAGCGCTATCAGCACGACGAGCTGGCGGGAGAGCTGGAAACCCATCAGGCCGCCTTCTATGAGACCGGTGCCCAGATCGCGCGTCTCGAGCAGAGCCTCGAGCATGCCCGCACCCGTGAGCAGCAGCTGGCGGCGGACCTCGAGATGGCCAGGCGCGAGCTGAGCGACATCCAGCGCGTCGAGGGCGAGGACGGCGAGCGGCTCGAGATGATCGATGCGCGCCTGGAAGACATCGTCCCGGAACTCGAGCTGGCCCGCGAGACCCTCGAAGGGCTCGAGCTGTCACTGGAAGAGGCCGAAGAGCGCCGCCAGGACAGCCAGAGCGAGTGGGAGCGCTTCAGTCAGGCCGACAACGAATCCCAGCGTGGCGCCGAACGGGCCCAGAGCGAGATCCAGCAGCTCGAGAATGCCATCGCCGACGCCGAGCGCCAGCGCGAGCGCCGTCTTCAGCAGCTGGCGGAGCTGCCGGATGTCGCCGAGTTGCGTGAAGCCCGCGAAGAGCTGCGCGAACAGCTCGATGAATTGTCGCTCAGCGGCGAATCACTGGAGTCGCGCCGCGAGCAGGCCAGTGAAGCCCGTGAGCAGGCTCAGGCCGATCGTCTGGCGCTGGATGGTGAGCGCGATCAGCTGCGCCAGCGTCGCAATGTCTTGCAGGGCGAGAAGGCCTCGCTTGAGGCACTGATCGACGCGGCGCTGCGTGATGACGATGACAGCCTGGCGAGCCACCTGGAGCAGCATGGGCTCGCCGAGACCCCGGCGCTGGCCGAGGGGCTCGAGGTCGCCGAGGGCTGGGAATCGGCCAGTGCCTGGGTACTGGGCCCCTTCCTCAAGGCGCGTATGGCGGCGGGCGAGCCGTCGCGGCTGGCCACGCTGATGGATGAGCTGCCCGGCGGCGAGCTGTTGCTGATCGATGGCACGCCGGCATCCAGCGCGGCAGCCCGCCCAGAAGGCACACTGGCGGCGCAGGTGAGCGGCGCGGATGCCCTGACTGGTTGGCTGGCCAGCATCCACTGTGTCGAGTCGCAGGCAGCCGCCTGGGCCAGGCGTGACTCGCTGGCCGCGCACGAGAGTGTACTGACGCCGGATGGCCTGTGGCTGGGGCAGGGCTGGAGTCGCCGTCAGGTGGCCGGTGACCGTGCCGATAGCGTCATCGCCCAGCGGGCGCGCCTCGAGCAGGTCGTGCTGGAGCTCGAATCACTGGATGAGCGTCTCGAGGAGATCGAGACGCGCCTGGCCGCGGCCGCGGAACAGATTGCCGGCGCCGAGCAGCAGCTCGAGCATCTGCGCGTCGAAGAGCGCGAGCTGGGCGAGCGCCAGCGTGAACTCAGTCTCAAGGAGGCCGGCATCGCCAGCCGCCTGGAGCATGTCGATGGCCGCGCTCGTGAGCTGGATGAGGAGCTCGAGCAACTGGCGGAAACGCGCGAGACTCAGGCCCTGACGCTGGAGGAGGCGCGCGAGCGCTGGCAGCAAGCATTGGAGGCGGTCGAGAACAACGCCCAGTCACGTGAGTCGCTGGAGCGTTCACGGCGTGAACATCAGGAAGCGCTGGCCGGGCTGCGTGCTCAGCTGGCGCCCGCGCGTGAGCAGGTCAACCGTCTCGACATGGAGCGTCAGCGCCTGACCACCGAACGTGACGGCATGCAGGGCCAGCGCATGCGAGCCGTCGAGCAGCGCGAGAAGCTCGCCGAGCGCATCGAGATGCTCGAGGCCAGCCGTGAAGAAGCCTCGCTGCCGCAGGAAGAAGAGCGCGAGAAGCTCGAGATGCTGCTCGAGACGCGGCTGTATCAGGAAACCAAGCTCAACGCCTGTCGTGACAAGACTCATGAATTGGTCGAACAGATGCGTCAGGCGGAACAGGCGCGTCAGACTCATGAGCGCAATCTCGAGGGGATTCGCCAGCGCCTCGAGGAAGGCCGCATGCAGGTGCAGGCGCTGACCCTCAAGGGCGATGCGCAGGACGAGCAGCTGACGGAGCTGGGCTACGACGAGGCGGCGATCACGCAGCTCGAGGACGAACTGGACCCCAATGCCACCGAGTCAGCCTGGAGCCACAATCTTGAACAGGTCGGCGAGCGCATCAAGCGGCTGGGGGCCATCAACCTGGCAGCCATCGAGGAATACGACCAGCAGGCCGAGCGTCGCAACTATCTGGAAGCCCAGCATGCCGAGCTGAGCGAAGCGCTGGAGACTCTCGAGCGCGCCATCCGCAAGATTGACCAGGAAACACGGGTGCGCTTCAAGGACACCTTCGACAAGGTCAATGCCGGAATCCAGGCGCTTTTCCCCAAGATCTTCGGGGGCGGAACCGCATGGTTGACGCTGACGGGTGATGATTTGCTGGAGACGGGAGTCGCGATCATGGCGCGGCCACCGGGCAAGAAAAACTCCACCATTCACCTGCTGTCAGGCGGCGAGAAGGCACTGACGGCACTGGCGCTGGTCTTCGCCATCTTCCAGCTCAATCCTGCGCCGTTCTGCATGCTCGATGAGGTGGATGCGCCGCTGGATGATGCCAACGTCGGACGCTATGCAAGGCTGGTGAAGGAGATGTCGGAAAGCGTACAGTTCATCTATATCACCCATAACAAGATCGCCATGGAAGCGGCGGATCGGCTGATGGGTGTCACCATGCAGGAACCCGGCGTCTCGCGCCTTGTCTCTGTAGGGATAGAAGAAGCTGCCGTGCTTGCCGAAGCGTGAGGGAAAAGCCGTTCAGGAGGGCAAGGTCATCCTCCGGCGCGGTAGCCAGTGGCCGCCTTGGCGGCCTGGTTGGCAAGATCGTGTTGCATCTAGACATCGAAAGCACTACGAGTTTGCGTCATAGTGTCAGTCAGGGATAATTGAAGGGCGATTGCGCAGGTCACCACCACAGGATTGACATTCGAAAAAATGTCCCCTTTTTCTGCAATCGCGCTATGCTGTTCACGTGCATGGTGCCCAAGCAAACAGGCTAATGACCCATGGAATTGAGAGAGTGGCTCATCTTGTTGGGGTTGGTGCTGGTCGCAATCATCGTCGTTGACGGTGTGCGCAGGCTCCAACGTCAACGTCGAGTACCCCGACTGGATCGAGCGGGTACAGAGGATTTCACCGACGATGCGGGCAATCCCGCGGTGGAAGAAGAGGAAGAACGTGACAACTGGGAGCTGCCGAACGGCGGCTACCGGGTGGTTGGCGATTCCGGGACGCATGCCGAGACCGAGGAAGATGTCGTGCTCGACAATGCTCATGGCATCAAGGCCTCGCGGGTGACTCAACCGAGTCGTCCGGTGCAGCCCATGGAGCGTCGTGAAGCGCCGGAGCGCAAGGGCTTCGGCGAGCGTGCGGCTGCCTTCGGTGCGCGTGCCAGCCAGTCGATGCGCGACGTGACGGCCAGTCTGGGCGCACGGCGTGATGACGAGCATGAGCACGACGATGCGCATCGTGAGCCCGTGCTCGGCAGTGCCTCCAGTGAACAGGCCGAGACGGCGCGCGAAGACGACTTCCATGAGAAGCCGGTGATCACCGCCGAGGACGACAGCATCAGTGTCTCCTCCACCCAGGCCGATGATCTCGAGCCGATGGCCGAGATCGAGGAAGGTCAGGATGCCAAGGCTGAGGTGTCCTCCGCTGGCAAGCCGGCCGATCTCGCCGACAATGCTTCCCCGCGCCAGGAACCTTCACTGGAAGCGGACGTCGCGCCTTCTGCCGATGCCGCAGCGCCCGTGGATGATCGTCATCCGCTGGTGCTGCGTGCCGAACGCAACCAGGTCGATGACCAGCTCGCACGTGACACCCTGGCCGATGCCAGTGAAGTCATCATCATCTCGGTGATGGCACGTGGCGACGAAGGTTTCAGTGGTGAAGACGTGCTGGGCATCTCGCTGGCCTGTGGTCTGCGTCATTCCGAGATGGGGCTGTTCCTGCGCCACGAGGAAGATGACGACGACAGCCCGCTGCAGTTCGCGATGGCCAACGTGGTCAAGCCGGGCATCTTCAAGCCGGCCGAGATGGTGGAAAGCCAGCTCGACGGCGTTACCTTCCTGATGCCGCTGCCGGGCGCGGACGACACCTCCGCCGCCTTCGAGACCATGGTCGAGATCGCCATGCTGCTGGTGCGTCGTCTGGGGGGTGAGCTGAAAGACGAGAACCACAGCGTCATGACGGCCCAGACCATCGAGTTCAAGCGCCAGCAGGTGCATGAATTCGAGCGTCGCAATCGTCTGCATCGCTACCAGGCCAACTGATCGACTCCCTAGCCATTCTCTGAGTCGAGCAGTCATGCCAGAACGCCAACGGCGACCTTCGGGTCGCCGTTGGCGTTTGCGTGTCCTGCCTATCTCTTGCTGCCTCCGTCAGCCTCCGACGTTCCATGACAGCGCCTGACGGTCGCTCGGGGTGCTTGAATGTTCGGCCCGTCGTTCACATTGAGTACAATGGCAGCATCAAGGCGTCTCCTCGGCATGCAAGCCCGTACAAGTCTGGTCGAGTCGTAGGGTTCGCCACCCGTTTTCAGGTCGCTCAGCGCTGCCTTATGGCAGTGCTGGCGAGCCACTGTTTCGAGTGAGTGTCATGTCAGCCCAGGATGATCTGTTTTCGGCGCCCGCCGATGAACCCAACGCCTCGAGCGCTTCCCGCTCCGCTGCACCGGCCGCGGTGGAAGGCGTGCCTGCCAAGGTGATGGAGGAGGTCGCGCAGCTGCACCGCGAGCTGCTCGAGGCCAGCCACCGCTATTACGTGCTGGATGATCCGACGCTGACCGATGCCGACTACGACATGCGCCTGCGCCGTCTCGAGGCGCTGGAAGCCGAATACCCCCAGCTGATCACCTCGGAATCGCCCACCCAGCGTGTCGGAGCCGCGCCGGCCAGCGGCTTCGAGGAAGTGCAGCATGCAGTACCGATGCTGTCGCTCAACAACGCCTTCGATGACGATGAGTTGCGTGCCTTCGTGCAACGTGCGGCGAAAACGCTGGAGCTGGGAGATGCCCAGGATGCGGGTGACGAGCTGAGCTTCTGCTGCGAGCCCAAGCTCGATGGCCTGGCCGTGTCACTCATCTACGAGAATGGCGTGCTGGTGCAGGGCGTGACGCGCGGCGATGGCCGCACCGGCGAAGGTATCACCACCAACCTGCGCACCATTCGCTCGATCCCGCTCAAGCTGCGGGGGGATGATCTGCCGGAGCTGCTGGAAGTGCGCGGTGAGGTCTACATGAGCCACGCTGGTTTCGAGGCGCTGAATGCCCGCGGCCGCGACGAGGACGGCAAGGTGTTCGCCAACCCGCGCAATGCCGCCGCCGGCAGCCTGCGCCAGCTGGATTCCAATATCGCCGCCTCGCGTCCGCTGGAGTTCTGCGCCTATCAGGTCGCGCGGGTGGATGATGCGCTGCTCGCCAGCGAGGCCGGCCAGAATCATTCCGGTCTGATGGCGCTGCTCAACGACTATGGCTTCCGTACCAGCCCGCAGCTAGAGGTGGTGCGTGGCGCTCAGGGCATCATCGACTACACCCGTCGTCTCGGCGAGCAGCGTGATGGACTCGATCACGACATCGATGGCGCGGTCATCAAGCTCGATGCTCTGCGTCTGCAGCGTGAACTGGGCTTCGTGGCGCGCGCACCGCGCTGGGCCATCGCCTACAAGTACCCGGCGCAGGAGCAGGAAACCACCCTGGAAGGCGTCGATTTCCAGGTCGGACGCACTGGCGCGCTGACGCCGGTCGCCCGGCTGGCACCGGTGCAGGTCGCCGGTGTGGTGGTCTCCAACGCCACGTTGCACAACATGGACGAGGTGGAGCGTCTCGGCGTGCAGATCGGTGACAGCGTCATCATCCGCCGTGCCGGCGATGTCATCCCTCAGGTGGTGCGGGTCGCCAGTGAAGGTGCCAGCCGCGAAGCCATCGTGCTGCCGGACGGCTGCCCGGTGTGTGGCTCCGAGATCGAGCGCCTCGAAGGCGAGGTGGTGGCACGCTGCGCAGGCGGACTGATCTGCGCCGCGCAGCGCAAGGAAGCGCTCAAGCACTTCTCCAGCCGCAAGGCGCTGGATGTCGATGGTCTCGGCGAGAAGCTGATCGAGCAGCTGATCGAGCGTGAGCTGGTCAAGACGCCGGCGGACCTGTTCCACCTGGAAGCTGCCACCCTGGCCGAGCTGCCGCGCATGGGCGAGAAGTCCGCCGCCAATCTGGTCGCTTCGCTGGACAAGAGCCGCAACACCACCCTGGCGCGCTTCATCTACGCCCTCGGCATTCGGGAAGTCGGGGAAGCCACCGCCGCGAATCTGGCTACGCACTTCGGCACGCTTGAAGCGCTGCGCGCAGCCGATCAAGCCGCGCTGGAGGCAGTGGAAGATGTCGGCCCCATCGTTGCCGCGCATATCCATACCTTCTTCCAGCAGCCGACCAACAACGAGACGCTGGATGCGTTGCTCGCCTGTGGCCTGAGCTGGGAAGAGGTCGAGATCGGTGAGCGACCCCAGCCGCTGGCAGGCCAGACCTGGGTGCTGACCGGCAGCCTCGACAGCATGACGCGTGATGAAGGCAAGGCGCGTCTGCAGGCGCTGGGCGCCAAGGTGGCGGGAAGTGTCTCGAAGAAGACTGCTGGTGTGGTCGCCGGCGAGGCAGCGGGCAGCAAGCTCGAGAAAGCCATGCAGCTGGGCCTCACGGTGCTGGACGAAGAGACCTTCGTGAAGCGCCTGGCCGAATGGGAATCCGGTGCTGATGCACAGCAGGACAATCCGCAAGACAGTGCGCAAGACAGCGCGGGAGAGGATGCATGAGTACGGATACGCTGAACGATGCACCGCAGGCGGCGTCACGCCACCCTGATGATGGACAGGAGCTACCCATGAGCCAGATGCCACTTGATCAGATGGACCCGCGGGACCGCTTCATCGAGGTACCGCAGACCATGCTGCCCGCCGATACACGGCGCGCCCTGCTGGAAGCCTTCGTCACCCGTCAGGGCTATGACACCACCGATGTCGGCGAAGGCATGGCCGGCTGGGTCGCGGAGCTGGAAGGCCAGCTGTCACGCGGCAAGCTGCTGATCGTCCATGATATCGGCACCGAATCCACCGAGGTGATGACGCTGGAGCAATGGCAGTCCTTCGGTCGCCAGCTGGCGGACGACGAGGAAGAGGGCGACTGAGCCCAGCCAGCGGTCATGCTGTGTTGAGCATGCCCTGATCCTTACCCTGCCCCTGGTCCCGGGGCTGGAAACGACAATGCCCCTGGCCTGAGCCAGGGGCATTGTCGTTCATGAAGCACCAGTTGTTGCGCTAATTAGTGCGCCTAGTGGCGTCTGGCGATGCGCCGGATCATGCAAACCACATCGGCACGACCAGGCTCGAGATCAGCAGAATCAAGGCCCCGCCCAGGCGCGAGGAAATCTGCGCGAAGGGCATCAGCTGCATGCGATTGGCCGCCGAAAGCACGGCGACGTCACCCGTGCCGCCCATGTTGGCCATGCACAGTCCAGCGGTGATGGCGGACTCGATGGGGTAGAAGCCGACCAGCTTGCCCACCAGACCCGCACCGAAGGCGGCACCGGCGACGACACCGAACACGATCACCACGTAGGTGATGGTGATGGCATCGATTACCTGGCCCAGATCGGTATAGGCCACGCCGATGCCGAACAGCAGCGCGAAGGTCCAGTTGCCTGCCACGAATCGGAACCATTGGGCGGCGGCCTGATTGATGTTCTCCGGTACCAGGTTGGCGCACTTGAGCACGGCGACCGCGATGATCATCAGCGCGTAGGGGTGCAGCGGAATGACCTTGCCGAGAATCTGGCTGGCGACGAAGAAGCTCAGGGCAATCACCATACCGATGCCCAGCTGGGACAGGTCAGGCATGCTTTTCTCTTCGCGGACATTGACGCCCGGCATCATCTGGCCGCCACCGGTCAGTGACGGGAAGCGCTTGCCAAGTCCGTTGAGCAGCCCGGCAATGATGATGGCGAAGACATTGCCCAGGGCCAGTGCCGGCACCAGGATCGAGATATAGTAGCTGGCCGGTTGCCCCAGCAGCTGCTCGTAGATCTGGCTCATCGGCACGGCGCCGGCGCCCATGCCGCCGCCCATGATGGGCAGGGCGATGACCATGACGGCATCCTTGGGCGAGAAGCCCATGACCCAGCCGACCAGCATCGCGAAGAGCGCCGCGAACAGCACCGAGCACAGCAGCGGCAGCGCGAAGCGGGCCCCGACCTTGACCAGTACGCGGGAGTCCATGCCGAGAATGCTGCCGGTGATCAGCGCCGCGATGTAGAAGTTCAGAAAGCCACCGGCCTTCATGAACTCACTGACATTCGCCGTGACTTCCTGCGGCAGCCAGCCGCTGTAGACCAGCGCTGCGGCACCGAAGATGGCGAGAATGGCGCCGCCACCCAGATAGCTGTTGATGATCGGCAGGCGGTCGCCCAGAAAGCCCAGCAGCTCCCCGAGAATCATCATGACCAGCAGCGCGCCGATCATGCCCGCAGGCAGGGTGTCGGTGGCGATGGCGGCGACAAGAACCAGGAAGGACAGGGCGAAGATCGGCAGCGACATGCCGAAGATGCGCGTCTTCTGCCAGGGGGACTCTGCGGCAGGCGTGGCCGTGGCGGTCTGCGAGGAATGTGTCATGCATGCTCCTTGTCCTGCACTCTGTCGTTGCAGGACCTGTTGTCATGCCCGGACGCGTTGGCGTGGCATCGCGGGATCGTTTGGGACGGGGAAGGGACATCATGTTCGCGCACTGGATGCGCGTCACAGGGAGCTTACGGTGTGGCTCCCGAGGGCCAAGTTTTGCGAATTAAAGAAAGCCTTTTGAAACTTATGAAAGCGCCGGCTGCCGCTCGCCCATGCGCCGGGCCGAATGGCCATGCCACCAAGGGGGCACATGGCTTGTCCGGCGTGTTGCGGCATTCTCAACCCGGACTGAGCGCGCTGACCTCATTGCTCGCCGCCGGCATGGTGATCGTCAGCCTGCTGGTCGCGGCCTGGCTCTTCAGTGCCCAGCTGGAGCGGACCCAGCGCGAGATTCAGGGCCAGCGCATTGCCGCTCTTGCCCAGCGTATCGCGCGTCTGCCCGAGGTGCGTTCCGCCCTGAGCGAGGCCAGCTCGCCGCAGGCTGCGCCTCCTGTCGCGGACAGCCGCCTGGCGGCACGCATCGAGCGACTGCGTCGGGAGAATGCCGTCGACTTCATCGTGGTGATGCGCCCGGATGGCCTGCGGCTCAGTCACCCGGACCCCGCACGCATCGGGCAGCCCTTCCAGGGTGGCGACGAACAGCGTGCGCTTGCCGGTGCCTCCTACCTCTCCGAATCCCGCGGCACGCTCGGCGAAAGCCTGCGCAGCTTCGTTCCGGTCATGGCGAATGCGTCCAAGAGCGATGAGCGCGCCGTCGTCGGTGCGGTGGCCATCGGTATCACGCTGGACTCCCTGGGGCGGCGTCTGGCCGATGAGAAGCGCCAGCTGCTGCTCGGACTAGGTTTGTTGATGCTGTTCGGCACGCTGGGCGCACTGGGTCTGGCGCGCTATCTGCGCAGGCAGCTCAAGGGACTGGAGCCGGCGGCCATCGCGCGGCTGGTGGAGGAGCATCAGGCGGTGCTGGCCAGCCTGGAAGAGGGCATCATCGTGGTCGACCCCGAGGGGCGGATCACGCTGGTGAATGCCGCGGCGCGCGAGTTGTTGGGGGCCTTGCCGACGCTGGGAGAGCACCTTGATGGCTGGCTGCCCGACACCGGCATGCGTGAGTGCCTCGTCGCGCGCCAGCCGGTGAGCGAACAGGAAGAGACCCGCCTGCGCCAGGTGACTCACGGCGGGCGGCGATTGCTGGTGCGTTGCCAGCGGGTGCATGATGGCGAGCTGCTGATGGGCGGCGTGCTGGTACTGCGCGAGCACGACCGCATGCAGCGCCTCGCCGAGGAGCTGACCGGCGTCCGTCGTCAGGCAGAGTCACTGCGCGCCGCGCGCCATGAGTTTCGCAACCGGCTGCATGTGCTGTCGGGCCTGACGCAGATGCAGGACCTCGCCGGGCTGCGCGATTATCTTGCGTTGCTGGTGGAGCGGGAGTTGCCGGCGGATGCCGCGGCCGCCGAGCGCATCGCGGACCCTCTGCTGGCAGGTCTTCTGATCGGCAAGCACAGCGAGGCGCGCGAGCGTGGCATCGCGCTGGCGGTCGAGCTGGAGATCGAGTGCCCTCATGGCCGCTGCGCTGAGTGGGGAATGTCACAGGACGAGGGCGCTCAGGCCGAGTTTCCGGTGCTGGAGCGTAGCTTGAGTCATGATCTGGTCAGCGTGATCGGCAATCTGCTCGACAATGCCTTCGAAGCGCTGGAGGAGGTGGGCGCTGACGCTCACGCCCCGTCTGTGACCCTGGGGTTGATGCTGGAATCACTGGACCCGTCGGCAGAGGCGCAGTTGTCGATCAGTGTGGCGGACAACGGCCCCGGCATGCCGTCGGAGCTGAGGCAGACGGCATGCATGGCGGGGGTGAGCAGTCATGGGGAAGGCCGCGGGCTGGGCCTGTCGCTGGTGCAGGAGATCGTGACCGCGCGTGAGGGCGAATGGCACCTCTATGCGCCCTCGGGCGGCGGTACCCTGGTCGAGCTGACCCTGCCTTGCCGACTGCTGACTGGCGCGGCGCCCTGATAGTGGCCCGGGCATCACGGGATGTCGTTGCGGCCGGAACTTGCACAACGAAGGAGCCAGAGCGCATGCGTGTGCTGATAGTCGAAGACGACCCCATGGTCATGCGTCTCAATGTCGAATACCTCAGTCGCATCGACGGCATGCGCCTGGTGGCCCAGTGCGAGGATGTCGCGACGGCACTCGACGTACTGGCGCAGGAAGCGGTGGACCTGGTGCTGCTGGATGTCTATCTGCGCAGTCGCAGCGGGCTGGAAGTGTTGCGATGGCTGAGGCGCCACGCCGGCCCCGATATCCAGGTGATCCTGATCACCGCCGCCAGTGAGGCGGACACGGTGCGCAGCGCACATGCGCTCGGGGTGTGCGATTACCTGGTCAAACCCTTCAGCTTCGCCCGTTTTCAGCAGGCGTTGGCACTGGCGCGTCGCGGGCGCCAGCAGCTGGAGAGCCTAGAGGGTGAAGTCAGCCAGCAACAACTGGACCAGCTCTTCGGCGTGCAAGGGCTGGTCAGCGGCGCTGCGGGCGCGGTTCCCGAGGGGCGCCTGCCCAAGGGCGTGACGGCGGCGTCTCTAGCCTTGGTGGCCAGTGCCATCCAGGCGTTGCCGCGCGAGGAAGGCAGCTTCACCAGTGAGGCGTTGCTGCCTGCCACCGGCATGTCGCGAGTGACCATCCGCAAGTACCTGCGCCATCTCGCGGCCTGCGGCATGCTCAGCGAGGCCTTCCACTACGGTCAGATCGGCCGGCCATCCTTTACCTACCAGGTCATCGACCGTCAGGCCCTGTCCAGACAGTGCCGTCAGGCCTGAGTGATACCGACCTCTCAGCGCCGCTGGACGATATCGCGGATCAGGCGGCGTCCCGGGTGCAGGTGCTCGGCCAGTTCGCGTTCCATCGGCAGCGGCTCGCCACACAGTTGCGAGGCGATCAGTTCGGCGCACAGCGGGGCGGTGGTGAAGCCGCGTGAGCCGTGTGCGGTGGAGAGCCACAGGCCGGGAAGATGGGCGCCGCTCGACTGCGGCACACGCTTTTTCGCATCGAAGGCCATGGCAGCGTAATCCTCACGCCATTGCGCAGCGTCCGGCGCTGGACCGGCCAGCGGGCTCTTGTCCGGGCTGGCGGCGCGCCAGGCGACGCGTCCCTGCCAGTCATCGTCTTCCAGCCTTACGCCACGCCCCTGCTCCCAGGCGGCGACGAAGGCGGGCAGGGCACTGCGCAGCTCCGCGACATTGGCGGCGTGGTCTGCCTCGCGGACCGCCTCATCCTCATCGCGCGGGGCGAAGGTCGCGCCGAAACTGAGGGTCACGCTGCCATCGGCGTGACGCTGGCAGGGCGAGACATAGCCACCGGCACAGACCACGCTGTCGAGCATGGGCAGACCTGCTGCCTGTTCCGACGCTACCGTGATCTCGCTGACCTGGCCGCGAATCGGCTGCAGCGGCAGGTGCGCGAGCGGCTCGGGCAGGTGTGTCTGCTCCCCCAGCGCGACGATCAACTGATCGACTTCCATGCTGGTGCCGTCGCTGGTCTGCAGCTGCCAGCGTGGCGCGCCGTTGCCAATAGTCCCGTTTTCCTCGGCCTCCAGCGACTGAATGGCCTCGATGCGTGCCTGCAGGAAGCAGATGCCCGGCGTGGCGGCGAGGTGCTGGCAGAGCGCGCTGGGGCGAACCCAGCCCGCGACCGGATAGAAGAGGCCGTCGAAGGCAATCTCGCTGCCGGCGATTCGACTGGCCTCACTGGCGCTGACAGGCGTGAGCAGCGCCTCGGGCAGCGGGTGATTGTCGAGAAAACGCTGCTGGCGCTTGCGCTCACGCTCGCTGGTGGCCAGCTGCAGCACGCCGCTGGCGGACCACAGGGTCTGTTCGGGGTCGAGTCTTGCCAGCCAGCGTCGGCTGTACTGCAGCGCGGCTAGCTGGAAGCGACTGGCGGGGTTGGTCTCGGCGGCCAGCTTGACGTAGAGCGCGCCTTGGCGATTGCCGGAGGCGCGCGCGCCGGGGGTTCCGGCATCGATCAGCGTGACCTTCACACCGCGCCGCGCCAGCGCCTCGGCGCAGCTGGTGCCGGCGATACCGGCACCGAGTACCGCGACATGCGTCTCGCGACTGACAGGCGCGGGCTGCGGGGGCTGTGTCCAGGGCTGCTCATGACGCAGCGGATGCAGGGCGCCACGCACCGCGTGCTCCTGCATGGGGGAGTGGCCGGATGCGGGTGAGGCATCAAGCCCCATCAGTTCGGCGCGCGCGGCGGCGGTCGGTTCGTCCAGCTCGCCGCAGATCATCTCGCGCTTCATGCCGTGGCCGGGCACCTTGCGCCACACGAAGCCTGCCGCGCGCAGGCCACGACGCACGAAGCCCGCGGCAGTGAAGGTGGCGAAGGTCGCCGTGGGTCGCGAGACTCCCGCCATGGCAGCGAACAGCTCGGGTGACCACATTTCCGGATTCTTCGATGGTGAGAAGCCATCGAGGAACCAGGCATCGACGCCCCCCTCCAGGCGCGACAGACGCTCCACCGCATCGCCGAAATGCAGGTCCAGGGTGATGCGCTCATCCAGCCACAGGCGGTGCACGCCGAGGACGGCTGCGGGCCATTGAGCGACCAGCGGCTTCGCCAGTGAGGCGAGGTCCGGCCAGGCGGACAGCGCCCGCTCGAGATCCGCGGCGCGCATCGGGTGCTTTTCCACCGAGATGACATGCAGGCGCGCCTCCGCGGGTGCCGTGGCCAGAAAGCGCTGTGCGGCGCACAGGATGTTGAGGCCGGTGCCGAAGCCGGTCTCGCCGATCACGAAGGGGCGCGCCTCTTGCCAGTCACGAAAACGCTCGCTCAGCCGGTTGCTGTCGAGGAAGACGTGCACGGTCTCGGCACGGCCATCGTGGGTCGAGAAGTACACATCGCCGTAATCGGTGGCCTGTGGCGCGGTGTCATCCCACTCGAGCTGCGCCTCCTCCAGTGTCGCCAGCGGTGCCAATGGCACGTCCGGCACCACGCCGGGCGCCGTGACCGGCTCGATCGCACTCGGCGGCGTCGTGGCAGGCTTGCGTGCCGCAGTGCCCGAGGCGTCCTGGGGTGACGTCTTGCGGGCTGACGGATCGGGAGCGGGCTGGCGGGTAGAGGAGGGGCGATCGTTCACGGGCATTCCTGGCAGGAGGTCGAGCGGGAGAGCGGCACAATGAGTCGGTATCAGAGCGAGTCAGCATCAGAGAGAGGCCTGCAACGCAGACGACGGACAGCCAGGCTGTCCGTCGTCTGCGAGAAACCGCCGGTCAGATGACCGGTCGGGTGCCGGGCTAGGGCAGGGTCTGCTTGAAGGGCTTCACTTCAGCGCTTGCATAGACACCGGCGATGACGAAGGGATCGGCATCGGCCCACTTCTGAGCGTCTTCGAGGGAGTCGAACTCGGCGATGATGACGCTGCCGCTGAAGCCGGCTTCGCCCGGTGCTTCGCTGTCGATGGCCGGGTTGGGTCCGGCGATGACCAGCCGGCCAGCGGCGTGCAGTGCCTCCAGACGTGCCAGATGCGGCGGTCGCGCCGCCATGCGAGCTTCGAGGCTACCTTCGACGTCCTGACAGACAATGGAGTAGAGCATCACGAATCATCCTTTTGAGAATTGGTCGAGGAAGCGTTCTCTTCCTGAGGGGCCTGCACCATATGACGGGACAGGTAGACGCCCTGAACGATGACGAACAGCAGTGTCAGACCGAGCATGCCGAACAGTTTGAAATCGACCCAGATGTCTTCCGAATAGTGGCTGAAGACGTAGATGTTGAGGCCGCCCATGGCGAGGAAGAATACCACCCAGGCCAGATTGAGGCGGTGCCAGATGGGGCGCGGCAGCTGAATCGCCTTTTCCATCATGCGCTCCACCAGCGGCTTGCCGCCGAACAGCGGCGACAGCAGGAAGGCGACGGCGAACAGCCAGTTGACCACGGTGGGCTTCCACTGGATGAAGGAGCTGTTGCCGAACAGCACGGTCGCGCCACCCAGCACGACGACCAGCGCCAGGGTGACCAGCTGCATCTTCTCGACACGCTTGTGGCGCCAGTAGATATACAGCACCTGCGCGAGGGTCGCGGGAATCAATACGGCGGTAGCCATGATCATGTCGCCAGTCATCTTGTAGACGGCGAAGAAGATCACGATCGGCAGAAAGTCGAGCAACATCTTCATGAGTAATGCGCACTCCTGAACACGACGACGCAGCCGTCGGGAAGGCAAGGGCCTGTGCGAGTGGTATCCTGTCTGACACCAGCGGCGCGCCCCTGCCTGCATGTGCTCATTCTGCCGCCATTGCTGCCTGCTGACAAAGCCCCTGTGTGTCCGGGCGCGCATCGCAGCCAATACTGCCCGACGTCTGGCCCGCTGGATCGCCTGCATCTCAGGCATCGCGTGACACAGACGTTCATCCCGAGAGGTTCCCCGTGTCCGACGTCCCGTCCGACTCTTCGCCGATTTCCGCCCGCAAGCCGATCGAGTTTCGCCCGCTGCCCCAGCGCTTCGATTCCGATATCGAGGTGCCGGACATCGATCTGCACATGCATTCCACCGCCTCCGACGGCGGCATGGCACCGACAGAACTGGTGGCGCTGGCCGCACGGCGTGGCCTGTCACGCATGTCACTGACCGATCACGACAGCATGGAAGGCATCTTCGAGGCCCAGCAGGCCGCCCGCGCCGAGGGAATCTCGTTGCTGCCCGGCTGTGAGCTGTCGGTTCGCTGGCGCAATCAGACGATTCATATCGTGGCGTTGATGCCCGAGGGCGCCGGCGATGCGCTGAGTGCCGGTCTCAAGCAGCAGCACGAGGCGCGTGAGCGCCGCAGCCACGAGATCGCCACGCGCATGGAAAAGCTCGGGCTCGAAAATGCCTACGAGCGCGCCCGTGAGCAGGCCATGCTGAGTGGCGCGGGCGACCGCCCGCTGTCACGCCCGGATTTCGCCCGCGCGCTGGTCGAGGCCGGAATTGCACGCAACCTGCAGGACGCCTTCAAGCGGCACCTGGGCGCAGGCCAGAAAGGCGACGTCAAGGCGCACTGGCCGGAGATGGAAGAGGCGGTGGGCTGGGTGCGTGCCGATGGTGGCATCGCCGTGATGGCGCACCCGATGCGCTACAAGCTGACGCGTACCAAGCGTGGCGAGCTGCTGCGTGACTTCATTGCCGCCGGCGGCGAAGGCGCGGAGCTGGTCAGCGGCTTCCAGAATATCGATCGCGCGCGTGACCTGGCGCGTCAGCTGGATGAGCTGGGCCTCTACGCCTCCGTCGGCAGTGACTTCCACTTCCCTGGCGGCCCGCTGGCCCCCGGCAGCATGAGCCCGCCGCCCCGCACCAAGGTGCCGCCCGTGTGGTGTCACCCACGCATCGCGCCCTTTTTTGCGGCCGATGCTGCCTCCATGTGATATCAAGAGATCACCGTGACGCCAGTTCGCCTGCCGGGCTGGCGCCCAGACGCAAGGAGCACCGCATGGGACAGTTCTTCCAGATTCATCCCGAAAATCCCCAGAAACGCCTCATCGATCAAGCCGTCGCCATCATCCAGCAGGGTGGCGTGATTGCCTATCCGACCGACTCCGGCTACGCGCTGGGCTGTCATCTGGGCGAGAAGAAGGCCATCGAGCGCATCAAGCGCCTGCGTCAACTGGACGACAAGCACAACTTCACCCTGGTGTGTTCTGACCTGTCGGAAATCGGCACCTACGCCAAGGTCGACAACGCCATCTTCCGCCTGCTCAAGAGTCACACGCCGGGCGCCTACACCTTCATCCTGCAGGCGACTTCCGAAGTGCCGCGCCTTCTGCTGCATCCCAAGCGTCGCTCCATCGGCGTAAGGGTGCCGGACCACGCCATCACCCACGCCCTGCTGGAAACCCATCGCGAACCGCTGATGAGCGTGACGCTGATTCCGCCGGGCGAGGAGCTGCCGATGACGGACGCCGAAGAGATTCGCGAGCGATTCGGACACGCGCTGGATCTGGTCATCGACGGCGGCGCCTGCAGCTTCGAGACCACCAGCGTGGTGGACCTGCGCGAGCTGCCGCCGGTGATCGTGCGCGAAGGGCGCGGCGATATCTCGAGCTTCACGGAGTGATCGCGACAGCGTAGCGCTTCACGGCGCTGACATCGCTACACGAAGACGCCCCCGGACCTTGCGGTCGCGGGGGCGTCTTCGTGTGTTGCCTTGGCTCGCGGTTGCCTGGATCAGCTGTGATCCGGGTCAGAAGGCCCTTTTTTAGTAGACCCGCTCTCGGGAGGCCCGCTCTCTGGAGGTTCTGGCTGATCGTCCGATGGCGTCTCTGCATCAGCTTCAGATTCGGGCTCTGGTCCAGATCCAGGTTCTGTGTCTGGCTCAGGCTCCGGTTCCGGCTCGCGCGGGTCGCGGGTGTCCTCGTCAAGCCAGGTGCCGCAGAACTTGCAGTACTTGGCGTTGCGATCATGGCCTTCACGACCACAGCCCGGGCAGGCTTCGTCGCTGGTCTGCTGCATGCGCAGGCCATTGAGGACCTCGGCCGAGAACACCCCGGTGGGCACGGCGAGAATCGAGTAGCCGAGAATCATCATCAGCGCCGAGATGAACTGCCCCAGCGGCGTGATGGGCGCGATGTCGCCATAGCCCACCGTCGTCAGCGTCACCACGCCCCAGTAGAGCGCCTTGGGAATGGAGGTGAAGCCGGCCTCGGGTGGCTCGATCAGATAGATCAGAGCGCCGAATACCGTGACGATGCTGAGCACGGTGATGAAGAACAACATGATCTTGCGCCGGCTGCGCGTCATGGCTTCGACCAGCATGCGGCCCTCGCCGACGAAGGCCATCAGACGCAGCACGCGGAACAGGCGCAGCACACGTAGCACGCGGACCACCAGCAAGGCCTGGGCACCCGGAATCAGCAGCGACAGCCAGGTGGGCGCGATCGACAGCAGATCGAGCACGCCGTAGAAGCCCTTGGCCCAGGTGCCGGGATGCTTCAGGCAGTAGAGGCGGACGGCGTATTCCAGCGTGAAGATGATCGTGAAGCCCCACTCCATGATGCGGAACAGCTCGCCGTATTGCGCATTCAGCGAGGGGACGCTGTCGAGCATCACCACGGCGACACTGGCGAAGATCATCAGGATCAGACCGATATCGAAGGCCTTGGCCGCCTTGGTGTCGGATTCGAAGATCCAGTGAAACAGCCGCGCGCGCAGACGGCCCGTGGCGGGCTCGTAGTCGCTGGGGTGCGAGGGCGACGCTGGGGGGATTTGCGGAGTGCTGCCATATTCATTGGCAGGGCCCTGGCGTTCAGGCATGCAGGCTTCCTTGACGGGCGTGATGACGCCGGTTGAATGTCAGGGCGTATCGGGGATGTCTCAGTGTGTGACCTTCAGTGACTGCCCGGCCGTTGTCCATCAGCCAGTGGTCTAGCGCCTGACGGCTGGGCAGTCGAAGTCGTGCTGAAATTCAGTCGCGCAGCGTCGCGAGCAGTGACAGGCTGTGCTGGCCGAAGTCGCGAGTCGCCCAGTCCTGTGAGGCGTCACCGTCGCTGCTTTCCAGCGCCTCGACCAGTGCCACCGCGTGGATATGGCCGGGATGCTGACTGGCGGCCAGCCGTGATGCGAGCGCCGACAGAGCGGCCAGCGCGTGCGCGTACCACTTGAGGTCGTCTTTCGCCTGTCGGTCGGCGTGGGCATCGAGCGCATCGATGGCGGCGGACAGCAGCGCGCCGGGGTCAGTGGTATCCAGCGTCTTCTCATGCCATTCGCCATCACGCAGCGCCGCGCCGCGCTTGGCCTTGCTGGCATCCGCCGGACGCAGTGCCAGGTGGCTGGCCAGCGAATCCGCCAGCTGCCAGAGCACGGCTTCTCTCACCTCTGGGGCGAGTTCTTCGCCGCCGGTCAGCTCGAGCTCGATTTCCTGGATGGCCACCTCGCGACCACTTGCCTTCACCGCGCCAAGGTCCAGCGCCATCTCGACACCGACGGTGACCTGCTCGTCGCTCAGATTCTCGTCGCTGCATGTCGCCTTGACGTCGAGCTGCCAGGCATGACGCTCGAAATCGGTGCTGAAGCTGGGCGCGAGCGCACTCAGCAGCTGCTCGCGGGCGCCGTCTTCCAGCGCCTGCAAGGGCGGCAGGCCACGCAGGCCGTCGAGGTCGAGGTCGGTCTGGCCCTCGGGCAGCTCCCATTCCCATTCGCCGCGAGAATGCAGTCCGCCATGACTCTCGCCGCTGGTCTTGAGCGTCTGGCGCAGGGCCCCCGTGCTGTCGGCATTCTCACCACTCTGGCGCAGACGCAGCGCCATGCGCGCACGCTCCAGCGCATGCTCGGGGGTGTCGAAATAGGTGTTGGCCAGCCAGCGCCGCCTGGGGTTGACCGTTGCCAGCTCTGCAATGCTCGTCAGTGTCTCCAGAATGGCATCGCGATCAATGACGGGGTGAGACAGTGCCAGTTTGAGTTCGATTTCCTGCGCCATGATGGGCACTCCCTGTACGGATGAAAGAAGACGGATGCTGACGGATGATGGTGACAGCGGCGCCAGGACCGCAGAGCCTCCGGCAAGCATGGTGCATGGTGATCGAGGCTCATGCCTCTCATGCTCGCGCCTGGCCCGCGGCAAGGCAAGCACGGGAGGGGGGAGGCCATGCGGGTATCGGCTGTCGGCATAATCACATTTATATGACAGCATGATGACATTGAGGTGACAGCAATTGCCTGTCGTCACGTCCTTGGTTATATTAAGAATAGTGGATCAAGCCAGTGACCACGGGTCCTGCCGCTACATGACAATCTCTCCTCTGGAATCCTTCGTGTTCCCCCGAACTGCCGCTGTTGTTGCGTAAAGTACAACAGCATGGCGGTATCATGACGTTATGATGAAAGTTATGTGATCGTCACAAAGGCTTTGCTACACTCCGCGCGTCAACCCTTAACGCCGACGGCCACTATGGTAACGACCAACCCTTTCTCTTCGATGTTCGGGCGCTCGCCTTTCAAGGCGCTGCACACCCACATCATCAAGACCGACGAGTGCGCCCAGCACTTGCTGACCTTCTTCGACGCCTGCGAGCAGGGTGATTGGGAGCAGGCAGCCAGCATTCGCAAGACCATCAGCGGGCTGGAGCGTGAAGCGGACGAGTTGAAGACGCAGCTGCGCCTCAACCTGCCCAACTCGCTGTTCCTGCCGGTCTCGCGTTCCGACCTTCTCGAGCTGATCCATGTCCAGGATTCCATCGCGAATGTCACCAAGGACATCGCCGGGATCATGCTGGGTCGTCATATGCAGATACCTTCCGCACTGGTGCCCGCCATGCGTGAGTATCTCAAGACTGCGGTCGAATCGGTCTGCCAGGCGCGCCGTGCGTTGGGTGAACTGGAAGACCTCGTCGAGTCCGGTTTCGGGCGCAACATGAGCGAGCTGGTCGACAAGCTGATCAACGAGCTGCATGAACTCGAGAAGCAGTCCGACGAACAGCAGATCGCCATCCGCCAGACCCTGTTCTCGCTGGAAGCCAGTCTCCCGCCCGTCGATGTGATCTTCCTCTACAAGATCATCGATTGGGTCGGCGATGTGGCTGACCAAGCGGAAAAGGTCGGTACCCGACTGCAGATCCTGATGGCGCGCTGAGCGCCATCAGGACGTCCTGCCATCTGTCCAAGAGTCTTCTATGTCCATCATTGCTCAATACGGCGATGTGCTCGTCATTCTTGCCTGTCTGTTCGGTTTCTTCATGGCATGGGGTGTGGGTGCGAATGATGTCGCCAATGCCATGGGAACCTCGGTAGGTTCCAAGGCGATCACCATCAAGCAGGCGATCATCATCGCCGTGATCTTTGAATTCCTCGGTGCCTGGCTTGCCGGTGGTGAGGTGACTGACACCATCCGCAAGGGCATCATCGACCCGTCACTGCTGATCGAGAATCCTCAGTTCCTGGTCTACGGCATGCTGGCCTCGCTGCTGGCCGCCGGTATCTGGCTGCTGATCGCTTCCATGAAGGGCTGGCCGGTCTCGACCACCCACTCCATCGTCGGCGCCATCGTCGGCTTCTCCGCTGCGGGTCTGGGCGTGGATGCCGTCGAGTGGGCCAAGGTCGGTCAGATCGCGGCCTCCTGGCTGGTCTCGCCGCTGCTGGCGGGCTCCATCGCCTTCGTGCTGTTCAAGTCCGTGCAGACGCTGATCTTCGACAATGAAGACCCGTTCGCGGCCGCCAAGCGCTACGTGCCGATGTACATGTTCCTGGTCGGCTTCATCATCTCGATGGTGACCATGGTCAAGGGCCTCAAGCATGTCGGCCTGCATCTGAGCTTCGAATCCAGCCTGCTGCTGGCCGTCGTCGTCGGTGCCATCGTGATGGGTATCGGCGTGCTGATGGAGCGCAAGGTCGCGCGTTCACGCCTCAAGGAGAAGAATCGCGCCACCGGTGACGACTTCGACTTCAGTGGTGTCGAGAAGGTCTTCGGCCTGCTGATGATGTTCACTGCCTGTGCGATGGCCTTTGCCCATGGCTCCAACGACGTGGCCAATGCGGTCGGTCCGCTGGCGGCCATCATCAGCGTCGTCGACTCTGCCGGTCAGATCGGCGCCAAGGCGAGCATGCCGTGGTGGGTCCTCGTGCTGGGTGGCGGCGGTATCGTCGTCGGCCTGGTCACCTATGGTCGTCGCGTCATCGCCACCGTCGGCACCGGCATCACCGAGCTGACGCCGTCCCGCGGCTTCGCGGCCACGCTGGCCGCCGCCTCGACCGTCGTGCTGGCCTCCGGCACCGGCCTGCCGATCTCCACCACCCACACTCTCGTGGGTGCGGTGCTGGGGGTAGGTCTGGCACGCGGCATGGCAGCGCTCAACCTGCGCGTGATCGGCACCATCGTGATGTCCTGGCTGATCACTCTGCCGGCCGGCGCGATCCTGTCGATCCTGTTCTTCTTCATGTTCAAGGGCATGTTCGGCTAAGCCGGCGCATGGTTCTGAGCCTGAGTCTTGGCTCGAGCTGACGCTCTGCATGAGATGAACGGCAAAACGAGAAAGGCGACCTTCGGGTCGTCTTTCTCGTATCTGACACATGGATGTCAGGGGGCACCGCTCGCCGTGCAGGCTGCGGCGCTGATATGATGATTCATGGGCATGCCTGACATGCCATTTTCCCTCTCTCCTGCCCGGAGCTGGCTCTTGAACACGCGTTTCCCCTTCGCGGACTGGTTTCGCAACTCCTCTCCCTATATCAATGCCCATCGTGGCCGCACCTTCGTCATTCTGATCGAGGGCGATGCCCTGTCCTCGTCACGACGAACGCAGTTGATACAGGATCTGGCGTTGCTGCATACCCTCGGCGTGAAGCTGGTGGTGGTGTTCGGGGTGCGCCCGCAGGTGGCCGAGGCGTTGCAGGCTGCCGGTATCGAGGCTGACCGCCATCAGGGCCGCTGGGTGGTGACGCGCGAGATTCTCGGCCATCTGGAGCAGCAGGTCGCCACGCTGCGTCTGCGTCTTGAGGCCAGTCTGTCCCAGGGGCTGCCCAATACGCCGCTGCATGGCGTGGAGCTGTCCGCCGTCTCCGGCAATCTGGTGATGGCCAAGCCGCTGGGCGTGCGTCATGGCATCGACTTCCAGCATGGTGGCGAGGTGCGCCGCGTGCGCAGCGAGGCGATCCAGGGGCTGCTCTCGCAGCAGGCCATCGTCGTACTGCCGCCGCTGGGCTATTCCAGCACAGGTGAGGTGTTCGATCTGGACGCCGCTGAGGTCGCCGAACACGCCGCCGTGGCGCTGGCCGCTGACAAGCTGATCCTGCTTGGCGAAGGGGAGGGCCTGTTCGGCGAAGACGGTGAGCTGCTGCGTCAGCTCAATCCTGAAGAAGCCGCGCTGATGGCGCCGCCTCGCGATGACGACAGCGAGCTGTCGCGCCACCTGGCCGCGGCCTGCGGCGCCGCACGGCGCGGCGTCGGTCGTACCCACCTGTTGAGTTGGCGCGACCGTGACGCCCTGCTGGGCGAGCTGTTCACCCGTGACGGTATCGGCACCATGATCACGCGTCAGGGCTACGAGCAGCTGCGCAAGGCGCGGCTCGAGGATGTCGGTGGCCTGCTGGCGCTGCTGGGGCCGCTGGAGCAGCGTGGCATCCTGGTGGCCCGCTCGCGGGAGCGTCTCGAACACGAGATCGACGACTATGTGGTGCTGGAGCGCGATGGCATGATCATCGGGTGTGCGGCGCTGCATCTCAGCCGTGACGCCGCCATGGGCGAGCTGGCCTGCGTGGCAGTGCATGATGACTATCGCCGCGGACAGCGCGGCGAGCAGCTGCTGGCCGAGATCGAGCAGCGCGCGCGTCGCGCCGGGGTCGAGCGTCTGTATGCGCTGACGACCCACACCGTTCACTGGTTCATCGAGCACGGTTTCGTGTCGGCCGGCCTGCAAGACCTGCCGGCCATGCGTCGCGAGGCCTACAACTCGGCGCGCAACTCCAAGGTATTGCTCAAGTCGCTCTAGTCACACCTCACTTGCCTGCCAGTATGAATCGCCCAGAGAACACCCGCTGATGACCCCCTTGATGAGGGCAGATCAGCGGGTGTTCTTGCGTAGGTGTCGCAGTTTCCCCCCACCCCTTGCGGGATTGTCTTGCAAAAGAGACGTTTCAAGTAATTGATAATAAAAGGAAAAATGTAGCGCCCCATATATGTGTTGGCAAATCGCGACGAATCGGCCAGTAAAACACGACTCTGTGTGCCACCCCGAGCAACATTGGCATGCCTGTCGTCGTGATGGTAATTTCAAGTTATTGTTTTGTAATGTGTTTTCGGTTTTATGGCACGCCTTTGGCAATAGGTATCGTGAGCAAGAGATATGAGGTGCATCACCGGCCCTTTCTCTGGCCTTCCAGCGATGACGGTACTCACTGCCCTGTGCGCTCCGTGATCGCTGACAGGCCAAGCGTCTGCTCCACGCGATGTGTGACTTCAGGTTGCGATGAGACAGGTACGGCCCCTGGTGGGCATGGACAGTATCTTGAGGGCAAGGACGCCCGGGCAAGGATGCCCGAAACCGATGCGGTAGCCGGAGAGATTGGCTGCCGTCATCCCCGAATTGACGATCGAGGCGGGCAAGTCGGCAAGCCATCCGACTCGATCATCCACATTGCGATGTGTTGCCCCCTGCTTCACATCCGATAGGGAGCGCGGACGCTGTCCGGCGTGAACGTCAACTGACCTGGAACGACCACCAGGTGACGTTCTTTTCTCCCGGGCCTGACAGGCAGACCACCTGTCAGGCCCGCCAATCACGAGTTGCCCCTGGTCTCCAGGTACCAGAGGCATCACGTGATGACTGACCCTTCAGTTCCCTGCGTACTTGGGGCCGGCTATGCCGGCCCTCTTTTTTTGTGCGTCTAGCGCTGAATGGCCAACGATTTCATGCGAAGCGTTGCCAATGGGGCGGTTTGTCTCGTGGCAGCGTGATGATTTGAATAAGAGTCATATTTATTAACGAACTGGCAACCGCGATGGACGCCGGTGAACTCTGGTATTCTAGGAAGACGTGATTCGATGATGACCACCCCTTTCTTGCATAGAGTTCTTTCCATGGCCTCCACAGTGTCACGACGCTGGCGTCCCCGCTCGCTGCCGCAGCTGGTTCTGATGGCATTTCTGGTGGTGATGCTGCCGATTGCCGTGCTCATGTTTCAAGCAGGGCAGGCGCTGTCGGAGTTGTCGGAACTGGCGGATGTCAGTGCCCGCCAGGCTGTCGATCAGACCCGCCGCGCCCGCACGCTGACCAATCTCGCCGTCGAGATGGAGCGTAGCGCCCGCCAGTACGCCGTGCTGGAAAACCCCGATCTGATGAAGATCTACGCCGACAAGGCCAACAGCTTCCGCACCTTGCTGGATGAGCAGGCGCGCCTGTTGGGTGAGGGGGACCCCCGCGTCAGCGAATTGAAGGCGACGCTGTCACAGCTCGAGCGTATGCCCGAGATGAGCGTCGACCAGGTCAGTCGCCATCTGGAAGACTTCGGGCCCTTCTCGATCCAGGCCAGCGGCCTGCTCAACTCCACGCGTGAACTCGTCGACGCGCGTATCGAAGGCATCCGCGCCCGCGCCTCCCAGGTCAAGAATCAGCTGTGGTGGCAGACCGCCGCGCTGGTCTCCATCAGTCTGCTGTTGATGCTGTTCTTCACCTGGCTGATCATCCGTCCCATCCGGCAGCTGGAGCGCCGCATCAATGGCCTGGGCAGCGGCACCGACAGCGAGCGACCCATCGTCATCAAGGGGCCGGCGGAGCTGGTGCAGCTGGGCGAGCGTCTCAACTGGCTGTCGACGCGTCTGGATGAGCTCGAGGAGCAGAAGCAGCAGTTCCTGCGTCACATGTCGCATGAGCTCAAGACCCCGCTGGCCAGCATCCGTGAAGGCACCGGCCTGCTGATCGACGAGGTCGCCGGGCCGCTGAGTCCGCACCAGACCGAGATTCTTGGCCTGCTGGATGATTCCAGCAAGGAATTGCAGAAGCTGATCGAGCAACTCCTCGACTACAATCTGCTGCAGCACAATCAAGGCCTCGAACAGAGCCGCTTCGATGTGCATGAAGTGTTCAAGGAAGTGCTGGCAAAACATCGTCTGGCACTGGAAAAGAAGGGCATGCGCGTGCATCTTCCGCCTGCCAGCCTCAGTTGGGAGGCGGACAGGCCGCGTACCGGGCGTATTCTTGACAACCTGATCTCCAATGCCATCGCCTATGGCGAAGACAGTGGTGACCTGTGGTTGAGAGCCCGCAAGGAGCGTCGCAAGCTGATCATCGAAGTCGCCAACAGCGGCGAGCCCATCGCTGCCCAGGACCGTGACCACCTGTTCAAGCCCTTCTATCAGGGTGAGGTCAAGCGCAAGGGGCCGCTCAAGGGCTCCGGCATCGGTCTCTCGGTCGCCGCTGACAGCGCCCGCGCTCAATTTGGTCAATTGGCGCTGGTGGAGGACCCCAGGGCGGATGTCTGCTTCCGGCTGACATTGCCGACACCGAGTCGCTCGCTGACGTCAGGGGAAGGCAGTGAGCATGAGCCGCAGACAGACAGGGATGCCGCCGGGGCGGATCAGCAGTCCACACCACATGAAATGGCGTCATTGAACGCCATCAAGCACTCAAGGAACTGAAGTGATGAAGGGTCAACGACTACTGATGCGCCTGGCCGCAGGCGTATTGCTCAGTACGCTTAGCGCCTGTGGCGCCCTGACCAATATCACCATGCCGGGCAGCGAGCCGGAAGTGGTCAGCCCGAGTGTGCGGGAGAGCTGCTACGGCGTCGGCGACCTGCCGGACTTCACCGGCGAGGACTGCCTGCTGGATGAATGGGTCGCCTTCGCGCTGCAGGCCCAGCGTGGCAACAGCGGCTGGCGTGAAAGCACCCTGTTGCAGCTGGAAGGCAACCGCCATGACCGTCGCCTCGCGCGTGCCATCGTGCTCAGCTGGGGCGATGAATCGGACTGGGAGCTGGCCTCCGACCTCTACAAGGCGGACCTGCCTACTGCCCCGAGCCGCCTGCAGCCGCTGCTTCGCCAGTGGCTCAATGGCCTCGAGGAGCGTCGCGGTCTGATCGCCGAGCGTGACAAGAATGACGGTGCCCGTCGCAAGCTCAGCGCCGAGAATGCCCAGCTGACCAAGAAGCTGGAAGCCTTGACGGCCATCGAAGAATCGATCAATTCGCGCCGCCAGAGCACGCCCTGAACCCTCAGCGGCAGACTCTGGCCACGACCCTGTCACTCAATCCTCGCGATTGCTTGACGCAAGACTGTGCGGCCCCGACGTCGATGTCCCAGGCCCTCGGGTGTCGCAAGGAGAGTTAGTGTGAAATACGCACAAGCGCATATTCTGCTCGTCGATGATGATGCGAGCCTGCTCAAGCTGCTCGGCATGCGTCTCGAAAGCCGTGGCTTCAAGGTCACGACGGCCAGCAGTGGCCGCGAGGCGCTCAGTCGTCTCGAAGCCGCACGTCCAGACCTGGTCCTGTCCGACCTGCGCATGGATGAAATGGATGGCATGGCCCTGTTCGGTGAGCTGCAGAAGCGTCAGCCGGGCATGCCTGTCATCCTGCTGACCGCACACGGCTCCATCCCTGATGCCGTCAGTGCCACCCGCCAGGGCGTGTTCAGCTTCCTGACCAAGCCGGTCGACAAGGACGAGCTGTTCGCTGCCATCGATGAGGCGCTGGCCCAGGCGCCGCCCGTAAAGGAAGGTGACGATGCCTGGCGCGCTGGCATCATCACTCGCTCCCCGCAGATGGAGCAGATTCTCGAGCAGGCGCGCATGGTCGCGGCCTCCGATGTCAGCGTGCTGGTCACCGGCCCGTCTGGCTCGGGCAAGGAGCTGATGGCCAAGGCCATCCACAACGCCAGCCCACGCGCCTCGCGCCCCTTCGTCGCCATCAACTGTGGCGCGCTGCCGGAGCAGCTGCTGGAAAGCGAGCTGTTCGGTCACGCCAAGGGCTCGTTCACCGGCGCGGTCAGTGCCCACCAGGGCCTGTTCCAGGCGGCAGACGGCGGCACCCTGTTCCTCGATGAGATCGGCGACATGCCGCTGGCGCTGCAGGTCAAGCTGCTGCGTGCATTGCAGGAACGCCAGATCCGCCCGCTGGGCTCCACCACCTCGGTGCCCATCGACGTGCGCATCATCTCCGCCACGCACCGCAATCTCGACAAGGCGATGCATGACGGCGACTTCCGCGAAGACCTCTACTACCGTCTCAACGTGGTGAATCTGAAGCTGCCCGCCCTGCGCGAGCGTGCCGAGGATGTGCCGCTGCTGGCCAAGTATCTGATCAGTCAGGCCGCCGCGCGCCACAAGCCGTTCGTGAAGGGCTTCTCGCCGGAAGCGCTCAACCTGCTGGCCTCCAGTGCCTGGCCGGGCAACGTGCGTCAGCTGGTCAACGTGGTCGAGCAGTGCGTCGCCCTGACCAGCTCCTCGATGATTCCGGAGGCGTTGGTCTCCCAGGCGCTGGCCGCGGAAGAGAACGCCCTGCCGTCCTTCTCCGAGGCGCGTGCCGGCTTCGAGCGCAGCTACCTGATCAAGGTGCTGAAGATCACCGAAGGCAACGTGACCCAGGCGGCGCGTATCGCTGGGCGTAACCGTACCGACTTCTACAAGCTGCTGGGGCGTCACGATCTGGAGCCGGGCGTGTTCAAGCCGGGCGCCGAGCAGGGGCCACCTGATTTTTGATCCAACGCGTCCGAGGCCACGCGAAAGGCATGAGGTCAAAAGCGGCCCGGAGCTGCGCGAAAGGCATGAGGTCAAAAGCGATCCAACGCGCCCGGTACCACGCGAAGGGCGAAAGGCGAAAGGTCAAAAGCGATCCAGCGCACCACTTATTGCAAGCTCACGCGCGTAAAGCGTGAGACCACAAGCGGCTTGGTGTGGCGGACGTGAAGCGCTCATGAAAAAGCCCCGTTACCTGTTCAGGCAGCGGGGCTTTTTGCGTCTTGTTCTCGTCAGTCCGAGGCAAGACAGGGCTCAGGGGCGAGGCTTGTAACGGCGTTTGACCTCGACGGCGAGGCGGCCTTCGCCGAGGCGGATCGAGAGCATCTCGCCGGGCTGGGTCTGGTGGGCGGTGCGAATCACTTTATTGTCGCCGGGCGACTGCGTCTGGCTGCTGCCGACGCGCTCGACGATGGCATAGCCACGGTTGAGCACATTGAGCGGACTGACCGCATTCAGTGCACGCATCGCGCCTTCCAGGCGCTCACGATCAGCGGCCAGTCGACGTGGCAGGGCGTTGTTGAGGCGCGGGGCCAGCATCGCCAGTTGCTGACGATGGCGCTGAATGTCGCGCGCAGGGCTGGCCTGTTGCAGGCGGCGGGTCAGCTGGTCGGCCTTCTGCTGCTCACTGGTCATGCGCATGCGCACTGCGGTGTGCAGGCGGCGTTCCAGCTCGCGGGCACGCTGGCGCTGGGTTTCCAGCTCACGGGCCGGATGACGCAGGCGCGAGCGGGCATGATCCAGACGCTGCGCCGCCTGATCGAGACGGGCCCGCTGCGCGCGCCACAGGCGCTGCTTGAGGGCGCTCAGCTGTTGCACCTGGGCGAGTTGGTCCGGGTACAGTGCTTCGGCTGCGGCGGAGGGCGTCGGTGCACGCAGGTCGGCGGCCAGCTCTGCCAGGGTGGTGTCAGTCTCGTGGCCGATGGCAGCCACCACCGGCAGGCGCGAGTGGAAGATGGCACGCGCCAGATGTTGGTCATTGAAGGCCCACAGGTCTTCCAGGCTGCCGCCGCCACGTGTGATCAGCAGTGCATCACAGTCGCTGTCGCGGTTGGCCATCGCCACCGCGCGAATCAGCTGCGGCACCGCCTGCGGCCCCTGCACGGCGACCGGCAACACGCTCAGATGCGCCTGCGGCCAGCGCTTGCGCGTCACCGCGATCACATCCTGCAGCGCCGCACCGGTGGCGGAGGTGATAACCCCCAGATGGCGCGGCGGATGGGGCAGGGCGCGCTGATTGGCGAACACGCCCTCGGCCGCCAGTTGCTCCCTCAGGCGTGCCAGTCGCGCCAGCCACTCCCCCAGCCCCGCCTGCTGTAATGCCTCGACGATCAACTGATAGTCGCCGCGTGCCTCGAACAGCGACACCTTGGCACGCACCCGCACCCGGTCGCCGTCCCTGGGCTTCTCGCGCAGGAACTGGGCACGGCTCTTGAACAGCGCGCAGCGCACCTGGGCGTTGTCATCCTTGAGCGTGAAGTAGCAGTGGCCGGAGCGCGGCTGCGAAAAGCCCGAGATATCCCCCTCGATCCAGAGCTCCCCCAGGCCTCGCTCCAGCAGGCCCTTGGCCTCGCGGTTGAGCTGGGTCACGCTGATGGCATTGGCGGCAGACGAGGTTTCGAACACGCGACATTCCTTGTGCTGGAGCTGACGGGGAGCTTGAGTGAGGGCGAGCACTGAAGCTTGTGAAGCACTGAAGCTTGTGAAGCACTGAAGCTTGTGAAGCACTGAAGCTTGTGAAGAGCACAGGACAATGATGCCACAGGCGAGAAGCGAGAGACGATCCAAGGCGACCCAGCGGGATGCGCTGACCAGTGCCCAGCGAGGTGCGGCTCTGGCAAGGTGACTTGCCGCCCGCCAGTCCGCAGGCCGCGCCACTCGTGGCTTTAGTTGACCAGATGGTTAGTGTCGCCGGGACGTGAAGTTGCGAGTTTGATAGCCTGCGACGTTTGTCTCGGGCGGGGCGAATGGGTTATCATGGGTGATTACCTCGCAGCAACCGCTAGAACCGTAGTCATGGCGCCTGTCCATCGGGCCCTGCACTGCGGCTTTCGCGCATCCCTCATAAACTGCTACTGGGCGTTCGACATGCTACGTATAGCGCAAGAAGCTCTGACGTTTGATGACGTTCTTCTCGTCCCCGGCTACTCCGAGGTCCTCCCCAAGGACGTCAGCCTGAGATCACGTCTCACACGCGACATCAGCGTCAATATCCCGCTCATCTCCTCTGCGATGGATACCGTCACCGAAGCTCGCCTGGCCATCGCCATGGCGCAGGAAGGTGGTGTCGGCATCATCCACAAGAGCATGAGCATCGCCCAGCAGGCCGCGGAAGTCCGCAAGGTCAAGAAGCACGAAAGCGTCATCGTGCGTGACCCGGTCACTGTCAGCCCGAAGGCCAAGATCCAGGATCTGCTGGCAATGTCCGAGGAGCATGGCTACTCCGGCTTCCCGGTGGTCGAGGGTGAATACCTGGTCGGCATCGTGACCGGTCGCGACATGCGCTTCCAGCCTGACTTCAGCGATACCGTCGCCGGCATCATGACCGGCCGCGACAAGCTGGTCACCGTGCTGGAAGGCACGCCGCTGGATCAGATCAAGGCAAAGCTGCAGGAAAGCCGCATCGAGAAGATGCCGATCGTCGATGACGAATTCCGCCTGCGCGGCCTCGTCACCGTTCGCGACATCGAGAAGGTCAAGACCTACCCGAACGCCGCGAAGGACAGCAACGGCAGCCTGCTGGTGGGTGCCGCTGTCGGCACCGGCCCGGAAACTCCGGATCGCGTCGCTGCGCTGGCCGAAGCCGGCGTTGACGTCATCGTCGTCGACACCGCGCACGGTCACTCCAAGGGCGTGATCGACCGCGTCGCCTGGGTCAAGGAGCACCACCCGAAGATTCAGGTCATCGGTGGCAACATCGCGACCGCCGAAGCCGCCATCGCCCTGGCGGAAGCTGGCGCCGACGGCGTCAAGGTCGGCATCGGCCCGGGTTCCATCTGCACCACACGTATCGTCGCCGGTGTCGGCGTGCCGCAGATCAGTGCCGTCGCCAACGTCGCGGCCGCCATGGCCAAGTACGACGTGCCGGTCATCGCCGATGGCGGTATCCGCTTCTCCGGTGACATCGCCAAGGCCATCGCCGCAGGCGCCAGCATCGTCATGATCGGCGGTCTGCTCGCCGGTACCGAGGAAGCGCCGGGCGAAGTCGAGCTGTTCCAGGGCCGTACCTACAAGGCGTATCGCGGCATGGGTTCCATGGGTGCCATGTCCCAGACCCAAGGGTCCAGCGACCGTTACTTCCAGGACAAGAATGCCGGCGTCGAGAAGCTGGTACCGGAAGGCATCGAAGGCCGCGTGCCCTACAAGGGCATGATGAGCGCCATCGTGCACCAGCTGATGGGCGGCCTGCGTGCCTCCATGGGCTACACCGGTAGCCAGACCATCGAAGAGATGCGCACCGTGCCGCAATTCGTGCAGATCACCGGTGCCGGCTTCGCCGAATCCCACGTCCACGACGTGCAGATCACCAAGGAAGCGCCCAACTATCGGCGCGACTGAGACATAGCGAAGCGCGACGCAAAGCGGGAGCCCTACACGGGTTCCCGCTTTGCTTAGGTCGAGAAAACTTCTCCCCCGGCGGTTTCGGGGGCAGGAAGGAGACGACACCGCGCTCCCTCGCAGCTCCGAAGCGGGTCACATGACTCCCCAATGAGAGACTGAAGATGCAAGACATCCATTCCCACAAGATCCTGATCCTCGATTTCGGTTCCCAGTACACACAGCTGATCGCGCGTCGCGTGCGTGAGCTGGGCGTGTTCTCCGAGGTGCGTGCCTTCGACATCACCGAAGAAGAGATCCGCGAGTACAACCCCAACGGCATCATCCTGGCCGGTGGCCCGGAATCCGTCACCGAGCTGGACTCGCCGCGTGCGCCCGAGTGCGTGTTCGAGATGGGGCTGCCGGTGTTCGGCATCTGTTACGGCATGCAGACCATGGCCGAGCAGCTCGGCGGCAAGGTCGAAGGCTCCAACGTGCGCGAATTCGGCTATGCCCAGATTCGTGTCGACGGTGAGTCCGCACTGTTCAAGGACATCAAGGACCACCTGGACGACGAAGGCCGCCCGCTGCTCGACGTCTGGATGAGCCACGGTGACAAGGTCGCGAAGGTCCCGGAGACCTTCACCGTCACTGCCTCCACCCCGAGCTGCCCGATCGCCGCCATGGCGTGGGAAGAGAAGCAGTTCTACGGCGTGCAGTTCCACCCGGAAGTCACCCACACCCTGCAGGGCCAGCGCATCCTCGAGCACTTCGTGATCGAGATCTGCCAGTCCGAGCGTCTGTGGACACCGGCCAAGATCATCGAAGACCTGACCGATCGCGTTCGCGCCCAGGTCGGTGACCGCAAGGTGCTGCTCGGCCTGTCCGGCGGCGTCGACTCCTCCGTGGTCGCGGCGCTGCTGCACAAGGCCATCGGCGACCAGCTGACCTGCGTCTTCGTCGACAACGGCCTGCTGCGCAAGAATGAAGGCGACCAGGTCATGGAAACCTTCTCACGCCACATGGGCGTGAAGGTCATCCGTGTTGACGCCGAAGACCTCTTCCTCGGCAAGCTGGCTGGCGTCAGCGACCCGGAAGCCAAGCGCAAGGCCATCGGCAACACCTTCATCGAAGTGTTCGATGCCGAAGCCGCCAAGCTCAAGGACGTCGACTTCCTCGCCCAGGGCACCATCTACCCGGACGTGATCGAATCCGCAGCCAGCAAGACCGGCAAGTCCCACGTCATCAAGTCCCACCACAATGTCGGCGGCCTGCCGGACGACATGAAGATGGAACTGGTCGAGCCGCTGCGCGAACTGTTCAAGGACGAAGTCCGCAAGGTCGGCCTCGAACTCGGCCTGCCGTATGACATGGTCTACCGTCACCCCTTCCCGGGGCCGGGTCTGGGCGTGCGCATCCTCGGTGAAGTGAAGAAGGAATACGCGGACATCCTGCGTGAAGCCGACGCCATCTTCATCGAAGAGCTGCACAACTTCGACTGGTACCACAAGACCAGCCAGGCGTTCGCCGTCTTCCTGCCGGTCAAGTCCGTCGGCGTCGTCGGCGATGGCCGTCGTTACGAGTGGGTCATCGGTATCCGTGCCGTCGAGACCGTCGACTTCATGACGGCCCGCTGGGCGCACCTGCCGTATGAGCTGCTGGAGAAGGTCTCCAATCGCATCATCAACGAGCTGGAGCACGTCTCGCGCGTCACCTATGACGTCAGCAGCAAGCCGCCGGCCACCATCGAGTGGGAATGATCGCCTGACGATCATCCCTCGATGAGCTGAGGCAGCGTTCTGTCGAGACGGTCTCTTGAACTGATCGAGACGAGAACGCAACAAGCAAAAAGCCCTTCTGGCCATTGGCCGGAAGGGCTTTTTTGTGGGCGCGATTCAGGAAACGCTTACCGGCTTGTTTACTCCAGCTCGGCTCATTCCTGCTCGACTGGCGCCTGTCTGTCATTCTGCAAATTCAGTCGGACACCGTGGGCGGAGTGGAAGAAGCCGAAGCCGGCCAGTGGCCGGGTGTCGCCGTCGGGCGTTTGCCAGTAGACATCGGCGCGGTGATTGCGGACTTCGTGCATCACGGCGTCGTATTTCAGCAGCAGTGAGTCCGGTTCGGCCTTGTCGGTCTTCACGTTCCATTCGGTGATGACCAGCACGTAGTCACCGAGTTGAGGCTGATAGGTGGATTCGAGGCGCGCTCCCACCAGTTGCAGCGTCAGTGGTGTGTGATTCGCTGACAAGGCGAGGTGGTGACTGAGGTAGTCGCCGAGTTGATCCACCAGTGGCTGCGGCAGGGGCTGGCCTGGTGCCTGCTCACCAAGGGCTGCCAGTTCCGGCGCGGCGATCAGCAGATCCTCGCGCGGGAACTGGAGCGTGAGGTGCAGCGTGTGCTGCGGTTGCTGCTCGAATGTCAGCACGCTGCCGGGCAGGGCGTGGGCGTGAGCCGTCTCGATGAGGCCGCCTCCCGCCCCGCTGGCCCCGTGGCCGATAGAGATCACGGCAAGGGCGAGCAGGGCGGTGCGCCAGAAAACGCGCCGGCTCATTCGGTCTGGCCGCCGTAGTCGTCGGTGCGATCCCGCCATACCGAGTGCGGATGGTTGCCGACCTTGTCGGTGGACTTGTTCGACTGCAACGAGAATTCGATCCACAGCGAGGGGCCGTGGAGACGCACGTAGTCATTCTCGGCGCTGACCTGCGGCGTGCCGGAGAAGCCGAGGTAGGTGTCCGAAAGCTCTGCGGTGTACTTCTCCATGTAGGCGGCGGCTTCGGGGGCGGAGATGTCGTCCACGTAGGTCTCGATGGCAGTGAGCAACAGCGCCTGCTGCTCGTCATCCAGCTCGGAGACGGGGATGCCTTCATAGCTTTCGGGGATGGCGTCATCCGCCTGGGGGCCAGCGAGGATGTCACGGTAGGTGCCTTCCAGCGTGGCCTTGGCCTGTTGATCCTCGGAGAGCGAGCTTAACAGGGTGGCGAAGGCATCGCGTTCCTGGGTCAGCGGCTCGTTCACGCGACCGTTCATCTCGAAATAGGGGAAGGGTTCCACGCCACGGAAGGAGGGCGTGGCACCGGCCAGCTTACCGTCAGTGTAGGTGTTGGCGAAGGCCATGTGGTGACCGCCGTAGTACAGCTCCCAGGTGCCGCTCTCGCCCGGTGTGCCGAGGAAGGCGAATTTGGTGTTGTAGGAGGAGTAACCGGCCTTGTAGTCGGTGCTGACGGTGTTGATGTAGTCATCGGCGTTGAGCGTCTGGAGCATCTCGTCGAAGCCTTCATCGGGCGCGTGGCCGGTGGCTTCCAGCATGATGGCCTTTACGAGGCCGCGCTGCTTGATGTTCAGCTCGCCCAGCAGCACGCCGGGGCGTTTCGGGAAGGCGCCGGCTGGCAGGTTGCTCCAGTTCTCGGCCTCTGCGAGGGAGTAGTCATGCTGCAGGTTCTCGAGAAGGTCATCGGAGACATCGGCCTTGAGCAGATCGATCAGGCACAGCATGCGCTCGTAACCGGGCGTATCACCACATTCAGCGGCGCTCTCGGGGATGGGCACGCTCTGCATCTGGGTGCTGGTATCGCCCATGCGCGCGCGCAGCGCCTCGCTCAAGGCCTGGTCTTCCGCTGACATCGGCGGCGGGCCAGCGTGTTCAGGCGGCGGCCCGTCGTGCCCTTGTTGTGCGAGGACGGGGAAGGACAGGAGCGCGGCCAGCGCGGCTCCTCCGGTCACTGCGAGACGTCGGGACATCGATGGGCCTATTTTCCGGGGACGAAGGAAAACCTTAGCCCGCCTGACGTCGAGCAGGAAGCTTTCGTCAGATGATTTCTTTGTGCACATGCCGTGGCCTGTGCGTCGACTGGCGACGACAGCCACGGACGATGCCATGGCTCACGCCAGTGTCAGGTCACCGTCGTATTCGAAGCGTCTTTCCTCGCCGGTGACAGGGTCAATGAACTCGAACCCCTTGGAGAGCAGCTGCAAGGGGCGCGCGTAGTCATCCGGCGAGAGCGGTTGCAGCTCGGGGTAGTAGCGGTCATTCAGGATCGGCCAGCCCAGCGACTGCATGTGCACCCGCAGTTGATGGCGACGCCCGGTGATGGGGTGCAGCTCGAACAGCGCCCGGCTACCGCGTTGCGCAATACAGCGGATCATCGAGTGGCTGTTGGGCTCGCCTTCGGAGACCTGAAAACGGAAGCGTTGCCCGGCCTGTTCAAGGCGGTTCTTCACCTCCCACTGCTGGCCCACCAGGGACTCATCGCTGTGTGTTTCGGCAATGGCCTGATAGGTCTTGTGGATATTCCGCGACTTGAAGAGCGCATGATAGCGGTGACGCGATTCGGGATTCAGCGAGCACAGCACCAGCCCGGCGGTGGCCCTGTCCAGACGATGCACCGCCTGCAGCGCCTCTATTCCGGTACTGTCGCGCAGGCGCTGCTGCAGGCACTCGTTCACGTACAGGCCGCCGGGCGTCACCGGCAGAAAGTGCGGCTTGTAAGCCACCAGAATGTGCTCATCCTGATGGAGAATCCGCTCCGCGAAGGGAATGCTCGGCTCGCTTGCCACCTCGCGGTAATAGAACACGCGCAGATGCGGCTGGTAGGGCGACTCCGGCGTAATCCGCGAGCCATCATCGCGATGCACCTTGCCCTGGGCCATGCGCTCACGCCAGCGAGACTCGGCAATCGCCGGAAACTTGAGCAGCAGATACTCCAGTACCGTCGTCACACCGGGATTGACCTGAGGCAGGCTCAGCTTGGAAGGACGCGCGGAAATGGACATGGAAGGCCTGAGGTTGGGCGGAGTGACTTGAGAGATCCATTGTACAGGGGTGAGGTGGAGAGCGGCGTTGTCAGTTTTTTTGTCGCTGTTATAGGTAGGGAGAGCTGGGGCCGGAGGTCTGTTCAAGACGTTGATATAAAACATCAAAAAAGCCCTCGCGGCATCGCCGGGAGGGCTTTTTCATGCGTCTTGCGACTACGTTCACCGATGGGTTGATCTGTGGGGTTCTACTCAGATCAGACCGTTACATCGGGTGTTGCTCTTCTTCGTAGAGCTCGGCCTTGGCGTCGCGCAGGACATCTTCGCAGGCGCTGTGGTTGGCCAGTTGCAGCATCAGGTTCTGGCTGAGGGCGAAGCCCTTGCCCAGGCAGGTGTCGACCTCTTCGCGGGTGAGCGCCGGGGTGACATTGCAGTCAATCTTCATCGTACGACTACCGCCATCAAAGCGGTCGGCGAGGGCGCGCAAGCGCCAGGCAAGCCGTGTTTTCCAGCGGGCGGTGGGGTCGGGGCCTTCCGTCACGTCGAGCGTGCAACGCCATTCAGGTTTGTAGACCTTCATGTGAACCTCCTCGGCTGGTCGTTTTCAATGATCGATCGTGATGTTCTGCTCCGCGTGCTGTGCTTGATGTCGTGCCTTGTTGCTCGTACCAGAAATGCGTTCCAGTCGTGCATATGACAGTCGTGCTAGAGGCTCGCGCGTCATCTTGATCGTCGACAGGCCGAGCCTCTCTCTCACCATACGAGTTTTGGCGCCGAGATACATCAGTCTGAGTGTAAACGTTGCTTATCCTGATGTATCTGCAACAGCTGCTCCAGCGCCAGATGCAGCCAGTCGAAAGTATCAAGGGGCCTCACGACCCGCGCTGGCACGCCACTTTGTGTAGCGGTGGCGGGGCTGTCAGGCGGAGTGTGCTCACCCAGCAGCTCCGCCAGGCTCTCGATCTGGATGCCTTCACTTAATGCGAATGTCTCAAGCTCGCCACTGGCCAGCCAGATCTCCTGAATCACCGTCGGCACCGCACTCATGGCACAGGCGTAGTCCAGAATCTCGCCGCGCTCGCGTTCTGCTGCAATGCGCGCGGCATGCGCCAGCAGTTGGGCGCTCAAGGCCGGAAAGCGCGCCTTGGCAATGCGGGCTGGCAGGCGAGAGTCGCCAGGCTCGGGCGCTTGCCAGCGGCGCAGTGCAGGAGAGGGCTGGGTGGAAGAGCACGGCATTGAAGCCTCTGGCGACGGGCAGGCAGACGGATGATCAGTCTTGGAGGCCATGTGGATAAACTCCAGCGCAATGGGCGAACCGGCAGGCCGGTCGAGGAGCGAGTGGCGAAGGTCGAGAGTCAGGGCGAGGCAGCAGAGGCGATCGCCGCTGATGGATCAGACAGCGAGAAAGGCAGAGTGTTGGATGACGGGAGAGTCAGTGTCTCTTGCGCGGCAGTCACTGCTGCTGTTTTACCCAGCAATGGCAGCTCGAGGGCACTAATCCCTCCGATGCGGCAGGCGTTTGCGTCAAGAATCGCGGAGCGGGTTGGGGCTGCCAAGTGATTAATCTTGCGAGAAAAATCATCAATCGATGCAACCAGGTGGCCACTTGGTGCGTACACAGCAGCACGTGCCCGCTGCGTTGCAGCGCCGGCCCATTCCCCTGGAGAGAATTGACATGACGAAGTACGCCGATCGAATCCGCATTTCCCTGTTGCTGCTGCGCCTCGGGGTCTTCCTCGTGATCACGATGTGGACACTGGACAAGTTCTTCAACCCTGGTCACGCCGCCGCCATCTTCGAGAAGTTCTATGCCATCGGTGGCGTGGGCGAGGGCATCGTCATCGCGATTGCCGTCATCGAGATGGTGCTGTTGCTGCTGTTCGTCACCGGCGTGAAGAAGACCCTCACATACGGTCTGGTGATGTTGCTGCACGCCGGGTCTACCTTCTCTGCCTTCAAGCAGTATCTGGACCCGTTCGATCATCTGCTGTTCTTCGCTGCCTGGCCGATGCTGGCCGCCTGTGTCGCGCTGTTCATGCTGCGCGAGATCGACACCTGCTTCACCCTCGGTGGCAAGCAGGCGCGTCTTGAGGAAGAAGCGGCACGCTAAGTGGCCGCGGCCGAGCTGGCTGCAAGGTTCGGCCACGGCCCTTGCTGAGATGACACACAAAAGCGCCGCTCGGGACATGCCCGGGCGGCGCTTTCGTGTGGGGAAGTATCGCCATCGTGCGTCTTCGTGTGGCCTTTGTTGCTTGCGCCGGGGAGAGTGGGGGGCTCCAGCGTCGTTATATGTTTCTTTTTATTGTTTTTGTCTAAAAGATAATCATGCGGCTTATGTGCAGATGATAAAGCCTATGGATGTAACTTCTGTGATCCATAATCGGTATTACGTAATCCTCTGTCGGCAAGGCTCACAGGCAGCACTGTGCTTGCTCAAATCACGTCACACCTTGCTACGCCATACGGGATTTCTGCTGCAGGCCCAGTGAGTCACTCAGCACCTTGAGAGCGCTTGAAAAATCTTCGGACTCGCTCGCCTGTGCGAGGCTGTCCGCGCTGGCTTTCTCACTGACGACACTGTTTGCGCTGGTCGTGTCGCTGGTCATTCCACTGCCGCTGACGCCGGCCATGCCGTGATCGCTGGTGATCACCTGATCGACGGGGTGAGCAGTCTCGTTGCCGAGTGCGTCGTCACTGGCGTTGCGCGCGATGATGGCGTGGAGGGCCGGCAAGCTGGCGTGATTGTGGAACTGCCAGACGCCATAGATGCGGCCATCGAAGGAGGCTTCACTGCCCAGTGTCGGGTCGACGGCGAGCCCGGCGCCCAGCCCGAACATGTAGAGGCCCGCGAGACGCTGGCCGTGGATGTCACAGGGGTTGCCGTTGGCATCGGAATCCAGACCGCCATTCACTTCGCGCAACGTGATGGGCTGATGGTGGGCGTCGCTGATGGTGGGAAGAATCGGCTGATAACCGTTGCACTGCACCACGATGGGCGCGTCGGCGAGGACTTCGCTGGCCAGTTCCAGGCGTTGGGCATTGCCGGGGCCGGTCTGCACCAGATGGATGTCCATCGCGCACTCTTCGATGCGGCCGGTGGCCAGAATTTCCTGACCGATGGCCAGTGCCCGGTAGCGCAGCCCGCCGGAGCGGTTGATGCGACCGCTGATCGGGCACACATCGCGCTCGGCGTCATAGTGATAGCCTGCGGCGCGCGCTTCCTCGGCATTCTCGAAGAACAGCCGAATCGGCGAGCGATGCAGCAGGGTGATCTCCTTGACGCGGGTATTGCGCAGCGCGTCGGCCAGCACGTCGAGCATCGAGAAGGCGCTGTGCGAGCCACCCACCACACAGACGCGACCACCACGACGCAGTCGCGGCAACAGCAGGCTGCGCAGTTGCCCCGGCGGCATGCGCAACAGCTCATCGCCGCTGTAGATGCGTGCGCGCCGCGACGGTGTCAGTCCCTGACGATTGAGGCTCCGGGTCAATCGCTCCGGGCACTGCTGGCCGCCGAGGTTGAGCACCAGGTTCTCGGTGCGCAGTCGCGACGTGCGCTGGGACACTTCCGGTGCATGCGAGAGAGTCAGAATGCTGGTGCCGTCTAGGTACTGCAGCGTGTCCAGGCTGGTGCCGCACCACATCTCGACGCCCGGCAGGGCGGTGATGTGCGCCAATACCAGGGCGCTGGCGGCTTCCAGCAGCTCGCCGATCTCATCGAGTCGCGGGGAGGAGTAGGGATCGGCCCGGATTCGCTCCAGGCAAGGTTCGCCTTCAAGCGGGGCCAGCACGTCGGCGAGTGCCGGGTCGCGCAGGCAGTCGAGGAACACATCGCCGACCGAGTTGGCGGTGATGCGGTATTCGCCCAGCCGACCAGCGCCAAGCTTGCCGCTGGCGTGGGTGCCGCCGGCATCAAGAATCAACAGCCGGTGGCGGGCCAGTGCCGTGATCTGGCCTGTCTTGAGGGCATTGAACAGAAATCCCATGCCAGCCGGGCCGACACCGGCCACGATGCATCCGTAGCCCGTGATACTTGAGAGGTCCTTCATGTCGTCTTGCTCCCTGAGTCGTCGTGACATCTTGTGGCTGTTTCGGTAGAGAGGCGTGATCCCCTCTGACAGCTGGCGGCTTGATGGCTGCGCCGCTCTATTGCTGCTCCCCCTGTCATCGGGGCAGCGGTGACCGTGGTGTTGCGGGTGGCAAAGATCGCTTGTCCTTGCGATGTCGTTTGCGATTTCTCACGTCATGACAGCAACTTGCATGCGCTTGGTGTTGTGATTTCCGGCGATGACGCTGCAGGATTCACGTCGATGTTGCCTTGTATGGCCATCGGATTTTCATGACCGGCCTTTCATGATCAGAGTCATGGCCAGAGTCATGATCTGCTGCAAAGGCATAAAGCGTACTTGCAACGATCGAATTCGGGAGACCACCCCGAGATCGATAACACCTGAGCGGCGCGGATAGCATTTCGATACCTGCAAGTCATTGATATACATGGCATCGATTTAGGCTTGGCCTTTGGGCGCGCGGCTGCTCAACAGCGGCTGACGAGCGGTGTCCAGCAGCACATCACGGATGAGGGATGGCATTCCTCATGCCCGGCATGGGGGTAAGGCCACCTCCGTACGCGTCAATCCTGGTGTGTCATTGGCACTCATGGTCTGAGACAGATAACAAGAACGTCTTGATGATTGTTCCATCACGAATGTCGGCGCCATTTTCGTGGACTTCGCTGCATGGAATACATGATGTGAAACATGCTTCTGCGCAGCCGCTGCCTGATATGGGGATGCCGTGATATGCCAACAGGATGTTGGTCATTTTGTTTAATTAACGATAATTAATAAATGATATTTGGCGGGAATCGAATCCTGTCGTGACGAAAATCATGCTTTGAGTTGAGTCACGTTCGAGCTGGCTAATACGGTGTGCTGAGGGGTGGGGCTGGCGGAAAAGAGAAGGCGTTGCTCAAAAAGGCTATCTCGCCTGGGGAGCAGGCATCAGGCGCTGGCGTCCGCGGAAGGCGTCGGTGGCCACGCTCTGCTATGCTCTGCGCCCGCGCGTAAGCCTGTTCGGCTCGTGCCTGTTCATCGATTGAAGGAATGCCCCCGTGACTGACGCCACCGCCACCCCTGCCTTTGCCTCTCTGGCGCTGGCGCCCGAGCTGCTCGACAACCTCGCCACGCTCGACTATCACACCATGACGCCGATTCAGGCGCAGAGCCTGCCGCCGATGCTGGAAGGCCGCGATGTCATCGCCCAGGGCCAGACCGGCTCCGGCAAGACCGCTGCCTTCGGTCTGGGGCTTCTGTCACGCCTCAAGGTCTCGCGCTTCCGTGTGCAGTCACTGGTGCTGTGTCCGACACGTGAGCTGGCTGATCAGGTCGCCGGCGAGATCCGTCGTCTGGCGCGCGGTCTGCACAACGTCAAGGTGCTGACCCTGTGTGGCGGTGCTCCCTTCGGCCCCCAGCTGGGTTCGCTGGAACACGGCGCGCACATCATCGTTGGCACGCCGGGGCGCGTGGATGAGCACCTGCGTAAGGGCAGCCTGAGCCTTGAGGAGCTCAATACCCTGGTGCTGGATGAAGCCGACCGCATGCTCGACATGGGCTTTGCCGAGGTGCTGGATGCCATCGTCGCCGAGACCCCGGAGGAGCGTCAGACGCTGCTGTTCAGCGCGACCTTCGCCGATGGCGTGCGTCCGATCGCCGAGCGCATGCTGCGTGACCCGGTCAGCATCGAGGTGGCCTCCACCCACGATGACAGCAGCATCCGTCAGCTGTTCCACCGTGTCGCCGATGACGAGGCGCGCTTCGAGGCGCTGCGTATCCTGCTGCTCAAGTACCGCCCGGAATCCAGCGTGGTGTTCTGCAACACCAAGCGTCAGGCGCAGGAAGTCAGCGATGCCCTCAATGAGCACGGCTTCAGTGCCATGGCGCTGCACGGTGACCTCGAACAGCGCGAGCGTGACCAGACGCTGGTGATGTTCGCCAACAAGAGCACCTCGATTCTGGTGGCCACCGATGTCGCGGCGCGCGGGCTGGATATCGATGCGCTGGATGCGGTGTTCAACTACGAGATCGCGCGTGATCTCGACGCCCACGTGCACCGTGTCGGGCGTACCGGCCGCGCGGGCAGCTCCGGCATCGCCTGTACGCTTTACACCGAGAAGGAAGACTATCGCCTGGCCAGGCTGGGTGAATTCCTCGAGCAGACCCTGGAAGCCGAGCCGCTGCCCTCGAAGAGCATGCTGACCCGCGAGCCGTTCCATGCGCGCATGGCGACGCTGCAGATCGATGGTGGCAAGAAGGACAAGCTGCGTCCCGGCGATATCCTCGGCGCACTGACTGGTGACGGCGGCCTGGAAGGCAGCAAGATCGGCAAGATCAAGGTACTGGCGCGGACCACCTTCCTCGCCGTGGAGCGTGATGTCGCCAAGTCGGCACTCACCCAGCTGATGAATGGCAAGCTCAAGGGCCGCTCCTTCCGCGCGCGTCGTCTCAAGAGCTGAGGCGGGCAGCGTCGGCGACGCGTCTGACTGCTGGCGGCGAGATGCCTGAGAGGGGCTGAACCAGGCATTTCATCTGTCATGCGACCTTGATATCACCCCGGGCGATGCCCGCCACCACGGCGGGCATCGTGCTTTTTGAGCAGCAGATTGACGCTCGCAGCCGCTGCGGGCGGTGGCTACGCTTGAGGTAACGTCCCTGGCCATCAGGGCGCTGATCCGGTACCTCGTGATGACTGCCAACGCCGTCGATAACCTTCGCATTCGTGAAGAGCGTCTCATTGATCATGAGCGCATCTACCGCATTCATGAATCCGTCTTTGCCGGCCATCGTGAAGCGCGCCTGGGTGACAGATTGCGTCGAGGCAATCTGGCGCAGATCTCGCTGGTGGCCGAGCGTGTCACCGACCCGGAGACCGGCCGCCACCTCAGTGAAGGCGAGGGCGGCCTGCTGGGGCATGTGATGGTGTCGCGCGTGGAGCTTTCCGGCTACCCGGACCGCGTGCTGATGGCGTTGGCACCGCTGGCGGTGCTGCCACAGCATCAGCGTCACGGCATCGGCAAGCGGCTGGTGATCTCGGCGGTCAAGCGCTGTCGACTGCTGGGGGCGGGGGCCGTGGTGGCGGCCGGTCATGCGGATTTCTATACCCACCTGGGCTTTCATCCGGCGTGTCACTACGGGCTCTACTGCCATCATGACGACGTGCCGGGTTCCTTCGTCGCCTTCGAGCTGCAGCCGGACTATCTGGAGGGGCTGGGCGGTGAAGTGCAGTTTCCCGATACCTTCTCTGAGCTGGGGATCTGAGCAGCCCTGAGCGGTTGCCCTGAACAGCCCTGAGTGATTGGTCTTGATCAGCAACAGGCAACTCGGCGTTGCGTGACCCTTGAAACGACAAGGCTCCCGCTCCATGTCATGGGTAACACCACGTGGCAGCCTGCGGGTGATGGCAGGTGTCGCGTCATTCCGACCGATGATTCAAGGAGAGACATCATGAAGCTCAAGACTCTGGGTAGTTCGCTGATGATTGCCATGCTCGGTCTCGGTGGCCTGTCGCTCGCCGGTTGCGAGGACGAAGGCCCGATGGAGAAGGCCGGTGAGAAGATGGACAACGCCGTCGAGGAAGCCGGTGATAGCGTCGAGAACGCCACCGATAGCTGAGGCTCGGCTGCCAGCGCCGCGATGAGTCGCCGCTGACCTGAGCTGTCATCAGACACAAGAAGGCCCCGCCTCTGGGAGGCGGGGCCTTCTTGTGTCTGGCTCGGGGAGAAGGAAATCCGCTTATGCAGAGACGGGCTGCTGCTCGCTCTGCTGCTTGCGGTCCGCGATGGCGGCGTCGTAGGCGCGGCTTTCCTCGGCTTCGGTGGCGGCGCTGAAGCGCACCAGCAGCGCGAACAGCGAGATCACGATCACGCCCATGCCCAGATACATCAGGCCTTCCTGGTAGGTCAGCTCCTCACTGCGGAACAGGAAGCCCGCGGCGACCGCGCCTGCGTTGCCGCCCGCACCGACGATACCGGCGACCGCGCCGAGCGCCTTGCGATTGACGAAGGGCACGATACCGAAGGTCGCGCCCTCCGCCATCTGCACGAAGAGGCTGAAGACCAGCATGATGCCGATGGCCACCGCGAGGGTTTCCATCTGTGCGAAGCCGACCAGCGCGACGCCTTCACACAGCAGCGCGATGAACAGCCAGCGCACGCGGCCCTTGAGGCCAGACTGGCGGGCGAACAGGTCGGAGAAGACGCCGCCCAGGGTGCGGGCGAACAGGTTCATCAGACCGAACAGGCCGGCGATGAGACCGGCGGTGGCGAGATCGAGATCGAAGTGGTCGAAGAAGTAGATGGCGGCGACGTTGTTGATGGTCAGCTCGACCCCGAAGCAGGCGCCGTATACGAGGAACAGTGCCCAGACGCGGATGTCGCGTGCTGCCGCGCCGAAGGTGGCGCGCATGCTGTATTCCTTCTCGGCCTTGGGCAGCTCACCACGCTCACGCAGCTCGCTGAAGTTGCCGTCCGGCGCATCCTGGGTGAAGAAGTAGTAGGCGATACCGGTGAGGAACAGCACGATGCCCGGCACGACCATCGCCAGACGCCAGCCCAGGGTCTGCTCGACGCCCAGCATCAGCAGGCCGGCCATCACCAGCGGCATCAGCATCTGGGTGGTGCCGCCGCCCAGGTTGCCCCAGCCTGCGGTGGTGGCGTTGGCGGTACCGACCACGTTGGGGCCGAACATCACGGAGGTATGGTACTGGGTGATGACGAAGGAAGCGCCGATGGCACCGATGGCCAGACGGGCCAGGAAGAAGGATTCGAAGCTGTCGGCGAAACCGATGCACATCACCGGCAGCGAGCCGAGGCACAAGAGCCAGGTGTAGGCCTTGCGTGGCCCGATGCGATCACACAGCACGCCGATGGCGAGACGCACGATCACCGTGATGGCGACGGAGGCGATGATGGTGTTGCCGATCTGGGTCTTGGTCAGGCCGAGGTCGTCACGCACCACGGCCATCAGCGGCGCGATACCGAACCAGCCGAAGAAGCAGACGTGGAACGCGAACCACGACATGTGGAAGGCGCGCATTTGCGGGGTGTTGAAGCTGAACAGCCGGATGCGGCTGGCCTTGTTGCGGATATCCATGAGTGGGCTCCTGATTCAGCGTCGGTGCCGGGCACGAGGTCAGGTGTGCTCGGCGAGTGGTCGAACGGCTGTGAATGAACGACAGCAAGGGCGCCTCGTCATTGAGGGGCCTGGTTCGACGCACTCGTACTCCGAAGAGCCTGGTCCACGTCATGGAAAGCGATGGCAGCAGTCGGTGATGCCATGGTTGCCGGCAGCAGAGTGTCCGTGCGGCAAGTGACTGGAACAAAGCAAGTAGCGCGCCAGTTGCGGGGGTGTGGGCGGGACAAGTCCCAGAAGATCAATGGCTTGGCAAGGACAGTAGGGTGGCACGCGCAGACGGTGACCCGGGCTGGATGCGCGCTCGATGCGCGCTGGCGGTGCGTCAGCAAGGCGCGGGGTACCAGACTGGCGCACGCCAATGTCGCTGGGAGGGTCGGCAAGGCGCGTGCCTCATTGCAGTGCAGCGGCGCTTTCGACTCGGCCGCTCTGAAGGCCTTTGGCCGCAAGGTTGCACCAGATTGCGGCACGGATCCTGCTTGGGTGTAGCGCAAGATTCATGCCCGACTCAAGGAAACCTGACATGCCCGTGACCGTGCTGATCGTCGATGTCCGCAGTGAGCGCTCCGCCGCGCTGGAGCAGGCGCTATTGAGCGCCGGCTTCGAGGTGGCGCTGCGCGTTGACGAGCACGAGGACCTGCACGCGCTGGTCGAGCAGCATCAGCCCGATGCGGTGATCATCGACGCCGACCTGCCCAGCCGCGACACCCTGGAGCATCTCGGCCAGCTGGGGCGACGCTATCCCAAGCCGATGATCATGCTGGCCAGTGAAGATGCGCCAGACCTCGTGCGTGAGGCGGCCGGCGCCGGTGTCTCGGCCTATGTGGTGGACCACGTCATGCCAGCGATGGTGCGCAGCATGGTCGAGGTCGCCATCACCAGCTTCGAGGCGCACCGTGCACTCAAGGGTGAGCTCAACCGTACCCAGACCACATTGGTGCAGCGGCGCAGTGTCGATCGCGCCAAGGCCGTGGTGATGGAGACGCGCGGGCTCAGTGAAGATGCCGCCTATCAATACCTGCGCAAGACCGCCATGAACCGGCGCCTGGCCCTGCATGAGCTGGCCGATGAGCTGCTCAAGGCCGCGCGTCGGCGCTGAGCCGGTCGCCGTACTGTCCTTCTCTCTCGATCGTTCAAGAGGTGTGCGTGATGCCCACAGATGTACCCCTGAATGGCCATCAGCTGACGCTGGGCCTGATGCCACTCAATGATGCCGCTCCCTTCGTGGTCGCTGAGCAGTTGGGGCTTTTCCGCGAGGAGGGGCTGGCGGTGACACTCAAGTGGCAACCCTCGTGGGCGGCGTTGCGTGATGACCTGCAGACCGGCGTGCTGCAGGGCGCGCAGATGCTGGCGCTGATGCCGCTGACCTCGACCCTGGGCCTGGATGGTCGCGCCACGCCGGTGATCAGTGCCATGACACTGAATCTGGGCGGCAACTCCATCACCCTGTCGCGCGCGCTGATGGCCACCCTCGGTGAGGATGGCCACGACCTCGCCAGCCCGTTGCAGGTCGCGAAGGCGCTGGAGGCGCATGTGCGCGAGCGCAAGCAGCGCGGCGAGCCGCTGCTCAAGCTGGCCAGCGTGCACCCGTTCTCTTCGCACCGGTATCTTTTGCGCTACTGGTTGGCGGCGGGCGGTATCAACCCGGACCGCGACGTCGAGATGCGCGCCGTGGCACCGCCGCTGATGGCCGCGCAACTGGCCAGCGGTGCGCTGGATGGCTTCTGTGTCGGTGAGCCCTGGAACAGCCTGGCGGCGGCGCAGGGCATGGGGCAGGTGGTGGCGGGCAGTCATGATATCTGGCGCTTCGGGCAGGAAAAGGTGCTGGGCGTGCGCGAGGACTGGGCGGAGCAGCATCCGCTGGCGCATCAGGCGCTGATTCGCGCGCTGCTCAAGGCCTGCGCCTGGCTGGACCGCCCCGGCAATCGGGCCAGGGCCGCCGAGTGGCTGCATGATGAGGGCATGCCGGAGGTGCCGATGAGCGTGGTGACGCGCGGACTGGAAGACGTGGATGTCGAGCAGTCGGTGGAGGAGTTTCAGCAGCAAAATCCCGGCTGGACCATCTTCCATCGCTACGCGGCCAACTTCCCGTGGCGTTCCCACACACGCTGGTACATCGCCCAGATGCAGCGCTGGGGCCATCTGCAGGGCTTCAGTGACGAGGATCTCGAGGCGACGCTGGCGCGGTGCGTCCGGCCGGACCTCTACCGCACGGCGGCCCGCAAGCTGGGCATGGTGGTGCCGGTGGTGGATGAGCGCAGCGAAGGCACGCACCCGTCCCCCTGGTGGCTGAGCGGTGAGGCGGGCCAGGTGCCGATGCCGGCGGATGGTTTCATCGATGGTGCGGTCTTCGAATGACGTCGCGGGCGCGGTGCTTGCCGATCCGCGCTGGCGCGGGACTGGACAGCACTTGCAGAGTCGCCATCTCCCTTGCCGGATGGCAGGCGGGGAACCTGACGGCTCAGGCATGTTGGCAGTGCGGTTGTGATATTCTCATCGCACTGCCAGCACCGCGTCAGGGGATCGCATGACCACTCGCAAGTCTCAGATTCGCAAGGATAATGTCGAGCGCATTCTGCTCGCCGCCGAAAAGATCTTCGCTCTCAAGGGCTATGTCGGTGCCAGCATGGTCGATATTGCCGCCGAGGTAGAGCTGCCCAAGTCCAATCTGCATTACTACTTCAGCACCAAGGAAGCGCTGTATCGCGCGGTGCTCGATGGCCTGCTGGCGCTGTGGAAGGAAGATGCGCTGTGCTTCGAGGCCTACGACGACCCGCAGCTGGTGCTCTCCACCTACATTCGCGCCAAGATGATGCACTCGCGTCAGCGCCCCTATGGCTCCAAGGTGTGGGCCAGCGAGATCATGCAGGGCGCGCCGGTGCTGGGCGAGGAGCTGACGGTGTGGCTCGACGAGTGGGCCGAGATGAAGAAGTCACGTCTGCGCCAGTGGATCGGCGAGGGCCGCATCGACAACGTCGATGCCTCCGCCTACCTGTACATGATCTGGGCCAGCACCCAGCACTACGCCGACTTCGACCACCAGATCGCGGTGCTCAATCAGGGCAGGGCGCTGAGTGATCGGGAATTCGAGCAGGCAGTGCAGAACGTGACGCGGGTGCTGCTGAAGGGCGTCGGATTGTCTGCCTGATCCAAAAGGTGATTTCAGGTCTTGTTATCCTTGAGCTAATTAAGATCACCATTGCTGGATCATCAAGCCAATAAAAAGGGGCTGCCATTGCTGGCAGCCCCTTTTTCATTCTCATCTATTGCTGGCTGTTCCCCGGGTCAGAGGATCACCAGGCGATCAGGCCGCGCGATGCGGATTGCGCGGGTCCTCCATCCAGTTCATGTACGGCTTGCCGGTGTCCTGCACTTCCATGGTGATGCAATCCTCGACCGGGCAGGTGATCTCGCACAGGTTGCAGCCCACGCAGTCGGCGTCCTTCACCTCATAGCGGGCGGTGCCGTTGTCCTTGGCCAGATGCATGATGGCCTGGTGCGAGGTGTCCTCGCAGGCGATGTAGCAGCGTCCGCAGCCGATGCACTTGTCCTGGTCGATGCGGGCGATCACCTGATAGTTCATGTCCAGCTGCTTCCAGTCGGTGGTGTTGGGCACCGCCGCGCGCGAGAACTCATCGATGCGCTGATAGCCCTTGCTGTCCATCCAGCGCCCCAGGCCGTCCTTCATCTCCTCGACGATGCGGAAGCCGTGCAGCATCGCCGCCGTGCACACCTGCACGCTGCCCGCGCCGAGGGCAATGAATTCTGCGGCATCCTCCCAGTTGGAGATGCCGCCGATGCCGGAGATCGGCAGGTTGGCGGTTTCCGGCGTGCGTGCGATCTCGGCCACCATGTTCAGCGCGATGGGCTTCACGGCGCTGCCGCAATAGCCGCCGTGGGTGCTGCGGTCACCGACGATGGGATGCGCGACCATGCGGTCGAGATCCAGATGGGTGATGGAGTTGATGGTGTTGATCAGCGAGACGGCATCGGCACCGCCACGCCAGGCTGCCTTGGCCGGTTCGCGCACGTCGGTGATGTTGGGGGTCAGTTTGACGATCACCGGCAGCGAGCTGTAGGTCTTGCACCAGCGCGTGACCTGCTCGACATACTCCGGTACCTGGCCCACTGCGGCGCCCATGCCGCGTTCCGGCATGCCATGCGGGCAGCCGAAATTGAGTTCGATGCCGTCACAGCCGGTGGCCTCGACCTGCGGCAGGATGGTCTTCCAGGCCTCTTCCTCGCACGGCACCATCAGCGAGACGATCAGCGCGCGGTCCGGCCAGTCCTTCTTGACCTGGGTGATCTCACGCAGGTTGATCTCCAGCGAGCGGTCGGTGATCAGCTCGATGTTGTTGAAGCCGCTGACCTCGCCATTCGGGCCATAGTGCGCCGAGTAGCGTGACGAAACGTTCACCGCCGCCGGGTCTTCCCCCAGCGTCTTCCAGACCACGCCGCCCCAGCCGGCCTCGAAGGCGCGTACCACGTTGTAGGCCTTGTCGGTGGGCGGGGCGCTGGCCAGCCAGAAGGGATTGGGCGCGCGAATGCCGGCGAAGTTGATCGACAGATCGGCCTTGTAGCTGGCGACGTGATCGTCAGCCGCGCCAGCGCCTGGCGGACGTGCATTGTCATCGTTGAGCGGGGTATGAATGGTCATCAGGCGGCCTCCACCTTGAGCATCAGATCGTGATGGATGGCCTCGGCGGCCAGCTTGCCGTGGGCGACGGCTTGAACGGTGAGATCCTGCCCGCGGGCGATGCAGTCACCGCCGGCATAGACGCCCGGCAGACTGGTGCGCAGCATCTCGTCCACCTCTATCTTCGCTCCCTCGCGGGCCAGCCCTGCGGCATGGGCATCGCTCAGGCTCGCGTCATCGAAGCCCTGACCGATGGCGGTGAAGACCCCATCGCAGGCCAGCGTGAAGGTCTCGCCGGTATCGACGAGGCGGCCATCCTCGACCTGCGTGCGCGCGAACTGCATCGCGCTGAGCGCGGCGTCATCACCTTCTTCGCTTCTATCACTATCGTCTGCCACATCGATCGCCAGCGGGCGCGCCCAGGTGTGGATCATCACGCCATTGGCGCGCGCGATTTCCTGCTCGTGATGGGTAGCGGACATCTGCTCCTCGCCACGCCGGTAGACCAGATCCACCGTCTGCGCGCCCAGGCGTTTGGCCTGCACGGCGATGTCGATGGCGGTGTTGCCGGCGCCGATCACTACCGCGTGTCTGGGCACCGCCAGGGCGTTCAGTTCGCCACTCTGACGCAGCACCTTGATGAAGTCGGTGGCTGCCATCAGTCCGCTGGCATCCTCGCCGGTCAGGCCGAGGGCATGGCTGGTGCCAAGGCCGAGGCCCAGGAAGACGCTGTCGAATTCGCGTGTCAGAGAGGCCAGTGTCAGGTTGTCGCCGAGGCGCTGACCATGGCGGATCTCGATGCCGCCGATCTCGAGCAGGAATTCGACTTCGCGGGCGGCGAAGTCATCGGTCAGCTTGTAGCGGGCGATGCCGTATTCGTTGAGGCCGCCAGCCTTTTCCTCGGCCTCGAAGATCACCACGTCGTGGCCGAAACGCGCCAGGCGATGGGCGCAGGAAAGCCCGGCTGGCCCGGCGCCGACCACCGCGATACGCCGGCCGGTGCTGGCGCCACGCGTGAACGGATGGGCCTCGAACTGGGCGTTGTCCAGTGCATGGCGCTGCAGCAGGCCGATCAGCACCGGCTGGCACTCATCGCCCTGATTGCGCACGCAGGACTGCTCACAGAGGATCTCGGTGGGGCAGACGCGGGCGCAGCTGCCACCGAGGATGTTGGCATCGAGAATCTCGCTGGCGGCGCCTTCGAGATTGTCGTCGTGGATACGGCGAATGAAGGTCGGGATATCGATGCTGGTCGGACAGGCCTTGATGCAGGGCGCGTCAAAGCAATACAGACAGCGAGAGCTCTCGATGAAGGCCTGGCGCTTGGTGAGCGCCGGATGCAGATCAGTGAAGCGCGCAATCAGCGCCTCTTCCGCGAGCCCGCTCGGGGCCCAGTGGGAAGGTGTGGAGGATGTGGTCACGGTGTGGCTCCTGCCCGCGCTCAGGCGCGGGATCGTTGTTGTTGGTCTTGCAGGCGAGTCAGATCGTCATGCGCTAGCAGCGGCCTGGTTTGCAGTGCCAAGGGACCGGCAGCGCGTCAGGTGCGCCGCCAGGCCGTCGGTCAGTCGTGTCGTTCAGTCGTGTCGGTCTTGTCTTGTTCGAGTCGTTCGTCTGCCGTCAGCTGCGATCCACGGCGCTGACGACATTGCTCTCGGCGCGGGCCTTGAGCTGGTCGAAGACACTGGGGTAGGGCGGGCGCTCGACGTACTGGCCGTGGCCGCGCCTGGCATGCAGTTCGCCATCGCGCCATGCCCAGTCGCCGCGGCTGATGGTGTGGCGCGGGATACCCTTGACGGTGCGGCCTTCGAAGATGTTGAAGTCGATGTTCTGGTGGTGGGTCCTGGCCGAGATGGTGCGCTCGGCGTTGGGGTCCCAGACCACGATGTCGGCGTCGCTGCCGACGCGGATCGCGCCCTTGCGCGGATAGAGATTGAAGATCTTTGCCGCATTGGTGGAGGTCAGGCCGACGAAGTCCTCGGCGGAGAAGCGTCCGGTGTTGACGCCCTCGTGCCACAGCATCGCCATGCGATCCTCGACCCCGGCGGTGCCGTTGGGAATCTTCGAGAAGTCGTCCTTGCCCATCTCCTTCTGCTCGGCGCAGAAGCAGCAGTGGTCGGTAGCGGTGGTCTGCAGGTCTCCGGACTGGATGCCACCCCACAGTGCCTGGCGGTGCTCCAGCGAGCGGAACGGCGGGCTCATCACGTGGCCGGCCGCGAATTCCCAGCTCTTGTTCTGATAGACCTCTTCATCGATCAGCAGATGGCCTGCCAGCACCTCGCCGTAGACCGGCTGACCGTGCTCGCGGGCGTAGCGGATCTCCTCCAGCGCATCGGCGGTGGAGACATGGACCAGATACACCGGCGTGCCCAGGGTGCCGGCGATGCGGATGGCACGGCTGGCGGCTTCGCCCTCGACCTGCGGCGGGCGCGACAGCGGGTGCGCCTCCGGCCCGGTGATGCCGTCGGCCAGCAGCTTCTGCTGCAGGTGGTAGACCAGCTCGCCGTTCTCGGCATGCACGGTGGGAATCGCGCCCAGCTCCAGACAGCGCGCGAAGCTCGAGACGAGGGTGTCGTCCGGCGCCATGATGGCGTTCTTGTAGGCCATGAAGTGCTTGAAGCTGTTGACGCCGTAGTCGGAAACCAGCGTCTGCATGTCCTGGCTGACGCTCTCGTCCCACCAGGTGACCGCCACGTGGAAGCTGTAATCACAGCAGGACTTCTCGGCCCATTCGCGCCAGGTGTGATAGGCCTCCATCAGCGGTTGCTGCGGGGAGGGGATCACGAAATCGATGATCATGGTGGTGCCACCGGCCAGCGCCGCGGCGGTGCCGGTCTGGAAGTCTTCGCTGGCCACGGTGCCCATGAAGGGCAGCTGCATGTGGGTGTGCGGGTCGATGCCGCCGGGCATCACCAGACAGCCGCTGGCGTCGATCACCTCGCAGTCGTCCGGCACGTCCAGGTCGGTGCCGATGGCGGTGATGGTCTCGCCGTCACACAGCACATCGGCGGTGTAGCGCTCTTCGTGGGTCTGGATGCTGCCGCCCTTGATCAGGATTGCCATGAATCTCTCCCGGCCGCATCGCGCGGCCTTGTCCGGCATTGAGTGTCAGGTCGTCTTGTTGTCGTCGTGCGGGTCGTCTTGTTGTTGTCGTACGGGTCGTCAGTCCGTCACTCGCCATCGGTGAGACGGGTATAGGCGTCCGGGCGACGGTCGCGGAAGAACTGCCAGTTGTTGCGCACCTCGCGCACCATCGACATGTCGAGGTCGTGGATCAGCAGCTCATCCTCGGTGGCGCTGGCCTGGGCTTCGATCTGACCGCGTGGATTCACGAAGTAGGAGGAGCCGTAGAACTCGCCGATATCCCACGGCTGTTCATGGCCGACGCGGTTGATGGCGGCGATGTAGCAGCCATTGGCGGCGGCGGAGGCGGGTTGTTCCAGCTCCCACAGATATTGGGAAAGGCCCGCGACGGTGGCGGAGGGATTGAAGATGATCTCGGCGCCGTTGAGCGCCAATGCTCGCCAGCCTTCCGGGAAGTGGCGGTCGTAGCAGATGTAGACGCCGATGCGCCCGTAGGCGGTGTCGAAGACCGGCCAGTCAGACTTGCCCGGCTTGAAGAAGAACTTCTCCCAGAAGCCCGCCACCTGCGGGATGTGGGTCTTGTGATACTTGCCCAGATAGCTGCCGTCGGCATCTATGACGGCGGCGGTGTTGTAGTACACCCCCGGCTGCACTTCCTCGTAGAGGGGCACGATGATCACCATCTGATGCTTCTTCGCATACTGCTGCATCAGGGTGACGGTGGGGCCGTCGGGCACGCGCTCGGCGGCGGCATACCACTTGGCATCCTGGCTCGGGCAGAAATAGGGCTGATTGAAGACTTCCTGGAAGCACAGGATCTTGACGCCTGCCTCACCGGCCTGGTCGATCAGCGGCAGGTGGGCCTCGTTCATGGCATCGCGGATCTGCGCGGGATCGAGCTCGGTGGAGACGTTGAGTCCCATCTGGATGACGGCACAACGCAGCTTGCCGGCATCCTCGGTATAGGAGATGCGGGAATCGTTCGACATGTCTTCCTCATCGGGCGCCTGGCGCCGGTTGTTGTTGTCTTCAATGAGTGCTGGTGGGCTGAGCGGGTGAGCAGGGATAGCGCGAAATGGCCCCAGGAAAAAAACGCTGCCTGCCTGGCTAATCTGGATGCCGATGGCAGGTGTCGTGGGTCAGGAAAGGCCCGATTTAAATCCTGTCTCATCAGTCAGCTTAATGAACATTAGACAGTGTTCCCGCGTTCGGCAAGATGAAGTGTCAAATAAAGTCTTGTGGATTCATCTTGTTGTTATCAAAGAGTTTTTATCCCGAAAAAGACCCTATTTCACCATCGTGGTGCCTGGAGAATCAGCGTGGTTCACGCGAGTTTCAAGGGAAAACTCGATGCACAACAGTGGCTTGTGATCGTTTGCAGGGGCATTGCGCAAGACCGCCTTGCACCAGCTTGGAACCTGACCATACTGACAGTTGGCGCGAACACGGCTTGTCGCCACCTGTCAGGCGTAATGCGGGAAAATACGCCCCATTGAATCTCAAGTTGTCTTGCGAGACAGGTTTGATTTGTCGGCAATAATCCGACCGGCGGCATGTGGTTTGCCACAGGGTTTTGCACATGAACTACGCAAGGTATCTCTACACGACCTGCCATAGAACTTTCTGCATCAGAATCTTCTGTATACAGTGCCGAATGAAGTGTGCCTGGTGAAGTATGCCGAACGGGGAGGAGCGAGGAGGAGTCAGGAAAGAGAAGACGAGAAAGGCAAGAAACGACAAGTGACACAAGGCAAGCGCAGTGCATCACCCTCAACAATAACAACAGCTGAACAGGTGAGGACTCATGGCCCCGACACAGACGCGCTCGCACATGGTGCGCAGCAATGAGGAAATGATCGAGCTGGTGGTGGCACAGGATGTCGCCCGCAGCCCGCGTTACAACGAGGATATCGCGCCGACCAAGAGTGCCGAACGCACCTGGTCGCGCTGGAATATCGCCGCACTGTGGGTCGGCATGTCGATCTGCGTGCCGACCTACACCCTGGGTGGCGTCCTGACCGCCTACTTCGGCCTGAGCGTCGGCGAGGCGCTGTTCACGATTCTGGTCGCCAACCTGGTGGTGCTGATTCCGCTGACCCTCAACGCCTTCCCCGGCACGCGCTTCGGGGTCCCCTTCCCGGTGGTGCTGCGTTCCTCCTTCGGCATCATCGGCTCCAACGTGCCATGCATGATTCGCGCGGTGGTGGCCTGTGGCTGGTTCGGTATCCAGACGATGTTCGGCGGGCTGGCGATCCATCTGCTGCTGTCGAGCCTCTCGGCCGACTGGAAGGCGCTGGGCGGGGTAGGCGAGGTCATCGGCTTCTTCGTGTTCTGGGCGCTCAACCTGTTCGTGGTGATTCGCGGCGCGGAATCCATCAAATGGCTGGAGACGCTCTCCGCGCCCTTGCTGCTGGCGGTGGGTGTCGGCCTGATGGTGTGGGCGCTGCCGCATACCTCGATCAGCGAGCTGCTGGCCCAGCCGCCGAATCGTCCCGAGGGCGATGGCGTGGCCAGCTACTTCATGGCGGGTCTGACCGCGATGGTCGGCTTCTGGGCGACGCTGTCCCTGAACATTCCTGACTTCAGCCGTTACGCGAAGAGCCAGAAGGACCAGATCGTCGGTCAGATCATCGGCCTGCCGCTGACGATGTTCTTCTTCGCGGCGCTCGGCGTTGTGCTGACGGCCGCTTCCAGCTCGCTGGTGGGCGAGACCATCTCCGATCCGGTCAACCTGATCGGGCGCATCGACAGCCCCGGCTGGGTCGCCATCGCCATGGTGCTGATCATCATCGCGACCCTCTCCACCAATACCGCGGCCAACATCGTCTCGCCGACCAATGACTTCCAGAACATCGCACCGAAGTTGATCAACCAGACGCGCGGCGTATTGCTGACCGGGCTGGTCGGGGTGCTGCTGATGGGCTTCGAGCTGATCAAGAAGATGGGCTGGATCGTCTCGGACGTCAGTCTCGAGAGCCTCTATTCCAACTGGCTGCTGGGCTATTCGAGTCTGCTGGGGCCGATCGCGGGGATCATGATCGTCGACTACTTCGTGATCCGTCGTCAGTCCTTCGATCTACCGGCACTCTATCTGGATGGCAGCACCTATCCGGCCTTCAATCCGGCGGGCTTCATCGCCTTCTTCGTGCCGGTGGGACTGACGGTGATCAGCTTCTCGCAACCCGGGCTTTCCTGGTTCTACGACTACGGCTGGTTCACCGGCTCGCTGCTCGGGGCGCTGGTCTACTTCGTGGCCAGCAAGCTGCTGGTCAAGGCACCGCCGGTGCATCTGCCCGAGGCAGTACCGGGCAGCGGGGCGCAGCGCGCCTGACGCCATTGGCGGCCAGGCGGCTGATGAACATGGTGAGTGCAACGACAGACGGGCTGCCGATCGGCAGCCCGTCTGTCATTCGTCGGCTTCTCCATTCATCCGCCCATCGACTCATCCGCTCATCAACTTGTCCGCTCATCAATTTGGCAGCTCATCCGCAGCGGCGCGTCATTCGCCAAGGCTGGGGATGCCATCTTCGAAGCGTTCGACCATGAAGTCGACGAACTGGCGCACCTTGGGTGAGAGATGGCGGTGGCGGGGGTAGACGATCCATACCCCGGTATCGCGCACCTGGTACTCGTCCAGCACCGAGATCAGCTTGCCGCTGGCCAGGTGGGGCGCGACGTAATAGTCGGGAATCTGGGCAAGGCCAAGGCCCTTGAGCGTGGCGTCCAACAGCGCCGGGCCGGAGTTGGCCTGCCAGCTGCCGGTGATGCGCACCTCGCGGCGCTGACCCTCGACCTCGAACAGCCACTCGCGCTTGGAACCGGCCAGACAGCGGTGGCTGGAGAGCTCGGCCAGCGTGTGCGGGCGCGGCGCCTGTTGGAAGTAGTCATGCGAGGCGACGACGAATTCGCGGCGGTCCACCAGTCGCCTTGCGATCAGCGAGGAGTCCTTGAGTACGCCCATGCGGATGGCGACGTCGAAGCCCTCGTCGATCAGTTCCACCGGACGGTTGGTGAAGTGCATCTGCACTTCCAGTTGCGGGTGCAGTAGCTGGAAGTCGTTGACCAGCGGCGCGACATAGCGCTCACCGAAGGTGGTGGCGCTGGTCAGCTTGAGCACGCCGCTGGGGCGAGCGTGGAAATCACCGATGGCCTGTTCGGCGGCGCGGAAGCCATCGAAGAGGTGATGGCAGTGCTCGAAATACACCTGTCCGGCATCGGTGAGACGCGTCTGACGGGTGGTGCGATAAAGCAATTGGGTATCGAGCTGGGCTTCCAGCTGACTGATCAGACGGCTGACATGTGAGCTGGACACCCCGAGATGACGGGCGGCACCGGAAAATGAGCCGATTCTGACGACTTCCACGAAGGCTTCGATACGGTCCCAGCGCTGCATGCTGGCTCCTCTTTCATTGTTGTTGAGTGGCAATAATCATCTGAGTGTCGACGGCTTAATCCCACCCGCATGACTGCGTAGACTGTGCCACATGCCAAGCCCGCAAGGATGAACCGCCAGGTCGGGCCCAGTGCCTGTCGCGTGGGTAGCCCCTCGGGCAACTCATCCCTGCGTCATGTCAGGTGCTGCTACCTTTCAGGGTGGCCTCCGTGGTGACCGTTACCACGCCAGGGGGCATGAGATTGGCAGCCAGTTTACCGCTATTGATGCTCACTAGGAGAGATTCATGAAATCACGTGCTGCGATTGCGCTGGAAGCCGGCAAGCCGCTGGAACTGGTCGAGATCGATGTCGAAGGGCCGAAGGCCGGTGAGGTGCTGGTACGTATCGTCAATACCGCCGTCTGTCACACCGATGCGTACACACTGTCCGGCGCAGACCCGGAAGGCCTGTTCCCGTCCGTGCTGGGCCACGAAGGCGCCGGTATCGTCGAGGAAGTGGGCGAAGGCGTGACTGGCCTGGTGCCGGGCGACCACGTCATTCCGCTCTACACCGCGGAATGTGGCAAGTGCAAGTTCTGCCTCTCCGGCAAGACCAACCTGTGCAGCGCCGTGCGTGCCACCCAGGGCCGCGGCCTGATGCCGGACGGCACCTCGCGCTTCTCCCTCGATGGCAAGATGCTGCACCACTACATGGGTACCTCCACCTTCTCCGAGTACACCGTGGTGCCGGAAGTCTCGCTGGCCAAGGTGTCCAAGGAGGCCCCGCTGGACAAGATCTGCCTGCTGGGCTGTGGCGTCACCACCGGTATCGGCGCGGTGATGAACACCGCCAAGGTCGAGCCGGGGGCTACCGTCGCCATCTTCGGCCTCGGTGCCATCGGTCTGGCCGCCATCCAGGGTGCGGTGATGGCCAAGGCGTCGCGCATCATCGCCATCGACATCAATGAGGACAAGTTCGACCTGGCCCGCAAGTTCGGCGCCACCGACTTCGTCAACCCGAGCAAGCTGTCCGTGCCGGTCCAGGAAGCCATCGTCGACATGACCGACGGCGGCGTCGACTACTCCTTCGAGTGCATCGGCAACGTTAATGTCATGCGTGCGGCGCTTGAGTGCGCGCACAAGGGCTGGGGTGAATCCATCATCATCGGCGTCGCCGGCGCCGGTGAAGAGATCTCCACCCGTCCGTTCCAGCTGGTGACCGGGCGCGTCTGGAAAGGCTCCGCCTTCGGTGGCGTCAAGGGTCGTACCGAACTGCCGGGCTACGTCGAACGTTACATGGACGGCGCGATCAATCTGGACGACTTCATCACTCACCAGATGCCGTTCGAGAAGATCAACGAATCCTTCGATCTGCTGCACGAAGGAAAGTCGATCCGTACCGTGCTGAGCTTCTGATCCAGGGCTGAGCTGCCGCCGGGCAACACGAAAAAGCGTGTTGCCCGGTGATGCCAGGCGCGCGAAACGGCGTCGGCTTGCCGACGCCGTTTTCATGGGCGATATCACAAGGGAGAGCATGATGACCGCGACCGAACAACTCGAGCTGGTCAGCGCCAACAAGGTGCATGGCGGCTGGCTCAAGCGTTACCGTCACCGCAGCGGCAGCCTGGATTGCGACATGGTGTTCGCCATCTATCTGCCGCCACAGGCCGAACAGGGCCCGGTGCCGATGCTGTGGTGGCTGTCGGGGCTGACCTGCACCGACGAGAACTTCATGCAGAAGGCCGGCGCGCAGAAGAAGGCGGCGGAACTGGGCATCGCCCTGATCTGCCCGGACACCAGTCCGCGCGGCGTCAATCTGGACGGCGAAGACGACAGCTACGACTTCGGCAGTGGCGCAGGCTTCTATCTCAATGCCACCCGCGAGCCGTGGGCGCGTCATTACCGCATGTATGACTACGTCACCGAGGAGCTGCCGGCGCTCGTCAAGCGTCACTTCCCGGTGGACGGCGAGCGCGAGTCCATCTCCGGTCACTCCATGGGCGGCCATGGCGCCCTGATCTGCGCGCTGAAGAATCCGGGCCGCTATCGTTCGGTCTCGGCCTTCGCGCCGATCGTCAATCCGATGTCCTGCCCGTGGGGCGAGAAAGCCTTCAGCGGCTATCTCGGCGATGACCGCGCCCAGTGGGCGCAGTGGGACGCCTGTGAGCTGGTCAAGCAGGTTGGAGAGAACGGCGCCGCGCGTCAGGAGCTGTTCGTCGAGCAGGGCGAGAGTGATCAGTTCCTCGAGGAGCAGCTCAAGCCGGAGCGTCTGGAGGCAGTCTGCGCCGAGCTGGATCACCCGCTTGTCCTGCGTCGTCAGCCCGGCTACGACCATAGCTACTTCTTCATGGCCAGTTTCATCGATGAGCATTTGACCTACCACGCGAAACACCTTTTTTGAGGTGTGAGTGTGGTAGCCAGTAGAAATGAAAAGGCACGCGAAACACCTGCTTTAAGGTGTGAGTGTGGTAGCTGGTAGAAATGAAAAGGCACGCGAAACACCTGCTTTGAGGTGTGAGTGTGGTAGCCGGTAGACATGAAAAGGCACGCGAAACACCTGTTCTGAGGTGTGAAGGTGCCAATCGCAGGTGATCGCTCGCCGAGCAGAGATACTGCGTGAAAGATAGAAACGACAGTCCCGCTATCGATTGATGGATAGCGGGACTGGCGTTTTTTCGTCATGAGAAGCGGGGTCTTTCAGAACCTCAAGGCATGAAAGCCTGTTCTGGTGATGTTTGCTTATGCTGCGTCGGTGGCAGCCAACTCAGGCGTTATTCTGTGTCGTATGGCAACGATGATTTGCTGCACAGCGGCGATAAAGTCACTGCGCCAGGCAGGCGCGATGGTTTACTGTCGAGACGTGGACAACGCACGACGTCCAGGCAGTGAATCACGACATCCCTGACGCTATCGGAATTGCAGAGGTCGCTTGTTGGCCTCCCCCCTGATGGGGCCGATCGCCGATGTCGTCGCTGCTGGAGCCGGCCCCTCAAGGTTCGCTCCCTGCTGAGACCCAATAACGATAATACTGCGGACCCCCGCCAGCCTCATCAGGCTACGGGAGAGGGCACCACGAGGCCCCGGTCTGCCACTCAAGCAGATATGAAGAAGGACTTCTCTCATGGCATTGACCAGTGGCCGTTTCGCCCGCCCGTACGAAGCTCACTCATCCGCTGCAGGTATGGCCGGCGAAACGCGTCAGCCGCAGACCATCGGCTTCCTGCTGCTCGACAGCTTCACGCTCATCTCGCTGGCCTCGGCAGTGGAACCGTTGCGCATGGCCAATCAGCTGGCCGGACGCGAGCTGTACCGCTGGTATACCGTGACGCTTGAAGGCACCCCCGTGCGTGCCAGCGATGGCCTGCAGGTCACGCCCGATACCTCCGCCGAGGCGTGCCCGCCACTGGATATCGTCATCGTGTGTGGCGGCGTCGGCATCCAGCGCTCCGTGCATCGTCCGCATGTCAGCTGGCTGCAGGCGCAGGCACGTGCCGGTCGCAAGCTGGGTGCCGTCTGTACTGGCAGCTGGGCGCTGGCCCAGGCGGGGTTGCTCGAAGGCCACGAGACCAGCATCCACTGGGAGTGTCTGGCCGCGATGCAGGAGGCCTTCCCGCGCGTACCGCTGACCACACGACTGTTTTCCATCGATCAGGACCGCGCCACGGCCTCCGGCGGTACCGCGCCGATGGACATGATGCTGACCATGATCGGTCGCGAGCATGGCCGCGAGCTGGCGGCGGGCATCTCCGAGATGTTCATCTGCGATCGCGTGCGTGGCGAGCAGGACCAGCAGCGCGTGCCGCTCAAGCATGTGCTGGGCACCACCCAGCCGAAGCTGCTGGAAATCGTCGCGCTGATGGAGGCCAATCTGGAAGAGCCCATCGGCCTGGACGAGCTGGCGCACTATGTCGATGTCTCGCGCCGTCAGCTGGAGCGGCTGTTCCAGCGCTATCTGCACTGCTCGCCGTCACGCTACTACCTCAAGCTGCGCCTGACCCGCGCACGTCAGCTACTCAAGCAGACGGCGCTGTCGATCATCGAGGTGGCCTCGGCCTGTGGCTTCGTCTCCACGCCGCACTTCTCCAAGTGCTACCGCGAGTACTTCGGCATACCGCCACGTGACGAGCGCATCGGTGGCGAGCGCAGTGTCAGCGTGCTCGAGGTACCATGTCGCGCCGATGGCGATCACCAGCTGACCGGTGTCGCCAGCCTGGAAGGGCTGCTGCACCAGTCGATCGGCCAGAGCATGGTCGGCAATGCGCCCCTGCAACCGGCCAGCGAGTCCCCCGTTTCCTCGGCGATTCTGGCACTGGCCAATGCGCGCGGTGAGCCGACCTACGCCAGCGTGCGTCTGCAGGGCTGACACCTGCCGACTGGCCAGCTTCCCGCAACGTCCAGCGCCTCTGTCTCTGTGGCAGGGGCGTTGTCGTTTTCACCGGAGCCACCGGCACGCTCTGGTACACTCGAAGGCGCTATGCAGCAGTAGCTGACAAAACAATGGCTCGGCGGCAGGATTGACGCGCCACGACAAGCACGACAGGGGACAGCAAGGGATGGCACGAGGACAGCAACGCAGGCAGGAAGGCACGGAGCGTGTGGCGGGTGTGCGGCGCGGGGCGACACGCCGCCCGGCGCCGCGTGCCGGCATGCGCCCGATGGAGCGTCTGCGCTGGCTGGCGGTGTTGGCATTCAAGGTCGTTGCCTGCTGGATGGTGGCCTGTGTCGGCCTGGTGGTGTTGCTGCGCTTCGTGCCGCTGCCGGTGTCGATGGTGATGCTGGAGAAGTGGGGCCATGGCCTGATCACCGGCGATCCGATGGCGCTGCAGCATGACTGGGTGCCGATGGAGCAGATTTCCAACAATGCCCGTCTGGCGGTGATCGCCTCGGAAGACCAGAAATTCCCCGATCACTACGGCTTCGATGTCGACCAGATCGTCAAGGCCATCGATGCACGGCTGGCCGGTGAACGCCTGCGCGGCGCCAGTACCATCAGCCAGCAGACCGCCAAGAATGTCTTCCTGTGGAACGGGCGCAGCTGGGTGCGCAAGGGGCTGGAGGTCTGGTTCACCATCCTGATCGAGATGATCTGGCCCAAGGAGCGCATTCTCGAGGTCTACCTGAACGTCGCCGAATGGGGGCCGGGCATCTTCGGTGTCGAGGCCGCGGCCGAACATCACTTCAATACCGATGCCGCCAGCCTTTCCGCCTATCAGGCCAGTCTGCTGGCGGCGGTACTGCCCAACCCGATCCGCTTCAATGCCGGCAAGCCCTCGGCCTATATCCAGCGCCGCGCCAGCTGGACACGTCGCCAGATGAACAACCTCGGCATGGGCTACCTGAAGCGTCTGGAACAACCCCGTGGCTGGCTGAGCTGGGACCTGCTGCCTTCGCTGAAGGAGCTGTCCCCCGCGCATTGAGCGGCGTGACGCTACACCCTCGGCTGTCCCACGACGCCCCGGCTTTCTCGAGTCGGGGCGTCGTCGTTTCAGAAACGACAGCCCTGACGCGATTCGATAGCCACGGGTCGCATCTGGCGTCAGAGGGGCAAGAGGGCAGGACTATGCTGGCACAGCCTGCTGGAGATCGTGCTCCGACAGGCCCTGTCCGCCGGGTACGGGCAGTGACCTGACTTCCAGAGCCGCCTGCCCAGCGCCGGAGCGACATGATGTCCGAATTCTCCTCCTCCTTCGGTGGGTCCGATGCGGCCCGCGCCCTGCACGATGACAGCATCGTCATCGATGGTCTGGTGATCGCCAAGTGGCAGCGCGAGCTGTTCGAGGACATGCGCAAGGGCGGTCTGACCGCCGCCAACTGCACTGTCTCGGTGTGGGAAGGCTTCCAGGCGACCGTCAACAACATCGTCAAGAGCAACCAGCTGATCGCCGAGAGCAGTGACCTGGTCTGCGTGGCGCGCACGGCCGCCGACATCCGCGCCGCCAAGGCCGCCGGCAAGACCGGCATCATCTACGGCTTCCAGAATGCCAACGCCTATGAAGACCAGATCGGCTATGTCGATGTCTTCAAGCAGCTCGGCGTGGGCATCGTGCAGATGTGCTACAACACCCAGAATCTGGTCGGCACCGGCTGCTACGAGCGCGATGGCGGCCTGTCCGGCTTCGGCCGCGAGATGGTCGCCGAGATGAACCGCGTCGGCGTGATGTGTGATCTCTCCCACGTCGGTTCGAAGACCTCCGAGGAAGTCATCCTCGAATCGAAGGTGCCTGTCTGCTATTCCCACTGCGCGCCGGCCGGTCTCAAGGACCACCCGCGTAACAAGTCCGATGCCGAGCTGCGCTTCATCGCCGAACACGGCGGCTTCGTCGGCGTCACCATGTTCACTCCCTTCCTCAAGGCCGGCGTCAACGCCACCGTCGATGACTACGTCGAGGCCATCGAATACGTGATGAACCTGGTCGGCGAGGATGCCATCGGCATCGGTACCGACTTCACCCAGGGCCACGGTCAGGACTTCTTCGAGTGGCTGACCCACGACAAGGGCTACGCCCGTCGTCTCACCAACTTCGGCAAGATCGTCAATCCGGAAGGCATCCGCACCATCGGCGAGTTCCCCAATCTGACCGAGGCGCTGCTGCGTCGCGGCATGAGCGAGCATCAGGTGCGCAAGATCATGGGCGAGAACTGGTTGCGCACGCTGGAAAACGTCTGGGGCGGCTGAGTCTGTCTGCCCAGGCCTTTTCTGGTTCGCCCTTTCTTGATCGCACTTTCCTGATCTCTTTTGCATTGCCCTTTCAGCCCCCCTTTGGAGGACACCGACATGAGCAAGCTGGCCCCTGAACTGCCGATCGAAGTGGATAGCGAGACCGGCGTCTGGACGTCCGATGCGCTGCCGATGCTGTACGTGCCGCGTCATTTCTTCATCAACAACCATGTCGCGGTGGAAGAGGCGCTGGGCGTGGAGAAATACGCCGAGATTCTCTATCACGCCGGCTACAAGAGCGCCTGGCACTGGTGTGAGAAGGAAGCCGAGCTGCATGGCCTGGTCGGCGTGGAAGTCTTCGAGCACTACATGAAGCGTCTGTCGCAGCGCGGCTGGGGCCTGTTCATCACCGAGGAGATCGATCTGGAGCGCGGTACCTGCAAGGTGCGTCTGGAACACTCCTGCTTCGTCTATCAGCAGGGCAAGACCGGCACCAAGCTCGAGTACATGTTCACCGGCTGGTTCGCCGGCGCGATGGACCAGATTCTGGCCGCGCGTGGCAGCGAGCTGCGCACCGTCGCCGTCCAGACCCAGAGCGGCGGTGAGGAAGGCTGTGACGTGGGGTATTTCGAGGTCGCTCCCGGAACAGTGTGACGTTTTCGGATCCGCCACTCTCTATTCCATGGTTCGGGCCCAGATCCGGCCCAGGCAATAGGCAACAGCACACGCTGGCCGCTCGATCATCTCTCTGTCACGACACTCATCACCCACAACAACGACAACGCAACGCCTGAGCGCCGCCTTTCCTGACATGCAAGACGCCTGACGCCAACCCCGCCGCCATCAGCCACGACTCGTGGCGGCGGGCAGGCCAGGCCAGCGTGACGAGGCGGCGCTCTCCCCGGCGAGGAGCTCTCACCATGGCATTCGACGCACTCTTCCAGCCGATCGAGATCGGCAAGCTGACCATCCGCAACCGCGTCGTCAGTACCGCCCACGCCGAGGTGTATGCCACCGATGGCGGCATGACCACCGAGCGCTACGTGCGCTACTACGAAGAGAAGGCCAAGGGCGGGTGTGGCCTGTGCATCTGTGGTGGCTCCTCGGTGGTCTCCATCGACAGCCCGCAGGGCTGGTGGAGCTCCGTCAATCTGTCGACCGACCGCATCATTCCGCATTTCCAGAATCTGGCCGATGCCGTGCACAAGCATGGCGGCAAGATCATGATCCAGATTACCCACATGGGCCGTCGCTCGCGCTGGGACGGCTTCGACTGGACCTCGCTGATGTCGCCGTCCGGCATCCGCGAGCCGGTGCACCGCTCCACCTGCAAGACCATCGAGGTGGAAGAGATCCAGCGTATCATCGCCGATTTCGCCCAGGCGGCGCGGCGTGCCAAGGAAGGCGGCCTGGACGGCGTCGAGCTGTCCGCCGTGCACCAGCATCTGATCGACCAGTTCTGGAGCCCGCGCGTCAACAAGCGCACCGACGAATGGGGTGGCAGCTTCGAAGGCCGCATGAAGTTCGGTCTCGAGGTGCTCAAGGCAGTGCGCGCCGAGGTCGGTGACGACTTCGTGGTCGGCATGCGCATCTGTGGCGATGAATTCCATCCCGATGGCCTGTCGCATGACGACATGAAGCAGATCGCGGCCTATTACGACGCCACCGGCCTGCTCGACTTCTTCGGCGTGATCGGCTCGGGCTGTGATACCCACAACAGCCTCGCCAACGTCATTCCCAACATGTCCTACCCGCCGGAACCCTTCCTGCATCTGGCCTCCGGCATCAAGGAAGTCGTCTCGATTCCGGTGATCCACGCCCAGAACATCAAGGACCCCAACCAGGCCGAGCGCATTCTGGAAGGCGGCTATGTCGACATGGTCGGCATGACCCGCGCCCACATCGCCGACCCGCACATCATCGCCAAGATCAAGATGGGCCAGCTCGACCAGATCAAGCAGTGCGTCGGTGCCAACTACTGCATCGACCGTCAGTATCAGGGCCTCGACGTGCTGTGCATCCAGAATGCCGCCACATCGCGCGAATACATGGGGCTGCCGCATCAGATCGAGAAGACCAGCGGCCCGGTGCGCAAGGTCGTCATCGTCGGCGGTGGTCCGGCCGGCATGGAGGCAGCCCGCGTGTGCGCCGAACGCGGCCACGACGTGACGCTGTTCGAGGCCCGTGACGAGCTTGGCGGCCAGATCACCATCGCCGCCAAGGCACCGCAGCGCGATCAGATCGCCGGCATCACGCGCTGGTATCAGCTGGAACTGGCGCGCCTGAAGGTCGACCTGCGCCTGGGCACGCGGGCCGATGAGGCCACCATCCGTGACCTGCGTGGCGATGTGGTGATCCTCGCGGTGGGTGGCCGTCCGTTCATGGAGCAGTTCGAATCCTGGGGCTACGACGAAGACCCGGCCAGGAGCCTGATCGTCTCTTCCTGGGACGTGCTGGACGGGCGCGTCGCACCGGGCAGCAACGTGCTGATCTACGACAGCATCTGCGAGTTCTCCGGGGTCTCGGTGGCCGACTATCTGGCCGACAAGGGCGCCCGGGTCGAGATCGTCACCGATGACATCAAGCCCGGCGCGGCGGTCGGTGGCACCACCTTCCCGACCTATTACCGCAGCCTGTATGCCAAGGAAGTCGTGATGACCTCCGACATGGTGCTGCATGAGGTCTACCGCGAAGGCGAAGGCCTGGTGGCGGTGCTCGAGAACGAGTACACCGGCACGCTGGAAGAGCGCGTCGTCGATCAGATCGTGGTCGAGAACGGCGTACGCCCGGATGAGGCGCTCTACTACGCCTTAAAGGACGGCTCGCTCAACAGGGGCCAGATCGACGTCGAGTCGCTCTACGCCATCAAGCCGCAGCTGTGCCTGAGTCAGGCCACCGACGGGGATGATTACCTGCTGTTCCGCCTCGGTGACTGCAACGCACCGCGCAACACCCACGCCGCCATCTATGACGCCCTGCGCCTGTGCAAGGATTTCTGATCGCGCCTGACACATAGGTGGGAGGTTTGGCTATGAACGAAACAGTGTTGTCGGTATTGATCTTCGCCGCGCTGGCGCTGGCCGCCATCGGTGCAGTCAAGCGCATCGGCCTTTGGCGCCAGGGGCGGGCGGACGCCACGTCCATGAGCATGGGAGAGCTGATCGCGAGCCTTGCCAAGGTACCGCGCCGCTACGGGGTGGACCTGCACCACGTGGTCGCGCGGGACCGCTACATGGCCAACACCCACGTCGCCACCGGCGGTGGCTTCGTGGCCGCGGCGCTGCTGATGGTGGTGGTCTACGGCTTCGGCTTCGACTCCGCCTGGCTGGGCGTCTTGCTGCTGCTGGCCAGTGGCGCGATGTTCGGTGGCGCGCTGTTCGTGCGTCGTCGTCGCCTCGACCCGCCGGCGTGCCTGTCGCGTGGTCCGTGGATGCGTCTGCCCAGGAGCCTGCTGGTGTTCTCCGCCAGCCTGTTCGTGATGAGTCTGTCACTGGTGCTGCCGGAAGGCGTCGGCGGCATGATCTCCGGCGGTATTCTCGGGTTGGTGCTGGTGGCGGGCATCGCCTGGGGGCTGCTCGAGATGATTGTCGGCATGACCGGCGGCGGCTCGCGCATCACCGGGCCGATGAAGCATGCCTTCGCCGGCGCGCTGCATCTGGCCTTCCATCGACGTCCGGAACGTTTCAGCACTCGTGACAGTGCCGGCATCCGCGACAGCGCATTGCTGCCGCTGGACCTGACCAACCCCGAAGCACCGCTGGGCGTCGGCAAGCCTGCCGACTTCAATTGGCGTCAGCTGCTGGGCTTCGATGCCTGCGTGCAGTGCGGGCGCTGTGAAGCGGTGTGCCCGGCGTTCGCGGCCGGTCAGCCGCTCAATCCCAAGAAGCTGATCCAGGACATGGTGGTGGGCATGGCGGGGGGCAGTGATGCCGCCTATGCCGGTTCACCCTATCCGGGCGATGAGCCCGGGCGCGCGCCCGGCCAGCATGGCGGCGGCCCGCAGCAGGCCATCGTCGGGGCTTCTCCGCATGCTCGCCCGGCAGCTCAGGCCGTTGACTCTGATAGCCAGACCGTTGCCTCTGGACCGATCCAGATCAAGGCGGCACCGAGCGCTGCGGGTGAAGCGACAGATGGCGACAAGCTGATCCACGAATTCAAGGTACTGGTCGAGCCGGAAACCCTGTGGGCCTGCACCACCTGTCGCGCCTGCGTCGAGGAATGCCCGATGATGATCGAGCACGTCGATGCCATCGTCGACATGCGCCGTCACATGACGCTGGAGCAGGGCGCGACGCCGGGCAAGGGCGTCGAGGTGCTCGACAACCTGATCGCCACCGACAATCCGGGCGGCTTCGCGCTCGAGGCGCGACTGCATTGGGCGGCGGACCTCGACCTGCCATGCATCGCCGAGCTGCAGGCCGCCCGCGAGGCAGCGCGTGATCCGCGTCCGGTGGAAGCGCTGCTGTGGCTGGGCGATGGCGCCTTCGACATGCGCAACCAGCGCACGCTGCGCGCCTTCGTGCAGGTGCTGCGCGCCGCCAGGGTCGATTTCGCCATCCTCGGTGCGGAAGAGCGTGACAGTGGCGACGTGGCGCGTCGTCTGGGGGATGAGGCGACCTTCCAGTCGCTGGCCACCCGCAATATCGCCACCCTGTCGAAGTATCGCTTCGCGCGCATCATCACCTGCGATCCGCACAGCTTCCATGTGCTGGGGCGCGAATATGCCGCCTTCGGTGGCGACTACCTCGTCAACCACCACACCAGCTACATGAACGAGCTGCTGGCGGCCGGTCGTCTGAGCCTCGATACCACCCGACTGGCGACGCTCGGTTCGGTCACCTGGCATGACCCCTGCTATCTGGGGCGCTACAACGGGGAATTCGAGGCACCGCGTACCCTGCTGGCGACGCTGGGACTGGAAGTGCGCGAGATGCAGCGCTCCGGTTTCCGCTCGCGCTGTTGCGGCGGCGGCGGCGGCGCGCCGGTGACGGACATCCCCGGCAAGCAGCGTATCCCCGACATGCGCATGGGCGATGTGCGCGAGACCGGCGCCGAGGTAGTGGCGGTCGGCTGCCCGCAGTGCACCGCGATGCTGGAAGGCGTGGTGGCACCGGCCGGGGAAGCCGAACCCCAGGTGCTGGATCTGGCGGAACTGATGGCGCGGGCGCTGGTAACGGATGCGTCCACGCAGGGCTTGTCCACGCAAGGCTTGGCGACGTCGACCACGCAGCCTACTGACGCGGAGGTGGCGGCATGACGATTTCCGGCGATCCAAAAGCAACCGAGCATCCACACCCATCAGGGCATCCACAAGCATCCGAGCGCGAGCCGCTGCCACGCCGTGACCCGCGCCTGGAGCAGCAGGCACGCAATCGGCTGCACCCTGAGCATCTCATCGCGCTGCAGGCGCTGGGCCGTAGCGCGGCAGCCCCTCAGGAACGCTGGATGGGCCCGAAGGGTGTGATGCGTCGCGATCCGCATGTCGGGCACTTCATCGCCGCCAATGGCCGCAAACGCATCGATCGCAGTGGCCGCTCCGGGCCTGCCGCGGCGGGTGCTGGCCAGCCCGCTGTCACGGCCAAGGCGCGCGTGCTGCCGCTGGTCGAGATCGCATCACCCGCCTTCCTGATCGCGGTGGTGCCGGACATGACCGGCGGGCGACTCTCGAGTCATGACCGCGATGTGCTGGGGCTGGCGCGTCAGATCGCCGATGCCGACCCCGCCCATCAGGGTGCGGTACTGGCCGTCACCTTCGGTACCTTGCGTGAGGATGGTGACGCTGCCGACAGCGCCGGGCTCGGTGCGGCGGGTGCCGATCGCTGGCTGCACTTTGCCGATACCCTTCACGATGGCTATGCGCCGCTGGCCCAGCTGGCGGAGCTCGAGGCCATCGATGGCAAGCTGGCACCACGGCTGTGGTTGCTGCCGGAATCCCGCACTGGCGGTGGTGAACGCGGCCGACGTCTCGGTGCGCGTCTGCTGTGCCAGGGCGATGCGCTGGCGCGGCCCAGCGGCAATGCCTATCAGCTCGACGGTGAGCTTGCCGCCATCGGGCGTGGTGAGCTTGCCGAGGTGAACGTCACCGGGCGCAGCGGCAATGGTCAGCAGGACCTGACCCGCCCGCTGACCCGTATCGTGCTGTGCGAGGCGGAGTGCGCCGAGCCGGTGGAAGATGTGCGCCACGCCGCGCTGCCGCTCGAGTGGGAGACGGCCAGTACCGTGCGCGCCGTGCCAGACGTGATCGAAGATCTTGGCCCGGTGGCCGTCGATCCCTCCGCGATCGCGCTGGGCGAGGCGGAATTCATTCTCTCGGCGGGCAATGGTATCCGCGATTGGGATGGCTTCCACCGCGCCGCCAGCCTGCTGGGGGCTACCGAAGGCGCCTCGCGGGTGGCGGTGGATGACGGCTTCATGCCGCGTGCCCGTCAGGTCGGCGCCACCGGTACCTGGGTGACGGCGCGGGTCTATGTCGCGGTGGGCATCTCGGGGGCCATCCAGCATCTGCAGGGCATCCAACGCTGCGACAAGGTGGTGGCCATCAACACCGATGGTGGCTGTGACATGGTCAAGCGTGCCGATCTTGCGGTGATCGGTGACGCCGGGGCGATTCTCGCCAGTCTCTGTCAGCAGCTCGAGGCCGAACGCAGTGTCGGCGGTGATGCCTCGGCGGTGGGACAGTCGCCTGCCGCGCCCTCGACATCATCCAGCACGTCATCCGCCACGCTTGCCGCCGACGCGGCCTGAGCTCGCGCCTGCGACAGGGGAAAGGAGAAGGACATGAAGGCAGATCGTTCATCCGTTGCACGGCAGGCCATGGCACCGCTTGAGGTGGTGAGTCTGGTGTCGCTGGGGCAGCACCCGGTTTCGGGGCGTCTGCGGCGCGCCGAGCAGGACGCCCGCGCCCTGGAGCTGTGTCTGGCGCTGGAGCGCCAGTCCGCGCCCGGTGCCGTCAGCCTCAGCGCCTGGCACGCCAGTGACAGCGAGATCGCGCCCGGTAGCGAGCAGGATCAGGCGCTGCGCGGTTATCTGGGCATGGGGCTGGAGTTATTGACACTGGTGACGCCGGATTCTCTTCAAGCTGAACCGCTCAAGGCTGCTGATTCGCTCAAGGCTGCTGATCCGCAGGCGGCTGCTATTGATCAACCGGTCATCGATGTCTGGCCGCTGCTGGTCACGCGCCTCAAGCAGGCGGCACCGCAGCTGGTGGTGTGTGGCGGCCAGGGCGAGACCGGTGAGGGCAGTGGCCTGCTGCCGCATCTGCTGGCGGAGAGTCTCGGCTGGCCGTTGGTGGAGGGTATCGTCGCGATCGAGAGTTGCGATGGCGTGCATCTCACCGCCTTGCAGGCGCTGCCGCGTGGCCAGCGGCGACGACTGCGCGTAAAACTGCCGGCACTTGTCAGCGTCGATTCCGCGGCGCCGGCGGCGCGTCAGTCGGCCTTCGCGCAGGCGCGGCGCGGTGAGCTTTCCTCACTGCCCAGCGGCGAGCTTGTGCATGATGCGCAGGCCGGGGCCTTCGGCGTGGCCCCGGCTCGCAAGCGTCCCAAGCGCTTGAAGCGAATCAAGGCGACCAGCGCGCGGGACCGTTTCAAGGCCGCGGCCGCCAAGGCGGAAGGGGGGGGGGGCAAGCGGCTGGAAGGCGTGAGCGCCGAGGAGGGCGCGGCGGAAATCCTCAAGCTGCTGCGTGAGGAAGGCGTGCTGCGCTGAAGTCATGCAGAGAGAGGTAAAAAGCCCCTGTCAGCAGAGCTGACAGGGGCTTTTTCATGCATCACAGAAGGCCGCTCCTTACAGAAAGATCACTCCTCCCACTGCCAGTCCTCATCGCTCAAGGGGTCGGGCGAGGTGTGCTCGTCGGTGCCCTGGGGGGCCTTGCGCGCTGCCTGACTGGCTTCGCGCTGGCGCATCGGCATGTTGTCGATCACCTGATAGATCTGGTCGGGGGAGACGAAGCCTTCCTGCTGCATCTTCTTGCCGCCGTCCTTGCCCATCAGGATGACGGTGAAGGGCGCGCCCTCGCGCAATTGCATGGCATCGCGCAGGGCACGCACCTCCTCGAAGCTCATCGGCACGCCATCGTGGATGCCGCGCGTGCCCATCAATGTATAGAGCGTCATGTCGCGCTGTTGCATCTCGCCACGCGTGGCGCGCAGTTCCTCGCGCTGACGCTCGAGGTCCCGGTCCTGCTCATCCGGCGCGATCAGCACCAGCGAGCGTCGGTTCCAGGTCTCGCCCAGCAGCGGGTTGGCGGCGGGGTCGACATTGGCGGCGGTCATGGTGGTCTCCGCGGTGTCCGGTGAGGTCGGGGGTGGCGGCGCGCCCGAGGATGTCTCGGAGGGCGCGTTCAGGTTGGCATCCGAATCCAGCAGGCTGATGGCATGCACCGGCGAGCTCAACAGCAGTGCCAGCAGAATGAGGCTCATCAGGCTCGACGCCAGCCTGTGATGCGAGAACAGTCGAGGCGGCGCGGACAGTACCTGTGTGGACAGTACCTGTGTGGAAAGTCTCTGCGCGGACGGTATGTACGTGGACATGGCAGTCCTCCGGCGGCAATGATATGAGCTGGGCCAGCCAGCCTGGGCTGTAGAAACAGGTTGCACGGAAGAATGGCACACCCCGGATGACAGCCTCTCCTTCAAGATTAAGACAGTCACCGAGAGTTTGCTGCCCGTTGGCGCGCGATTTATGTGGTACTTCATGACATGCCACCCTCATTCAGCCTGTGGAAAGACCCATGGCGACATGCCGCTAGCGGTGGCAACAGGTGGCGTGACCTCCTTGTGTAAAGCGCATGCCGCGTAGTGGTGGGCAGACTTCACGCGGCGTGCTGCAGATATTTTCACAATCGTGGCGCAAGCTGTATGCGCGTCCAGCCGTCATGACGCCCGCCATGCGCGGCCCCGAGGTTTTCACGTTGCTGATCTGCGACTCATGTAACTGTGTCGATACACAATGTTTTCAAAGAGTTGCATGAAAAAATGAACATCCTGTCGTCAGGCTCGTCTGAGTTAGGGCAAACACTTATTGATCACTGCTGGAGGCTGCAATGAAACGGATGACTGCATACATGACGGCTGCCCTGATTTCCGCGGGCATGATGTCGGCGCCGGCGTTCGCTGCTGATGCACCGGCCCAGGGTCAGTCTACTGCCCAGGCGGCACAGGCTCAGGCTGGCGATTTCACCGACGCTCAGCTGGAACAGTTCGCTGCGGCCTCTCAGGACATCGCACGCATCTCACAGGAATTCGCCGGCAAGCTGCAGAAGGCCGACGACGAGACTGCCAAGCAGAGCGTGCGTCAGGAAGCCAATGACGAGATGGTCAGCGCTGTCGAGGACTCCGGTCTGGAAGTCGCGACCTTCAACTCCATCGGTCAAGCGGTCCAGAACGACCCGGACCTGATGAAGAAGGTGCAGAAGCTGGCTCAGGAAAACTCCTGATCTCGCCTGGATGACGTTCGTGTCATCCAATGACAACGCCGCCCCCGGTTGCCGGGGGCGGCGTTTTTTTGTGCCCATGTCCTGCGACCTGTCAGTCAGCGCAGCATTGGGCAGTAAAGCTCTGGTCAGCGCGGCATGTCAGGCACCGGCAGCCGGACGAATGAGCATGTCCTGTGCCTTCTTTTCCTGCATCAAGCCACGGAACAGGGAATAGCACATCACCAGCAGCACCAGCGTGAACGGCAGTCCCGTGGCGATGGCGCCCGCCTGCAGCGAGCCCAGTGCAGCGCTACCCCCGCCATAGAGCAGGGCGCCGGCGATCAGACCTTCCATCGCTGCCCAGAACATGCGCTGGCTGACCGGGGCGTCGATCTTGCCACCGGCAGTGATCGAGTCGATCACCAGCGAGCCCGAGTCGGACGAGGTCACGAAGAACACCAGCACCAGCACGATGGCGATGAAGGATGCCACGCCGGACAGCGGCAGGTTGTCGAGCATCTGGAACATGGCCAGTGACACGGAATCGATGCCATTGGCCAGCGCGCCCACGCCATTGATGGCCTGTTCCAGGGCGGTGCCGCCGAAGACGGACATCCACACGATGGTGACCAGGGTCGGCACCAACAGCACGGCGGTGACGAATTCGCGTACGGTGCGGCCGCGCGAGACACGCGCGATGAACATGCCGACGAACGGTGACCAGGAAATCCACCACGCCCAGTAGAAGACGGTCCAGCCGTGGAACCAGCTTTCATCGGGGCGGCCGATCCAGTTGGACAGCGGCAGCAGATATTCCACATAGCTGAGGGTAGTGGTGCCCAGGCCCATGAGAATGGCGAGAGTCGGCCCGAAGATGAGGATGAAGATGATCAGGACGGCGGCGATGATCATGTTGATGTTGGAAAGCAGCTTCACGCCGCCATCCAGACCACGACTGACCGAGTAGATGGCCACCAACGTCACCAGGATGATGATCGCGATCTGGGTCGGCAAGCCATCGCCGACGCCGAACAGGTAGTCCAGACCCGATGCTGCCTGAGCGGAACCCAGCCCCAGCGAAGTCGCCAGGCCGAAGATGGTCGCCAGCACGGCGAGGATGTCGACGATATGCCCCATCCAGCCCCAGGTGCGCTCACCGAGTATCGGGTAGAACGCCGAGCGGATGGTCAGCGGCAGGCCCTTGTTGTAGGTGAAGAACGCCAGCGACAGCCCGACCACGGCGTAGATGGCCCAGGGATGCAGGCCCCAGTGATACATGGTGGCGCCCAGCGCGGCGCGTGCCCCTTCCAGCGTTCCGGCAGGCGCGTTCAGTGGCGTGCCGTACCAGTCGGTGTAATAGGCCACCGGCTCGGCGACGCTCCAGAACATCAGGCCGATGCCCATGCCGGCGGCGAACAGCATCGCGAACCAGGAGCGTGTCGAGAACTCCGGCTTCGCCTTCTGGCCGCCCAGGCGCAGCTTGCCCACCGGATGCACGATCAGCAGCAGGCAGAACAGCACGAAGAGGTTGCCGGCCAGCATGAACAGCCAATCGCCATGTGCGATGGACCAGGCCTTGGCGCCGCCCAGGGCACTTTCCGCGCCCGCAGGGAAGACGATGGCAAACAGGATGAAGCTGACGATCAGCACGGCGCTGATCGCGAAGACGGGGTTGTGAACATCGAGACCCATGACCTGGACATTGTCCTGGCCGATCTCGTAGTCCGTGTCATACGGATTCGATGACATGTGATGACCTCATGTTGTTATTGGTGTCGCCAGCCGGACAGGGCGGCTGGCGCGAAGCGAGGTGTTGTCGTGGTTGTCTCCCGGGGCTGCGATGTGGGAAGGGGGTGGAATGGCGATCCAGAGCGCGGTGGCGGGTCTGACTGCGGGGCAGGCCGCCGCCGGACCTTGGTGATTGTGTGAGGGCGGGACGAGGGCGAGTTAGCTGGATACGACGCCGACATGTGCGTGGCTGACACGCGAGTCGATTCGGTGGGGGAGGCGGTTGTCGCGGCTCTGCCCGCTTTGTAGATTGCGATCTACAGTGAAGGAACCTGCCTGGCTTGTCGGGCTTGCCTGACTTCGGACACCTATACATGGCCGCGTCCACGGCCCAGCCAGGCCGTTGACTCGACAGAACGATCCGCCAGTTCATAACGATAACAATGTGGTGCCGCCATGACGCCTGAGACCCTGACCGAGCCGACACCTGTCGCTCGCCGCCGTTCGCGCAGCCAGTTGCGCGGTCGTCCGCTGGATGCCGAGGCCTGGGCCGAGGTACAGCGCCTGCTGGGCGATGCCCCGGCGCAGCGCGACCTTCTGCTCGAATATCTGCATGTGCTCAATGATGAGGTCGGCTACCTGACGCTGGCTCATCTGCGCGCGCTGGCCGAGTGGATGCGCCTGCCGATGGCCGAGGTCTACGAGACGGCCACCTTCTATGCCCACTTCACCGTGGTTCGCGATGGCGAGACACCGCCCGCGGCGCTGACCGTGCGCGTCTGTGATTCGCTGTCCTGCCAGCTGGCCGGCTCCGAGGCCTTGCGCGCCGGCCTCGCCTCGGGGCTGGACCCCGAACAGGTGCGCGTGCTGCGTGCGCCTTGCATGGGGCGCTGCGACAGTGCGCCGGTGGCGGAGGTCGGACATTGCCATCTGGGCCACGCCAGCGTGGAAGGCGTCACGGCGGCGATTGCCGAAGGCCAGGTGCATGCCGCGCCGGCTGCGAGTCTTGCCTATCCGCGGCTGACGCAATATCGCGCCAGTGGCGGCTATGGGCTGCTTGCCGCGCTGGATGGCGGTGAGGTCAGCATCGAGGACCTGGCGCAGATGATCGAGCAGGCCGGTCTGCGTGGCCTGGGCGGGGCGGGCTTCCCGACGTTTCGCAAATGGGGCTTCGTGCGTGCCGAGGCCGGGCCGCGCTATTGCGTGATCAACGCCGATGAAGGTGAACCTGGCACCTTCAAGGACCGCTGCTATCTGGAGCGTGAGCCGCACACCTTCCTCGAGGGCGCGCTGGCCAGTGCGCATGCCATCGAGGCCGAGGCGCTCTATATTTATCTGCGCGACGAATACCCGACCCTGAATGAGGTGCTGCGTGAGTGCATCGCGGAGCTGGAAGCCGCAGGCCTCGTCGCGCCAGGCTATATCCAGCTGCGGCGTGGCGCCGGCGCCTATATCTGTGGCGAGGAATCGGCGCTGATCGAGTCGCTGGAAGGCAAGCCCGGCAAGCCGCGTCAGCGTCCGCCCTTCGTGGCCCAGTGCGGTCTGTTCGGTCGCCCGACCCTGGTCAACAACGTCGAGACGGTCTACTGGATCGCGCGGCTCCATCGCGAAGGCCATGACCACTACGTCGCGGCCGGGCGTCAGGGGCGGCAGGGGCTGCGCAGCTTCTCGCTTTCCGGGCGCGTCAGACGCCCGGGCATGTATCTGGCACCGGCCGGCATCACGCTCAGCGAACTGGTCGAGGAATATGGCGGCGGCATGGCCGACGGCCATCGTCTGCGTGCCTATCTGCCCGGCGGGGCCTCCGGCGGCATCCTGCCGGCCAGCAAGGCGGACCTGCCGCTGGATTTTGACACCCTGCAGGCCCACGGCTGCTTCATCGGCTCGGCCGCGGTGGTGGTGCTGTCGGATAAGGACGATCTGGCGGCGGTGGCGCGCAATCTGATGAGCTTCTTCATGGACGAGTCCTGCGGCCAGTGCACGCCGTGTCGTGTCGGCACGCGCCAGATGCTGGCGGCGCTCAGCAGCGATGAGTGGGATGAGACGCTGCTGACGCGCTTGTCGCAGGTGATGATGGACGCCTCGATCTGCGGGCTTGGTCAGGCCGCGCCCAATCCGGTGCTCGGCCTGCTCAAGGACTTTCGGGAGACCCTCGCCAGCAGCGGGGTGCGCTTGATCGCCACAAGCCATGCGGCTGACGCCACGGGAGGTGAGGCATGAATGCGCTGACAGGGTTGGGCAGCTCGTCCTCGGATGATCAGCCGCTGCACGAGGATGGTTTCACCATCACGCTGGATGGCGCCGAGGTGACGGCCTATCCCGGCGAGACGCTATGGAAGATCGCCAAGCGTGCCGGCGAGACGATTCCTCATCTCTGCTACAGCGAAACGCCGGATTATCGTGGCGATGGCAACTGTCGCGCCTGCATGGTCGAGATCGATGGCGAGCGCACCCTCGCCGCCAGCTGCATCCGCGAGGCGCGGGCGGGCATGGTGGTACGCAGTGCCAGTTCACGGCGTGCCGGCGAGGCGCGCGCGATGGTGGTGGAACTGCTCGCCGCCGACATGCCCGCCGAGGCGCACAACCCCGATGTCAGCAGCCACTTCATGGCGATGGCCGAGCTGCTGGCGGTGGATGTCGGGCGTGCTCGCGAGACCCTGGGCGGTGCCCGCGAGACGGTCCGCGAGTGGCTGGGGGAGACCGTGGAGGAGTGGTTGCCTACGCAGGCCAGCGCTCTCGATCACTCCCACACCGCGATGGCGGTCAATCATGATGCCTGCATCAGCTGTGGCCTGTGCGTGCGCGCCTGTCGCGAAGTGCAGGTCAATGACGTGATCGGGTTGGCGGGGCGCGGCAGCAATACGCGCATCGTGTTCGATCTCGAGGACCCGATGGGCGACAGCACCTGCGTCGCCTGTGGCGAGTGTGTGCAGGCCTGCCCGACCGGCGCCTTGATGCCCGCCGCCCAGGTGGATGAGCAGGGCTTCGGCGACAGCGCCGCCGTCGATGAGCGCGTCGCCTCCATCTGCCCGTACTGCGGCGTGGGCTGTCAGCTGGAGTATCAGGTCAGCCGTGGCAGCGGCGAGGCGTTGAGTGTCGAGGGTCAGCCGGTCGCGACCCTGGCGGATGCCCAGCAGGGCATGGCGGGCGCTAGCTCCCATAAGGCTGACAAGCGTCGGCAGCGCGTCGTGGATACACGGCTGGACAACATCATCGCGGTCAGTGGGCGCGATGGGCCGTCCAACCATGGCCGGCTGTGCGTGAAAGGGCGCTTCGGCTTCGATTATCCGCGTCATCCGGAGCGTCTGATCCGCCCTCTGATCCGCCGTGACGGCGTGGCCAAGGGGCTGGATGTGAACTTTGACCCCGCCCATCCGCTGACCCACTTCCGCGAGGCTAGCTGGGACGAGGCCCTCGAGGTCGCGGCCCAGGGGCTCATGCGCCTCAAGCGCGCGCATGGCTCCGACAGCCTGGCGGGCTTCGGCAGCGCCAAATGCACCAACGAGGAGGCGTGGCTGTTCCAGAAGCTGGTGCGCACCGGCTTCGGCTCCAACCATGTCGATCATTGCACGCGCCTGTGTCATGCAAGCTCGGTGGCGGCGCTGATGGAGGGCGTGGGCTCGGGCGGCGTGAGCGCCTCCTTCATGCAGGCCGAGCAGTCTGATCTGATCGTGCTGACCGGCTGCAACCCGGGCGTCAATCATCCGGTGGCGGCGACCTTCTTCAAGCGCGCCGCCAAGCGTGGCACACGCATCGTCGTGATCGACCCGCGTGCGCTGGCGCTGCGTCGTCAGGCACATCGCTCGATCCAGTTCACGCCGGGGGCGGACGTGGCGCTGTTCAATGCCATGCTCAATGTCATCATTACCGAGGGGCTGGCCAATCAGGCCTATATCGCGTCGCATACCGAGGACTTCGCCGCGCTGGCAGAGCATGTCGCGGCGTTGACGCCGGAGGCGATGTCGCCGCTGTGTGGCGTGGCGGCAGAAGAGATTCGCGCCGTGGCCCGTGAGTACGCGACCGCCAGGCGCGCGATGATCTTCTGGGGCATGGGCATCTCGCAGCACACCCACGGCACCGACAACGCGCGCTGTCTGATCGCGCTGGCGCTGGTGTGTGGTCACGTCGGGCGTGAAGGCACCGGCCTGCACCCGCTGCGCGGCCAGAACAACGTCCAGGGCGCCTCGGATGCCGGGATGATTCCGATGGTGTTCCCCGACTACCAGCCGGTGGGGGACACGGCGGCGCGCGAGCGACTGGAAGCGCTGTGGCAGACCCCGCTCTCGGCGACGCCGGGCCTGACGGTGGTGGAGATCATGCACGCCATCCACGCCGATCAGATCCGCGGCATGTACATTCTCGGCGAGAATCCGGCGATGTCGGACCCGGATCTCGAGCATGCGCGCAGCGCGCTGGCGCATCTGGAGCACCTGGTGGTGCAGGACATCTTCGTCACCGAGACGGCACAGTTCGCCGATGTGGTGCTGCCCTCGTACGCCTGGCCGGAGAAGGACGGCAGCGTCACCAATACCAACCGGCAGGTGCAGCGCGGGCGAGCGGCACTGCGCGCCCCGGGCGAGGCGAAGCCGGACTGGTGGATCACCCAGCAGCTGGCGCGGCGCATGGGGCTTGGCTGGGATTACGCCGGTCCGGAGGACATCTACGCCGAGATGCAACAGGGCATGGATTCCCTCGACAACATCGACTGGGCGCGGCTGTCCGAGGAGAACTCGGTGACCTATCCGTGCCTGACGCCGGGAGGCGAGGGTGAGGATGTGGTGTTCGGCGAGGGCTTTCCGCGCGCCAGCGGCCGTGCCCGCTTCGTGCCGACCTGGCCCACGCCGCCGGATGAGACGCTGGATGACGACTACCCGACGGTGTTGACCACCGGTCGTCAGCTGGAGCACTGGCATACCGGCTCGATGACGCGCCGCGCGGAGGTGCTCGACAATCTCGAACCGGCCGCCGTGGCCACGCTCAATCCGGTGGAGCTGGAGCGCCTGGGCATCACGCCGGGCGAGCCGCTCTCGATCACCACGCGGCGTGGCCAGATCACTCTTGCCACCCGCGCCGATCCGCTGACGCCGGCCGGCATGGTCTTCGTGCCATTCTGCTACGCCGAGGCTGCCGCCAACCTGTTGACCAATCCGGCGCTCGATCCGGTGGGCAAGATTCCCGAGTTCAAGTACGCCGCCTGCCGTCTGGCCAGAGCCGAACCCGCCGAGGTGGGTGTGGAGAGTTGAAGCGGACACGTGAGGCGGACATGTGAGGCGGACGTGGACAGCAGGCTTGAGGGGCGAGCTCTCGAGTGGATAGCCCGACGCAATAGCTCGCAGCCTGGCGCAGATGCGCCTGACGCAAATGCCTACGCCAGTGGCGTGGGCAGGCACGCAGAGGGCGCCCCGGTCTGACCAGAATGTCGGAGACAGCCCGTCGTGCATTTCGGCTATCCTCACAAGGGCGATGCTCAGAACAGAGTGGGTCAATACCAATGACAATGCCCGCCGTCAGCGAGCAAGGAGAATGACGATGATGATCGTGGAGCTGATTGATCACGAAGACTTTCGTGAGCGGCTGGTGGCGCTGGGCGTGCAGATTTCCGAGCATGCCTGCGCGGACACCTGCGCGCGCATGGCACTCAGAAAGCATGCCGAGGTGGGCGTGCCGGGCCTGCAGGAACTGGTGCGCGAACTGGTGATGCACTCTGATATCCTGCTGCCCTCGGTGCGCCAGGCATTGGACAAGTATCTGCTGCCGGGACTGCGCTAGACGCGTACTTCATAGAGATTGCGCGCCGCGCACTGACACCGTCTGCCAGATGAACAAAAGGGCCTGTCGACTGACAGGCCCTTTTGCGTGAGTGCTCTTCGCGCTCTTTTCACTGCCCGCAGTGGCTCAGGTCGCTGTGTTGGCGCGGTCGTACTCGCGCTTCTCCCAGCGCAGACCGCGGAACAGCGAGAAACACATCACCAGCAGTACCACCGTGAAGGGCAGTCCCGTGGAGATGGCGCCCGCCTGCAGTGCACTCAGTGCGGTGCTGCCGCCGCCATACAGCAGGGCACAGGCGATCAGGCCGCCGGCCGCTGCCCAGAAGATGCGCTGGCGCGTCGGAGCATCCTGCTTGCCACCGGCGGTGATGGAATCGATCACCAGCGAGCCGGAGTCGGAGGAGGTCACGAAGAACACCAGCACCAGCACGATGGCGACGCAGGAGGTGATGGAGGACAGCGGCAGGCTGTCGAACATCTGGAACATGGCCATCGAGGGAGTATCGATGCCCTGGGCCAGCTCGCTGCCGGCGGCTCGCGCCTCTTCCAGTGCGGTGCCACCGAAGACGGTCATCCACACGATGGTGACCAGGGTCGGTACCACCAGCACGGCGGTGACGAATTCGCGCACGCTGCGTCCGCGGGAGATACGCGCGATGAACATGCCGACGAACGGTGACCAGGAAATCCACCAGGCCCAGTAGAAGATGGTCCAGCTATGGAACCAGCCTTCGTCGGGGCGATCGATCCAGTTGGAGAGCGGCAGCAGATATTCCAGATAGCTGACGCTGGTGGTGCCGAGCCCCGTGATGATGTCCCTGGTCGGGCCGACGATGAACAGGAAGACCACCAGCAGCGCGGCCAGCATCATGTTGAGGTTGGAGAGGCGCTTGACGCCGCCATCCAGGCCGCGACTCACCGAGTAGATGGCCGCGAGCGTGACCGCCACGATCACGGCGACCTGGCTGACCAGCCCATCGCCGATGCCGAACAGATGATCAAGCCCCGAGGCTGCCTGTGCCGCGCCCAGCCCCAGAGAGGTGGCAAGGCCGAACAGGGTGGCCAGCACCGCGACGATATCGATGATATGGCCGCTCCAGCCCCATACACGCTCACCCAGCAAGGGGTAGAACACCGAGCGCAGCGTCAGCGGCAGGCCCTTGTTGTAGGCGAAGAAGGCCAGCGACAGGCCGATCACGGCATACATGGCCCACGGGTGAAGCCCGTAGTGGAAGACGGTGGCCGAGAGTGCCGCTGTTGCGCCTTCCGGCGTACGCGGTGGTGCGTTCAGTGGTGTGCCTGACCAGTCGGTGTAGTACGCCACTGGCTCGGCGACCCCCCAGAACATCAGGCCGGTGCCCATGCCGGCAGCGAACAGCATCGCGAACCAGGCCATCCGGCTGAATTCCGGCTTGGCGTCGCGCCCGCCCAGACGCAGGCGGCTGACCGGGTGCAGGACCAGCAGCAGGCAGAACAGGATGAAGAAGTTGCTGGAGAGCATGAACAGCCAATCACCATGGGTGATGGACCATGCCTTGGCGCCGCCCAGCGCCGACTCTGCCGACTCGGGCATCAGCAGCGTGAACAGGATGAAGCCTACGATCAGCAGCGCACTGATGGTGAAGACCGGTTTGTGGACATCCAGCCCGAGTCGCTGAACATTGTCCTGACCGATCCGGTAATCCGTCACGTACGGATTCGATGACATGAAGTTACCTCGTATATTTTCTTTCGATAGCCGCTCCTGTGGGCATCTCGAGTCAGAATGTGGGACCTTGTCCCGCTCGGTGGAAGCGTTCAGACCTTGGTCTGATGCCTCGTGCAACATGCGTCTTTCTGCCAGTTGCAGATGGCGGCGTCAAACCTTGGGCAATCCATGTTGTACGCTGAAAGGCATTGATTGTATTGAAGTTTATGAGTTTCTTGCCTGTGCCGGAACGTCATTCGGGACGCTCCAGGCTGAACAGGCTATCCGTGCGTGCATAGTCACTGCCGGCCATGCGGCCGATGGCACGCAGTACCGCATTGTCGACATGCCGCCCATCCCAGACCGCTTCATCGGCATGCACCACCACTACCTCGGCCAGCACCAGTGAACCGGCCAGCGGTTGATCACCGAACGAGATGATGTCGCGCAGTCGGCAGCCGAAGGCGAACGGGGCGCCCTCCACGCGCGGAACCGCAAGCGGCGGCATGGCCACCTTGTTCAGGCCGGCATGGGTGAACTCATCCTCGTCGGCCGCGAGGCTGGCGCTGGTGAGGTTGAGCGCTTCGCTCATCGCCTCGCCACCGATGTGAATGACGCACTCCGCGACCTGCCCGAGGTTGTTGAGGGTGTCCTTGGTCTTGCCTTCGCCATTGCGCAGCGGGCTGAAGGCGAGCACCGGCGGATTGATGCTGGCGATGTTGAAGAACGAGAAGGGCGCGAGATTGGTGTTGCCTGCCGCATCGATGGTCGATACCCAGGCGATCGGTCGAGGCGCGATGCTGCCCGAGAACAGGCGATAGAGGGTACCCGCGGGAAGCTGGTCGGCGGCGATGAGGGGATGCGTGGTCGAGGAGGCAGTCATGGTGAGGGTCTCGTTGCAGGGCTCTGGTGGTAGAGCCGATGTCATAGAGCTGTCATTGCAGGGCTGTTGTTATAGAACTGTCATGGCAGAGCCTGCGTCGCAGGGCATGGCACTCGACCCGCTCAGGCAGCATCTCGCACGGCGCCTGACATTCGAGAGAGTGAGAGCCTGGCAGGCCAGGCGCCCGGCAAGCCAGGTGCCCGCTGGACCAAGAGCTCGCGAGTCTGGCCGTCTCGGCTAGCGGGGGCCGCGAATCATCGCTGATGCGGCACGCGAGTCGTCCCTGGCCACAGGCCGGTGGTGCTGGTGAAGAGTGGCCTGTCTGGCCGCCGGGCGTGGAAAAGGTCTCGGGAAATTCTCCCAGATCATCGTCAGTATTTTTGGTGTGGTCAATTGTCGCAGGTCTTGACCTTTTTCGAGGATGTTGTTCCTGACGCCTCGGTCGAGTTCATTCCTTGTCTGACTCAAGTCACACAATGGGGGCGAGAAACCGGATTTTTGTGCACTATTGGTAACCAGAAGGTTTCTGAAGTGTGTTTATTTGTATATTTTTTATGATGTCGAGCCGGGCGTCATCTGGCAGAAAGGTGGTGAGTAAGCGTAAATGGATGACGGAAAATGACAGCCATCAAGCCATTTGGTTCGGCATTGATCATGAGAATGGCATGCCAAGGTTGCGAAAAAGCGTCCCCTGTTGATCGAGGGTGTCAGCATCATGCGAGACGTATCATGGTGTATTTAGCTGTCAGGTCATGATCGATAATGATGCATGTTTCTCATCAATGAATGCCGACGTCACGCGAGTATCATGTCGGGAAAATGCCTCTCGCGCCCGGGTTGGGAGAGTACTTAAGACACTTTTGGAAGGCTAAAGGGCAGTTTTTTTGGTATTTAATGTCGGTATTCGGCTTTTTTCTGGTTTTTAATTGCGCAACATCGTGTGGCAGCAGTGATTGCTTCGATATCGCGTAATGCGCCGATGTTCAGGACATCTGCGGTGATGCACTGAATTGTGGCGCGACAAGGTCGTGATTCTCTCGGGCATCACCAGGCAGGGCAGGGGGGGTGGCATGGTGGAGAAGGCTGGCGATTGACAAGCTGTCTGGCCCTGCAAGGCATGCACTGTCGCCTCATCATCGTCGTGAGTGTCCGCTTTGCTACCTGATCCAGCTGCCTTAACCTTCCCTGAGCGTGAGAGAACTCATGCCGCCCAAGGCATGATTGGCACGCATCGGATGAGCGAAGTCATCCGCATGTGGCCCCTGGTGCGTCATCCTGCCCCGTAGTCAGCCCCCCTGTCTTTTCTCTATCCTGTGCCCGCCTGCGGGAAATCTTCTGATTTCGTTCGAAAGATCGACGGCTTCCTGTTGGTCATTTCTTCGAACGCTGTGTTCCACATGTGGGCTCGTCATGACGCCATGGCGTGTTCCAACGAGGTCGTGAGATGAGAAAAAGCCTAATGCGGGGGGCTCTGCGGGGACTCCCTATCCTCGCGGGATTATTGATGCTGTCCGGCTGTGACGCCGTACTCTTCGATCCCAAGGGGCCTATCGGTGAATCCGAAAAGTCGCTGATCCTGACTGCTACCTATCTGATGCTCGTGGTTGTTATCCCGGTCATCTTCATGACGCTGTGGTTCGCCTGGCGCTATCGCGATACCAAGCAGAGCAAGGCGACCTACACGCCCAACTGGGCGCATTCCACCAAGATCGAGATCGTGGTCTGGGGCATTCCGTGCCTGATCATCCTCGCTCTGGGCATCCTGACCTGGAAGAGCACGCATGAGCTGGACCCGCGTGTCGAGATCGTCGACGGCGGTGAGCCGATCGAGGTGCAGGTCGTGTCCATGGACTGGAAGTGGTTGTTCATCTATCCGGAGCAGGGCATCGCGACGATCAATGAACTGGCCATGCCGGTGGATCGTCAGGTGCGCTTCCACATCACATCCGACACGGTGATGAACTCGTTCTTCGTCCCGCAGCTCGGTAGCCAGATCTATGCAATGGCGGGGATGGAAAACCGTCTGCACCTGATCGGCAATGAAGTGGGCACCTACGACGGTATCTCTGCCAGCTACAGCGGCGCCGGCTTCGCGGACATGCACTTCAAGGCGCATGTGATGAGCGAAGGCGACTTCGATGCCTGGATCGAGAAGGCTCGCGGCAGCAGCAAGGTGCTGGATGATGCTGGCTTCGCTGCTCTCCAGGAGCCGAGCGAGGATGTTGCTCCGACCTTCTATGGTCAGGTCAAACCGCACCTGTATCAGCAGATCATGGCGCCCTACATGGATGGCATGGAGCTGGGCATGAGCGATGAGCAGATGGAGCACATGAAGATGGGCAGCAAGCACAACGGTGCCGCTCACGACATGTCTGGCCACCAGGCTTCCGGTCACGCTGAACCTGCGATGGCAACCGAGGAATAAGCAATGCTTGGAAAACTCACGTTAGAGGCGATTCCGTATCACGACCCGATCATTCTGGTCGTGCTCGTGGCGGTAATCCTCGGTGGTGCAGGCCTCGTTGGTCTCATCACCTATATGGGCAAGTGGAAATATCTGTGGACCGAATGGTTCACCACCGTCGATCACAAGAAGATCGGCATGATGTACATCATCGTCGCGCTGGTGATGCTGATCCGTGGTTTCTCCGATGCGATCATGATGCGTTCCCAGCAGATGCTGGCTTCCACCGGCGGGCACGGCTATCTGCCGCCTGAGCACTACGACCAGATCTTCACCGCCCACGGCGTGATCATGATCTTCTTCGTGGCGATGCCGCTGGTCATCGGCCTGATTAACGTCGTCGTGCCGCTGCAGATCGGTGCGCGTGACGTGGCCTTCCCGTTCCTGAACTCCTTCAGTTTCTGGATGACGGGTGTCGGCGTGATCCTGGTCAACATCTCTCTGGGTCTGGGCGAGTTCGCCAAGACCGGTTGGCTGGCCTACCCGCCATTGTCCGGACTGCAGTACAGTCCCGGGGTCGGTGTGGACTACTGGATCTGGGCATTGCAGCTCTCCGGTATCGGTACCCTGCTGACAGGTGTCAACTTCGTCGCCACCATCCTCAAGATGCGTGCGCCGGGCATGACCCTGATGAAGATGCCGGTCTTCACCTGGACCGCACTGTGCGCCAACGTGCTGATCATCGCGGCCTTCCCGATCCTGACCGTCACCATTGCCATGCTGACGCTCGATCGCTACCTCGACTTCCACTTCTTCACCAATGAACTTGGTGGAAACATGATGATGTACGTCAACCTCATCTGGGCCTGGGGCCATCCTGAGGTGTACATCCTGGTGCTGCCGGTCTTCGGTGTGTTCTCCGAAGTCATCTCCACCTTCTCCAAGAAGAAGCTGTTCGGTTACACCTCGCTGGTGTGGGCGACCGTCGTCATCACGATCCTGTCGTTCATCGTCTGGCTGCACCACTTCTTCACCATGGGTGCCGGCGCTGACGTGAACGCCTTCTTCGGTATCGCGACGATGATCATCTCGATCCCGACAGGTGTGAAGATCTTCAACTGGCTGTTCACCATGTACCGCGGTCGTGTCGAGATGACCTCTCCGGTGCTGTGGACCCTGGGCTTCATCGTCACCTTCACCATCGGTGGCATGACCGGCGTTCTGCTGGCCGTTCCGGGCGCCAACTACGTACTGCATAACTCGCTGTTCCTGATCGCTCACTTCCACAACGTCATCATCGGCGGCGTGGTCTTCGGTGCGATGGCCGGTATCACCTACTGGTTCCCGAAAGCGACCGGCTTCATGCTGGACGAGAAGTGGGGCAAGCGTTCCTTCTGGTTCTGGATCGTCGGCTTCTACCTCGCCTTCATGCCGCTGTACATCCTCGGCTTCATGGGCATGACCCGTCGTCTGCAGCACGTCGACAACCCGCTGTGGGTGCCGTACCTGGTCGTTGCCTTCGTCGGCGCCTGCCTGATCATGATCGGTATCGCGTGCACCGTGATCCAGATCTACGTCAGCATCAAGAACCGCAAGCAGCTTCAGGACACCACCGGCGACATCTGGGGCGGTCGTACCCTGGAGTGGAGCACCACTTCACCGGCTCCGTTCTACAACTTTGCCCACACCCCGCACGTTTCCGAGCTCGATGAGTTCTGGGAAATGAAGGAGCGTGGCATCGAGCAGGAAGCCAAGAAGCCTTATGCGCCGATCCACATGCCGCGCAATGCAGCGGCGGGCGTATTCATCTCCACCTTTGCTGCTATCTTCGGCTTCGCGATGATCTGGCACATCTGGTGGCTGGCCATCATTGGCTTCGTCGGCTCGATCGTCAGCTTCATCGTGCGTTCCTTCAACTACGACATCGACTACTACGTGTCCGTCGAGGAAGTCGAGCGCGTTGAGCGTGAGGGCCGCGAGCGTCGTGCCCTGCCCAGCGCCCGTACACCTAACGACACAGTGGTTCAGGGGTAATCATGGCGAATAATGCAATGACATCTCATGATGGGGCGCAGCACGATGCCCATGACGATCACGAGCATCACGATGCCAATGACATCAAGGTCTTCGGTTTCTGGCTCTACCTGCTGAGTGACTGCATCCTGTTCGCGATGCTGTTCGCGGGCTACGTGGTACTGAGTCAGGCGTATGCCGGTGGTCCGACGGGCGCCGAGATCTTCGAGCTGGACTTCGTGCTGGTCGAGACCGCGCTGCTGCTGGCGTCGAGCTTCACCTACGGCCTGGCGATGCTGGGCATGAACCGCGGAGACAGCTCCGCGGTGAACAAGTGGCTGATGATCACCTTCGCCTTCGGTGCAGGCTTCATCGCGATGGAAATCTATGAGTTCCATCACTTGATCGCGAACGGCCATGGTCCGGACAAGTCCGCGTTCCTGTCAGCCTTCTTCACCCTGGTCGGCACCCACGGTCTGCACGTGACCTTCGGTCTGATCTGGATGGCGGTACTGATCATCCAGATCAAGCAGAAAGGCCTGACGGAAGTCCATCGTGGTCGTCTGATGATGCTCAGCCTGTTCTGGCACTTCCTGGACGTCATCTGGATCTGTGTCTTTACCGTTGTCTACCTCACGGGAGTGATGCTATGAGCCATTCCAACAACGATCACAACGACAATCACGGCAGCCACGGCAGTATCAAGCAGTACGTGACCGGCCTGATTCTCTCCATCATCCTGACCATCATCCCGTTCGGGATGGTGATGATGATGGACGATCCGGGTGTCGGGGTGATCTGGGCCATCTTCGGTTTCGCCATTGCTCAGGTCTTCGTGCAGCTGTACTTCTTCCTGCACCTGGACGGCTCCAAGGAGCAGAGCTGGAATGTCATGGCCCTGCTGTTCACCCTGGTGATCGTGGCTATCGTCGTCGGTGGTTCCATGTGGATCATGGTCGAGCTGAATCAGAACATGATGCCCATCTGATAGCGTGAGCCTGATGATCAAGGACTACCTGCGTACCACCAAGCCGGGCATTATCTTCGGCAACCTGATCACCGTCAGCGGCGGCTTCTTTCTCGCTTCCGGTGGTGAGGTGGATTGGGCGCTGTTCATCGCCACCCTGGTCGGGGTGGCGTTGATCGTGGCCTCAGGCTGTGTGTTCAACAACTGCATCGATCGCGATATCGACCGCCACATGGCGCGTACCCAGGGCCGTGCTCTGGTGCAGGGCGATATCTCGCTGAAGGGGGCTTTCGTCTTCGGCAGCGTGCTGGGCCTTGCAGGCTTCTGGCTTCTGGCCATGATGACCAACCTCATGGCGATGATCGCCGTGGGACTGGGCTTCGTGATCTACGTCGGGGCCTACAGCATGTGGCTCAAGCGTGGCTCGGTGTATGGCACCCTCATCGGCTCACTGTCCGGCGCTGCGCCGCCAGTGGTCGGCTACCTGGCCGTTACCGGCCAGGCGGACATGGGGGCGCTGCTGCTGTTGATCATCTTCAGCATGTGGCAGATGCCGCATTCCTATGCGATTGCCATGTTTCGTGTCGATGACTATCGGGCCGCCAATATTCCGGTACTCCCGGTAGCGCGAGGCATGGAGCATGCCAAGCGTGTAGTGACGGGGTACATTGCCGGTTTCATCCCGGTGTCGCTGTTGCTGACACTGTGGGGGTATACCGGCATCTGGTATCTGGTAGTCGCGACCGTCACGGGCGGCTGGTGGCTGTATCTGGCCGCCTGGCGCCTCAAGGATCAGCCTGATGCCTCCTGGGCACGCAAGCTGTTCGGCTTCTCCATCATCATCGTCATGGCGCTCAGCCTGATGATGAGCATGGACACGCAGCTGTAATCCAGCCGTAGTACCTCTCGGGTGACCCGCCTTCGGCGTGTTGCCCGGATGAAAGCCAAAAAACCCGCCACCGGCTTGCCGGTGGCGGGTTTTTTCTTGTCTGTCTTTCAGGAGAAGCTCACACGCCCTCAGGCCAGCTGCAGGTGCGGCTCCCGCTGTTCCTTGAGCGCTTCCTGCATGCGCTCGGCATACCAGTCGACGAAATCGACGACGCCGAACTCGAAGGTCGCCGAGTAGGGGCCGGGCTGATAGGCGCTGGAGTTGACGCCGCGCTGGTTCTCTTCCACCAGCTGACGGTCCTGATCATTGGTGGCGTCCCACACCTTGCGCAGCTTCGCCAGGTCATAGTCGACACCTTCCACCGCGTCCTTGTGCACCAGCCATTTGGTGGTCACGCGGGTCTTGAGGGGGCCGATCGGGTCGACCTGGAAGACCACGGCGTGATCGCCCATGAAGTGGTTCCAGGAGTTGGGCAGGTTGAGAATGCGCAGCGAGCCCATGTCGGGGCTTTGCAGGCGACCCAACAGCTTCTGGCACGCCGGAGTGCCGTCCGCGGTCATCGAGACGGTGCCTTCCAGCAGCGGCGTGCGCGTCATGCGATTGCGGCGACCGAAGCGCACCAGCTGATAGGGCACCTTCTCGGCATCCCAGTCGGCCTGCTTTTTGGCGACCAGCGCCTTGTAGGCCTCGGTGGCACGCGGGTCATCGGTGTCATCGAATTCCTGCAGGGTATTGAGCAGCTCCGGGTGGGAGCCATCGCAGTGATAGCACTCGCGATTGTTCTCGATCACCAGCTTCCAGTTGCCTTCCTCGATGATGGAAGAGCTGGCCGCGACCTTGACGTTCTCCATGTCGTAGGGCTTGAGGTAGAACTCCAGCGTCTTGAAGAACGGCTCGCAGTTCTCGGGTTGCTCGGCGAGGTTGATGAACAGCATGCCGCCGGCTGAGCGCACGTGGACGGGGTGCAGGCCGTATTCACTGGTGTCGAAGGTGGTGCCCATGTCGGAACCGGCGAACAGCAGACGGCCATCTAGCTCGTAGGTCCACTTGTGATAGCCACACACCAGCTTGGCGACCTTGCCGCGCTCGGTGCTGCACAGGCGGGACCCGCGATGACGACAGACATTATGGAAGGCATGGATGGCCCCGTTGTCACCGCGCACGATGATGATCGGGCTGTTGCCCACGTCCATGGTCATGAAGTTGCCCTTGAGCGGGATCTCGCTGCTGAGACCGGCAAACAGCCACTCGCGCTCGAAGATCTCCTTCATGTCGAGATCGAACAGGCGCTGATCATTGTAGAAGGGCTGGGGCAGGGTGTAGCCGGGACTGCGGGCCTGTAGAAGCCGCGCGGCGGCCTCGCGTACCGCCTGACGCTGCTGATCCTGAGCGTGTTCCAGTAAGTCGCTCATCGCGGTGTCCTCGCACGGTCGGTAGGCGCCGGGAGCAGGGTCGCCTTGGGTTGAGTGAGTGTGCTGTTCATTGTTGTTGTGAAGCCGGGACAGAGAGAACGAGTGAACAGACCATTGCCGGGCAGCACTGCAGACGACATCAGCGCACCTATGAGTCAGCGCACACATGAGTGAGCGCACCTATGAGTGAGTGCCGATGCATCGCGCGGTGCGTCGTCCCGTCCTGGTCGGTTCGGGTGTCGCGGGCGGCGCATGCCAGGAGGCCGCTCGTTCAACAGGATGGTCAGCGTGGAAGTTCAGGCGGCCCGCATGAGGCCTGAATGGCATTGCCACGCATGGAGCGCAGTGTGGCTGAGCTCAAGTCGCGACCTATGTCTGATGGCGACGCTCAATGATGTATTTCCGACGCCGGTTGGCTGCGCAGGACCTTCGAGGCACAGGCAGGCGCAGCGGCGAGGCGTGGGCAGGGGACTGCGGGGCGTGATTGGAGGGATCGGGCATGTTTCTGTCGTGCACGGATAAATGCCTGCCGAGCGCTGACTCGACAATCCTGAGCATGTCCCACCGTTGGCCGCGCACGCAGCGCAGGGTGGTCTGACACTGTCTCTTCACGAACATGTCTCCAAGAACAACATGCCCAGCGAGGCCTTCATGAGCACCACTCTCAGCAACTTCAATCCGGTTACGACGCAGACCTGGACCAACGGTCGACATAGCGTGCGCTGCGTGAAGGTCATTCAGGAAACCTGGGACGTGCGCACCTTCTGTTTCATGGCCGAACAGCCGGTGATGTTCTTCTTCAAGCCGGGGCAGTTCGTGACCCTGGAGCTCGAGATCGATGCCAAGCAGATCATGCGTTCCTACACCATCTCCAGCTCACCGTCGGTGCCCTACAGCTTCTCGATCACCGTCAAGCGCGTGCCGGGCGGGCTGGTATCCAACTGGCTGCACGACAACCTCAACGAAGGCGACGTGCTGGCGGTGCATGGCCCGGTCGGCAACTTCAACTGCATCGACTACCCGGCCGAGCGCATTCTGATGCTGTCCGGTGGCGTGGGCATCACGCCCTTGATGTCGATGGCGCGCTGGTATTTCGATACCAACGCCAATGTGGACATCTCGTTTGTGCACAGTGCGCGCAGCCCGCGCGACATCATCTTCTGGCGTCAGCTCGAGTTCATGGATTCCCGCGTGCCGGAGTTCAACATGCACGTCATCTGCGAGCGCTTCGAGACCGGCCAGACCTGGTCCGGCTATCGCGGCTACCTCACCGACGCGATGCTCGAGATGATCGCGCCGGACTTCATGGAACGCGAGATCTTCTGCTGTGGGCCCACGCCCTACATGAATGCGATCAAGCACCTGCTGCGCAGCCACGGCTTCGACATGAGCCGCTACCACGAGGAATCCTTCGGTGCCACGCCGGTCGATGTCGAGGAAGAAGCCATCGAGCAGGCCGAACAGGCCGAGGTGCTGGCCGATGAACTGGACCGCTCCGATCTCACGCGGGTCGAGTTCTCCGCCACCGGCAAGTCGGTGCAGATCGCCCCGGGCGAGACCGTCCACGCTGCTGCCGCCAAGCTGGGTCTGCATATTCCCAAGGCCTGCGGCATGGGCATCTGCGGCACCTGCCGAGTGCAGAAGGTCTCGGGCGAGGTCGCGATGGAGCACAACGGCGGCATTACCGACGAAGACGTCGCCGAAGGCTTCATCCTGTCCTGCTGCAGCGTACCCAACGGCGATGTGGTGATCGATTACTGATCCACAGCCTGATCTCTCGCCCTGCTGGCCTTCGCGAGCGATATTCACGGGCGGGAGCATACGCTGGATAAATGCGCTGGATAAATGAGAGGACATGTCGCATTCGCGCGGTTGGATGACGCAGTCAGTCAGCCGCGGCTCCCCGGGTCCCATTAGCGTTGGGGGTACAAAAAGTACAACTAACCAATGGAGCAAGACATGACTCGGGACGTGAAGACCCCACTCCGGCCATCGCTCAAGATGGCCTGCCTGCCTATCGTGGCCACCCTGGCCGTTCTTGCGTTGCAACTGTTCGTGTTCGGCGAATTCACCCCGCATGTGCCGCTGGTATGCGGTGTCGCCATCACGGCGCTGATCGGCTGGAAGCTGGGCCACGGCTGGTCGGCGATGGAAGAGGGCATGATGCGCATCGTGCGTGTCGGCCTGCCCTCCATCGCGATCCTGATTCTGGTCGGCATGACGGTCGGGGTGTGGATCGCCTCCGGCAGCGTGCCGATGATCATCTACTACGGACTCAAGCTGGTCTCGCCGGAATACTTCCTGGCAGCGGCCATGCTGCTGTGCGCGGTGGTCTCGGTGGCGCTGGGTACCAGCTGGGGCACCGTGGGCACGGTGGGGCTTGCGCTGATGGGTATCGGGGCCGGCTTCGGCATTCCGCCGTGGTGGACCGCCGGTGCGGTGGTATCCGGCGCCTTCTTCGGTGACAAGGTCTCGCCGCTGTCGGATACCACCAATCTGGCGCCGGCGGTGACGGGCGTGAATCTGTTCGCGCATATCCGCAACATGATGCCGACCACCATTCCCGCCATGCTGATCGCGCTGATGGTCTACCTGATCGCCGGCAACCTGCTCGCCGCCGGTCAGGTGCTGGATCTCGAGCGCATCACTGCCATCACAGAAGGGCTGGCCGGGCACTTCACCTTCAATCTGTGGGTACTGATGCCGCCGCTGCTGGTGATGACGCTGGCCGTTGCGCGCATGCCGGCACTGCCGGCGCTGTTCGTCGGGGTACTGGCCGGGGCGGTCGTGGCATTCGGCGTACAGGGCGAGGCGGTCAAGGCGCTGTTCGGTTACATGCAGGGTGGCTACGTCTTGAGCACCGGTGTGAGCGAGATCGACAGCCTGCTCAATCGTGGCGGCATCATGTCGATGGCCTGGGTCATCCTGCTGGTGATGATCGCACTGGCCTTCGGGGGCTTGCTGGAAATCATCGGCTGTCTGGAGACGCTGTGTGCCGCGGTGCTGGTCAAGGTACGCGGTATCTTCGGTCTGCAGGTCGCGGCCAGTTCCACGGCGGCGCTGACCAATGTCATCGCGGGCGATCCCTACCTTTCCATCGCCCTGCCGGGGCGCATGTACGCGCCGGTATTCCGCGGAGAAGGCTACTCGACGCTCAACCTGTCACGCTCACTGGAAGAGGGCGGCACGCTGATCTCGCCGCTGATACCCTGGAATGCCGGCGGTGCGGTGGTCGTCAGTTCACTGGGGCTGATGGCCGGTGGCGTGGGCATGGAGGGGCTGCTTTACATACCGCTGGCCTTCGCCTGCTGGTTGTCACCGTTGCTGGGACTGCTCTACACCCTGCTTGGACGCTTCATCATCCGGGCCGACGATGCCGATCGCGCCGAATGGCAAGCCAGGGGGCACGCCGTGACAACGCTGGCCCAGCTGCGTCAGCAGCAGGCCGAGGGCCTGGCGGGATTGCAAGCCGCCACGCCCGAGGTGCGCTGACAGTCTGCTCAGTATGAGTACTCTACGACTTCATGCTCAGGTTCATGAGCAAGTCGACTCGCGCAGGAAGACGGCACAAACCATCTGGAGGTGCAGACGACTTCGGGACTACCCTTCAATTGTTGCCACGTGAATGAGCGCATGCAGTGCAGGGAGCTCTGCGGGAAGTCCCGCCAGGCCATGCCAGGTATCGCCCTGGTGCCCTAAGCACAAGGCCCCGTTGGACTGCATGCCATCTTCAGCTGCGGGTCGAGAGCGGAGAACGTTCACGTCAGGTCCACGACTGCCACTCCAGTCACGGGTTTGGTCAAAAGGGCAATGATGACACAGGGGAACGGTGCGCCATCTCCAGGCCGGGAGCGGGTGCCAGCAGGACTACAAGGCTGATCGTCGCAACAGGAAGCGCCGTGCTGCTCAATATCGGGATGGTGCAATACCGTCTTCTTCACGGCACGGCAGTTTCCGCAGGAAGGTGTCACACGACCACGCAAGCCTCAGGCTCGCGTGGTTTTTTTGTGTCTGTCATTCAAAGCGAGGGCTAAAGCAGTTTCGGTCGTATCAGCCCAGTGTCGCCCCCATCGCCGCCAGCAGCATGGGCAGGTAGAGGAAGGCGGCGAGCGTCGAGCAGAACACCAGTGTGGCCACGTACTCCGGCTCGCGCCCTGCCTTCTGGGCGAACATGTAGTTGTAGACTGCCACCGGCATGGCCATCTGCATGGTCAACACATGTAGCGCCAACGGGGGCAGGTCCAGCAGGGTGCCGATGCCCCAGGCACACAGGGCGGCAAAGGGAATGCGCAGGACACTGAAGCCCACGCCTGCCGCCAGATTCTTGACGCGGATGCTGGCCAGCGACACCCCCAGGGTGATCAGCATCAGCGGTACGGTGAAGCCGGAAATCAGCTCCAGGCTATTGGCGACGAAGCGCGGCATGTGTACATCGCAGAGCAGCATGAGGGTGGCGACGATGCTGGCCCAGATGGTCGGCGAGCGCATCACGCTGCGTAGCGGGTTGCCGCTGGTGCTGGCAAGCCAGGCACCGAGGGTGAACTGCAGCAGTGACATGGTGACCATGATGGTGATGGCGTAGGCGAAGCCGGCCTGGCCGAAGGCGTAGAGCGAGACGGGCAGGCCCATGTTGCCGACGTTGGAGAACAGCAATGGCGCCACCGCCACCTTCCAGGGCTTGCCGATCAGGCGCGCGAAGGGCCAGCTCAGCGCCAGCAGCAGAGCCATCACGGAGAGCGTCGCCAGGCCCGTACGCAAAAAGCTCGAGTTGTCGATCTCGGCGCTGCCCAGCGCATTGAGGATCAGCGCCGGTGTGCCGATGTAGAGCACCAGTCGGGTGACGAAGGCCATCGGGTAGTCATTGCCAAGCCTGATCCAGAAGAAGCCGATGGCGGCGCCACACAGTACCGGTGCCATCACCGCCAGCAATTCCATCAGCATATTCTCAACTCCCTTCCCCAGGCGCGCACTTGCATGGATCAGTCGTCATCCGGCGCCTGATCGCATGATATCGGTGTCTAGCATACCTGCCCGATGGGGCGTCGGTGTAGCGCCAGTGGCGGGCAGCCACCATTCGCAGTACCTCTGTGCGGGCCGACGGGATGTCGCTTTTGCCTGCCGATGTCGCATTCGCGCTGCGGTGTGACGCTGACAAGCAGTTTGCCGCAGGGGGGCAGGGCTAGTATCGGGTCAAGACAGCCACCCAAGGCCTTGGCGCCGGGCTGAATCGACAGGACCTGAGCAAACAGACGATCACTGATCATCTTTCATCGACCCACTCCAACAACAACGATCCGCTTACCGGAGGCGCGCAATGTCTCAGCAACATGGCTACACCCGTGATGACCGACTGGCCAGACTCGACCCTGCACTGGCCGAGGCCATCCTCGAAGAGACAGCGCGTCAGGAAGCGCATATCGAGCTGATCGCCTCCGAGAACTATGCAAGCCCGCTGGTGATGGAAGCCCAGGGCAGCCAGCTGACCAACAAGTACGCCGAAGGCTATCCGGGCAAGCGCTACTACGGCGGCTGCGAATTCGTCGACAAGGTCGAGACGCTGGCCATCGAGCGCGCCTGTGCGCTGTTCGGCTGTGACTACGCCAACGTGCAGCCGCATTCCGGCGCCCAGGCCAATGCGGCCGTGTTCATGGCGCTCGTCTCGCCGGGCGACACCATCCTCGGCATGAGTCTGGCGCATGGCGGTCACCTGACCCACGGCGCGGCCCCCAATTTCTCCGGCAAGCACTACAACGCCATCCAATACGGTCTGACCGAAAGCGGCGAGCTGGACTACGAGGAAATGGAGCGTCTGGCGCGCGAGCACAAGCCGAAGATGATCATCGCCGGCTTCTCCGCCTACTCGCGCGTGGTCAACTGGCGTCGCTTCCGCGATATCGCCGATGAGATCGGTGCCTGGCTGATGGTCGACATGGCCCATGTGGCCGGTCTGGTCGCGGCGGGTCACTACCCGAGCCCGCTGCCTTACGCCCATGTCGTCACCACTACCACCCACAAGACGCTGCGCGGCCCGCGCGGTGGCCTGATTCTCTCCGCCACCGGTGATGAAGCGCTGCACAAGAAGCTCAATGGCGCCGTCTTCCCCGGCCAGCAGGGCGGCCCGCTGATGCACGTCATCGCCGCCAAGGCCGCGGCTTTCAAGGAGGCGATGAGCCAGGACTTCGTCAGCTATCAGGCCCGCGTGATCGCCAATGCCCGCGTGATGGCCGAGGTCTTCATGGCGCGCGGCTATGACGTGGTCTCCGGCGGCACCGATGACCATCTGTTCCTCGTCTCGCTGATCCGCCAGGGCGTGACCGGCAAGGACGCGGATGCCTCACTGGGCCGCGCCCACATCACCGTCAACAAGAACAGCGTACCGAATGACCCGCAGAGCCCCTTCGTGACATCCGGGCTGCGCATCGGCACTCCGGCCGCCACCACGCGCGGCTTCGGCGAGGCGGAATGCGAGGCACTGGCCGGCTGGATCTGTGATCTGCTCGACGCGCTGTCCACCGGCGAGAGCGCCAAGGTGGAAGCCGAGGTGCGCGGCAAGGTCGAGGAAGTCTGCGCACGCTTCCCGGTCTATGCATCCAACAGCGTGACCGACCCCGCCGCGCTTGCCTGAACAAGGCGCTGGCGAGAGACAACGATAACAACGACACATGCCGCAAGCGCCGAGCAGTGCTCGGGGGAGAGCACCGGGCAGCGCTTGCGGTGGCAAAGATGTGAGGAGGGTGGCAAATGCAGCGTTACTCGGGATTCGGGCTGGTCAAGCATGCGCTCAGCCACCATGAGAACTGGCAGAAGGTCTGGCGTAGCCCAGAACCCAAGAAGGAATACGACGTCATCATCGTCGGTGGCGGCGGGCATGGTCTGGCCACGGCCTACTACCTGGCCAAGGAGCACGGCATCACCAATGTCGCGGTGATCGAGAAGGGCTGGCTGGGCGGCGGCAACACCGCGCGCAACACCACCCTGGTGCGCTCCAACTATCTGTGGGATGAGGCGGCGGCGCTCTACGAGCACTCCATGAAGCTGTGGGAAGGCCTGTCCCAGGACCTGAACTACAACGTGATGTTCTCCCAGCGTGGCGTGCTCAACCTGGGCCACACCCTGCAGGACATGCGTGACATCCAGCGCCGCGTGAATGCCAATCGGCTACAAGGTATCGATGGCGAGGTGCTGGACGCCCAGCAGGTGCAGGAATTGGTACCTGCACTGGACTGCTCGAGCCGGGCACGCTATCCGGTCCTCGGTGCCTCCTGGCAGCCGCGCGGCGGCGTGGCGCGTCACGACGCCGTGGCATGGGGCTTCGCGCGCGGTGCTGACAGCCTGGGTGTCGATCTGATCCAGCAGACCGAGGTCACCGGCTTCCGCAAGCAGGATGGCGCCATCGTCGGGGTGGAGACCTCGCGCGGCTTCATCGGTGCCAAGCGTGTCGGCGTGGTCACCGCCGGCAACTCCGGGGTGATGGCCGAGAAGGCTGGTTTCCGCCTGCCGCTGGAATCCCATCCGTTGCAGGCACTGGTGTCCGAGCCGCTCAAGCCGATTCTCGACACCGTGGTGATGTCCAATCACGTCCACGGCTATATCAGCCAATCCGACAAGGGGGATCTGGTCATCGGAGCCGGCATTGATGGCTATGTGGGCTATGGCCAGCGTGGTAGTTACCCCACCGTTGAGCACACCCTGCAGGCCATCGTCGAGATGTTCCCGATATTCTCGCGGGTACGCATGAATCGTCAGTGGGGCGGCATCGTCGATACCTGTCCGGACGCCTGCCCGATCATTTCCAAGACGCCCGTGAAGGGGCTCTATTTCAACTGCGGCTGGGGCACCGGTGGCTTCAAGGCCACGCCGGGGTCCGGCAACGTCTTTGCCTGGACACTGGCCAAGGGGCGCACCCATCCGCTGGCGGAGCCCTTCTCCTATGACCGTTTCAATACGGGCAAGCTGATCGACGAACACGGCGCCGCTGGCGTCGCGCACTGAACCTGCCGTCAGGAGACGACCGACCATGATGCATATCTTCTGTCCCTACTGCGGCGAGCTGCGCGAGGAAGAGGAATTCCACGTCAAGGGCCAGGCGCATATCGAGCGCCCGAAGGACCCCGAAGCCTGCTCCGATGCCGAGTGGGGGGATTATCTGTTCTTCCGCAACAACCCGCGTGGCGTCCATCACGAGCTGTGGATTCACGCCGTGGGCTGTCGCAAGTATTTCAACATCACCCGCCATACCGTGACCTACGAGATTCTCGAGACCTATCGCATGGGCGAGCAGCCCAGCATCACCGGTGAGACGAAAGCCGATCCGACCACGCAAGCCAAGGGGGTGAGCGCATGAGCCAGCAAGACCACCAGACCGCCGCTGCCCCGCGCCGTCTTGCCTCGGGTGGACGCATCGACCGCGCCACGCCGCTGACCTTCACCTTCAATGGCAAGCGCTATCAGGGCCTGGCAGGCGATACCCTCGCCTCGGCACTGATGGCCAACGGCCTCGACGTGCTCAACGCCAGCTTCAAGTATGCGCGTCCGCGCGGTCTGGTCGCCGCCGGTGCCGAAGAGCCCAACGCCATCCTGCAGCTGGGCAGCACCGAAGCCGGCCAAGTGCCCAACGTGCGCGCCACCCAGCAGGCGCTTTACGACGGCCTGGAGGCCCACGCCGTCAGCGGTTGGGTGAAGGCCCAGAAGGACCTGATGAGCCGCTTCCTGTCGCAGGTCGGCAAGCTGGGCGGCAAGTTCATGCCGCCGGGCTTCTACTACAAGACTTTCATGGCGCCGGCCTCGCTGTGGATGACCTACGAGAAGTACATCCGCAAGGCTGCCGGTCTCGGGCGTTCTCCGCTCGAGGAGGACCCGGACATCTATGATCACCTGCATCAGCACACCGATGTGCTGGTGATCGGCTCCGGCCCGGCGGGCCTGATGGCGGCGCTGGTCGCGGCCCGCAGCGGCGCGCGCGTCATCCTGTGTGACGAGCAGGAAGAGCTGGGTGGCTCGCTGCTTTCCATGTCGGCGGACTGTCTCGATCAGACCCTGGACGGCAAGCCTGCCATCGAATGGCGTGACGCGGTGCTGGCGGAACTCGAAGCCTGCGAGGATGTGCAGCTGCTGCCGCGCACCACCGCCAATGGCTACCACGATCATAACTTCGTGACCCTGCACGAGCGCCGTACCGAGCATCAGGCCGATCTCGCGCCGCGCAATGCCCGTGGCGCGCGTCAGGCACGCTCACGCCTGCACCGCGTGCGTGCCCACCGCGTCATCATGGCCACCGGCGCCCACGAGCGGCCACTGGTCTACAGCCACAACGATGTGCCGGGCAACCTGCTGGCCGGTGCCGTCACCACCTATCTGACCCGTTACGGCGTCGCCGCCGGTGACAAACTGGTGCTGTCGGTCAACAACGACCACGCCTATCGCGCGGCGCTGGCCTGGAAGGCGGCCGGTCGTGAAGTGGTCGCGATCGCCGATGCGCGTCCGGCCCCTTCCGGCGTGATGATCGAGGCGGCGCGTGCCGCGGGTATCCGCATCATCGCCGGCTCCGCCGTGATCGAGGCCAAGGGCGAGCGTCGCGTGACAGGCGCGCGCATCGCGGCCATCGATATCGATGCCTTCAGCGTGACGGGGGCGGTGGAAGAGCTCGCCTGCGACACCATCGCAAGCTCCGGCGGCTACAGCCCGGTGGTTCACCTGGCGGCGCACACCGGCGCACGTCCGGTGTGGAGCGACGAGATCCACGGCTTCCTGCCGGCGCTGGGCGCACCGATGCTCAAGGGCTTCGATGCCTGCGGCGCCGCCAATGGCAGCTTCGCGCTGGAGGATGTGCTGGTCGCGGCCTACGCCAGCGGTGTCGCCGCGGTGGAAGCCTGCGAGTTCGAGACCGCCCAGGCTGAGGTGCCTGCGGTCTCAGAGCTGACAGAAACGCCGATGCTGCCGCTCTATCAGGTACCGCATGACAAGCCCACCGCGCGCGCGCCCAAGCAGTTCGTCGACCTGCAGAACGACGTCACCGCCGCCGGGATCGAGCTCGCCACCCGCGAAGGCTTCGAGTCCATCGAGCACGTCAAGCGCTACACCGCGATGGGCTTCGGCACCGATCAGGGCAAGCTGGGGAATATCAACGGCATGGCGGTCGCCGCGCGCTGTCTGGGGCAGTCCATCCCCGACACCGGCACCACCGTGTTCCGCCCCAACTACACGCCGGTGACCTTCGGTGCCATCGTCGGCCGTCACTGCGGCGAGCTGTTCGACCCGATCCGCTACACCGCGATGCATGAATGGCACGTGGCGCAGGGGGCGAAGTTCGAGGATGTCGGCCAGTGGAAGCGCCCCTGGTACTACCCGCAAGGCAATGAGGACATGCATGCCGCGGTCGAGCGCGAGTGTCTGGCGGTACGCGAGAAGGTCGGCGTGCTGGATGCCTCGACCCTGGGCAAGATCGACATCACCGGTCGCGATGCGCGTGAATTCCTCAATCGCATCTACACCAACGCCTGGGCCAAGCTGGGCGTCGGCAAGGCGCGCTACGGCCTGATGTGTCACGACGATGGCATGGTGATGGACGACGGTGTCACCACCTGTCTGGCCGAAGACCACTTCCTGATGACCACCACCACCGGTGGCGCGGCCTCGATCCTGGAATGGCTGGAACTGTGGCATCAGACCGAATGGCCGGAACTGGACGTGCAGATGACCAGCGTCACCGATCACTGGGCGACCCTGACCGTCACCGGCCCCGAAGCGCGTGCGCTGGTCGGCGAGCTGACCGACATCGATCTCGACCGTGACAGCTTCAAGTTCATGGAAGTGCGTGAAGGACTGATCGCCGACATTCCCGGGCGCATCTTCCGCATCTCCTTCACCGGCGAGCTGTCCTACGAACTCAACGTGCCGGCCAACTACGGACTGCATGTCTGGAAGCGCCTGTTCGAATGCGGCAAGAAGTACGGCCTCACGCCCTACGGCACCGAGACCATGCACGTGCTGCGCGCCGAGAAGGGCTTCATCATCGTCGGTCAGGACACCGATGGCTCGATCACCCCGGAAGACCTCGGCATGCAGTGGTGCGTCGGCTACAACAAGCCGTATTCCTGGATCGGCAAGCGTGCGCTGTCGCGTCCGGATACCCGACGCGACGACCGCAAGCAGATGGTCGGTCTGATTCCGACGCGCAAGAAGGCCGGCGATGAGCGCATCGTGCTGCCGGAAGGCTCGCAGATCGTCTTCGACCCCGAGCACGCCATCCCGATGCCGATGGTCGGCCACGTGACCTCCAGCTACTACAGCCCGACACTGGGACATGGTTTCGCGCTGGCGGTAGTCAAGGGCGGCGCCAAGCGCATCGGCGAGACGGTGTTCCTGCCGCAGGCCGATGGCACGACGCTGGAAGCCGAAATCACCTCACCGGTGTTCTACGACAAGAAAGGGGAGCGCCAGCATGTCTGATGCCACCACACTCGACCCGCAAGCGGGCGCCGCCGTCGAGGCGCAGCCGCAGGACATGACAAGTTCCCGGACATCGGTGATCGACCAGCGCCCGACGCCCGAGGTTCACGCGCAGTGCGCCCGTTCGCCGCTGGCGCATCTGTTCACGGCCCGCGATGATGGCGATGCCGGCGTCGTGCTTGAGGAGAAGGCGTTTCTCGGTCACCTGACGCTGCGCGGTGACCCCGCGCAGCCGGGCTTCGCCGAGGGTGTCGAGGCGGCGCTGGGTCTGGCGCTGCCGTTGACGCCGGCGACGCTCCACCAGAACGAGGGCGGCCGCTCGATCCAGTGGCTGTCACCGGATGAGTGGCTGATCCTGGTGCCCGGCGAGGAAGCCTTCACTGTCGAGAAGGCGCTGCATGAGGCGTTGGCCGGTCGCTATCAGGTGGTCAACGTCAGCGGTGGTCAGACCGTCATCTCGCTGAGCGGTGTCCAGGCGCGGCAGGTGCTGATGAAGTCGACGCCCACCGATGTGCACCCGCGTGCCTTCCCGGTCGGGCGGGGCGTGCCGGCGGTGTTCGCCAAGGCGACACTGGTGCTGCGCCGCGTCAGCGAGAGCGAATTCGAGCTGGTGGTGCGCAGAAGCTTCGCCGACTATCTCGGCCGCTGGCTGCTGGATGCCAGCGAGGAATTCGGGGTCTGCATCAAGGCCTGAGGTCCGTGTCTGGAAAGGTCTGTGTCTGGAGAGGTCAGTGCCTGGAGAGAGCTCTGTCGCAGGCGCACACCATGACCTGAATCAACTGCCAGGGGCCATGCCCGGGCCAGGAGGCGGGCTTCAGAAATACTGAAGCCCGCCTCAATAATATTGGTTTGTCGCGCAGGGCCTCGGATGCAACCCTGACGTTGCTGCTTCCAACAATAGATAATCCTTACATGACAGGCACCTACGTATGCGTGATACCTGGATTCTGACCGCCCAATGTCCCAGCCGCATCGGCACGGTGGACGTCGTGACACGCTACCTGCGCGAGCAGGGCTGCTATATCACCGAGCTCAATTCCTTCGATGACCGCCTGTCGGGGCGCTTCTTCATCCGGGCCGAATTTCGTCCGCAGACCGAGAGCGGTGCCCTTGATGACGGCTTCGATGCCGCGAGTTTCGAGCAGGGCCTGGGCACGCGTGCCGCCGACTTCGAGATGGACGTCAGCCTGAGTGCGCCGGATGAGCGCATGAAAGTGGTCATCATGGTCTCCCGCTCGGACCATTGCCTGAACGACCTGCTCTATCGGCATCGCATCGGCCAGCTGCCGATGGACATTACCGCCGTCATCTCCAACCATCCGGACATGGCGCCGTTGGCCGAGTGGCATGGTCTGCCCTATCACCACCTGCCGATCACCGCCGAGACCAAGGCCGAGCAGGAAGCGCAGGTGTGGCAGATCGTGCAGGACACCGGCGCCGAGCTGGTGATTCTGGCGCGCTACATGCAGGTGCTGTCGAGCGACATGTGCGAGAAGCTCTCGGGGCGGGCCATCAACATCCACCACTCGCTGCTGCCGGGCTTCAAGGGCGCGCGCCCCTATCACCAGGCCTACGAGAAGGGCGTCAAGCTGGTCGGTGCCACCGCGCACTACATCAATGATGATCTCGATGAAGGGCCGATCATCACCCAGGGCGTCGAGACGGTGGATCATGCCCACTATCCCGAAGACCTGATCGCCAAGGGCCGTGATATCGAGTGCCTGACGCTGTCGCGAGGCGTGCGTTATCACCTCGAGCGTCGCGTCTTCCTGCATGACAAGCGCACGGTGGTGTTCGGCAACTGAGTCTGGGCTTCACCGCCAGTTCACTCAGTACACGCGCTCCACAACGCCCACCAACGACGAAGCCCGCGACCTTTCGGTAGCGGGCTTCGTCGTTCATGCACATGCGCGTCAGCTTCTGTGCAGGCTCCACAGGAAGTAGCTGCCGCCGATCAGCGAGGCCATCAGGCCGGCGGGGATCTCGTAGGGCGACAGCAGCTGGCGGCCCAGCCAGTCGGCCAGCACCATCAGCAGAGCGCCGCACAGCACCGCGCCGAGCATGTGCTCGCGAGCGCGGCTCAGCCCCAGCAGGCGCGCCAGATGCGGGGCCAGCAGGCCGACGAAGGACAGCGGGCCGACGATCAGGGTCGCCAGCGCGGTGAGCACCGCCACCGCGCCCAGCAGCACCAGGCGGGCGCGGGTCACGCCGATGCCCAGCGCACTGGCGCTCGCCATGCCCAGCGGCAGGATATCCAGCCAGCGCGCCAGCGGACGCACCAGCAGCACCGCGATGATCGCCAGCGCGAGCACGCCGACCGCCGCGGAGAGGCCTACGTAATAGGTAGAGCCGGACAGCCAGGCCAGAATCTGCTGACCGCGTGGATCCCCATCGGCAAGGATGATGCCGCGCACCGCATCGTAGAGCGCCGTGATCGCCACCCCGCACAGCAGTACGCGTTCAGGGATGAAACCGCTGCGATGATTGAGCACCACCAGCAGCGCCAGACAGGCCAGCGCCCCGCAGATGCCTGCGCCCAGCAGGGTCAGCTGCCCCGGTGACGGGACCAGCAGCAGCGTCAGCATCAGGGCGATGGCGGTGCCGCCGCTGATGCCGAGAATCTCGGGGCTGGCCATCGGGTTGCTGGTCAGACGCTGCAACAGAGTGCCGGCCAGGGCCAGCAGTACACCGGCGCCTGCCGCCGCCAGTACCCGTGGCAGGCGGAAGTCCAGCACGCTGGTCTGGCCGGCCAGCAACTGCTGGAGCATGTCACTGCCCAAGGTCCAGCCATCGTCGCCATTGCCGACCAGCAGAGCCAGCAACAGGGCCACGCAGACCCCGGCCAGCAGCCAGCCGAGCAGGAGGTCGGGGCGGGGGTGACGATGCGTCAGTGACATGCCGTGATGACTGGCGGGGCCGGCCCCCTGGGCCATCTTGAGGCGCGGAATCAGCCACAGCAGCAGCGGCGCGCCGAGGGCCGCCGTCATCGCGCCGGTCGGAATCAGGTTGGGCAGCAGGCCATCGAGACTGGCGACCACCTGGTCCGTCACCGCCAGCAGCAGTGCCCCGAACAAGGGTGCCCACAGCAGGCGCTGGCCCAGGCGGCGCGCGCCCATCAGACGTACGCAGGCCGGTGCGGCCAGGCCGATGAAACCGATGATGCCCAATACGCTGACCACGCAGGCACTCAGAAATACCGCCAGCCCCAGACTCATCAGGCGCAGCTTGCGCAGCGAGACGCCCAGGCTTCTGGCATTGGCCTCGTCGAGATCCAGCACCGCCAGCGGACGCATCAGCACCAGCGCCAGCAACATGCCCGGCAGCAGGCGGGTGAGCAGCGTGATCACGCCATTCCAGCTGTTCTGGGCCAGCGAGCCTGCGCCCCATACCAGGGTGCCGTGCAGGGCTTCCTGATTGAACAGCAACAGCACCATGCCCAGCGCGCCGATGTAGAGATTGACCACCAGCCCCGCCAGTACGACCACGGTCGGCGACATGCCACGCGCCCAGGCCAGCGCGAACACAAGCCCCATGGCGGCAAGGCCACCAGCCAGCGCGACCCATTCACGGCCCAGCTGGAATCCATCACCTCCAAGACCCGTGCCGGCCATCAGTGCCGGGGCGAACAGCGTCGCCATCATCATCGCCAGACTCGCGCCACTGGCGACGCCGAGGGTAGTGGGCGCGGCCAGTGGATTGCGCAGTACCTGCTGCATCAGCACGCCCGCCATGCCCAGCGCGCCCCCGGCCAGCAGCGCGCAGACCAGTCGCGGCCACCAGCTGACATGCGCCACCAGCTGCGCAGAAAGCAGCGCGCTGTCTGACTGGCCGAGACTGGCCGCATCACTGAAGTCGGGCGATGCCCACAGTGCGGTCAGGCCCTGCATCAGACTCAGGCCTTCACGATTGAGCGCGAGGCTGCCCAGTACCACAAGGGCCAGGGCCAACAGGCTGCAGGCCCGGCCCGGGGTGAGGTGCAGCGGGTGTCGGTTTGATGCGGGGCGAGTGCTCATGGCCTGCTCAGTGGTTGCCATCGGTGGTCTCCCCCTCAGGTGCCGTCTCGCCGTCAATCAGATGGCTGGCGAGCAGTTCAGCGAAACGATTGGCCGAGGGCAGGGCGCCGAAGCTCCAGACCGGGGGCAGGAACAGCGGCGCCGCGGCCTGACTGTTCTCGCGCACGCCGGGCATGGCCTGCCACAGGCCATTGCGTGCCAGGGCCTCGCGTCCGCCCGGCGGCAGCGGTTCCACCACCACCATGCGGCCCTCCAGCGTCACCAGCTTCTCGAGACTGACGGTGGCGAAGCCCCAGGCGTTGGTGTCGCCTTGCCAGGCATTGTCGATGCCCATGCGCTCGATCACGGCCTGGAACAGGCTGTTGTCACCGAAGATGCGCACATGGCGGTCATCCATGAATTGCACCATCAACAGCGGCAGCGGCGTCTTGCCATCGTGTGCCGACTGCTGGCGCAGTGCGGCGTTGTAACCGGCCAGGCGAGCGGTGCTCAGGCGAATCAGCTGTTCGGCCTGTGGCTCGCGCTGCGTCAGCTTGCCCAGCTGGCGCGTCGCCTTGACCAGTGTCTGCCAGGTGTCGGCATCCGGGGTATAGATGGCAATGCTGGTGACCGGCGCGATGGCCGACAGGCGCGGTGCGAGGCTTGCCAGCATCGGGCTGATCAGGATGTCGTTCGGGGCGAGAGCGGCCAGCTGCTCCAGGTTCGGCTGGGTACGCAGGCCAAGATCCCGCGTGCCCTGCGGCAGCGCCGGTTGATCTACCCAGCTGGCGTAGGTTTCCACCTGCCCTACGCCCATGGCGCGTACCCCGATGCCGGTCAGGGTCTCGGCCAGCGTCCAGTCCAGCGCCACGATGGGGCGATCGACGAAGCCGGCCGGTGCCCGGGCTGTCTGTTTCATCGCAGTCACGGCCGCCGCTGCCTCGTCCGTCGTGGCGGCGGCGGGGCCCACCGTCAGCAGACTCAGACTGATCAGTGCCAACAGCCACTTCATAGCGGCACCGCGATCTGCTGCCGGCTCTGCGGCGGGGTGATCACCTGCATCTCGACACCGTAGATATCCTTGAGCGTGGCGGGGTTCATCATCTCGTCGGGCGCGCCTTCGGCCAGCACCTTGCCGCCGTGCAGCGCCACCAGGCGATCGCAGTAACGTGCTGCCAGATTGATGTCGTGCAGCACGATGATGATGCCCAGCCCCAGGGTGTGGCTCAGGTGCGAGACCAGCTCCATCACCTCGATCTGATGGGCGATATCCAACGCCGCCAGCGGTTCATCCAGCAGCAGATAGCGACTGCCCTGGGCCAGCAGCATGGCCAGCCACACACGCTGACGTTCGCCACCGGAGAGGGTGTCGACCTGCTGTTCGGCGAAGGCCTCGGTGTGGGTCAGCGCGATGGCACGCTCGATGGCTTCTTCATCCTTGGGGCCGGGACGGCCGAGCAGGCCGTGCCACGGATAACGGCCGAAGGCGACCAGTTCGCGGCCGGTCAGCGCTTCGGCCGCCGGCAGGTGCTGGGGCAGGTAGGCCACCGCCCGCGCGAATTCCCGACTGCCGAACTGCGAGAGTGGGCGGTCGTCCAGCGCCAGCTTGCCACTGGTCGGCGTGTTCTGGCGCGCCAGCAGCTTGAGCAGTGTCGACTTGCCGGAGCCATTGTGGCCGATCAGGCCATGCACCTGGCCGGGGGCGAAATCGAGAGACTGCGTCTTGAGCAGGCAGCGCTCGCCGAGGTCAAAGCGCAGGTGGTCGAGAGTGAACATGAAAGCATCGTCATCCGTGGTCAGGGCGTCAGGCTAAGGGCGATTCATTCTGGGCGACATGACACGGAGACGTTCGCCCATCCGTGCTCCGCGGGGCCATCAGTGCTGATCGGCTCTTGCTGTCGGGGTGTCATCACGCCGGCGTCGTCGTCGCGCCTTGCCGGGCGACGCGGCTGACATGCGCTGCGCGGCTGGCGGCGAGTCCGCGGCGCCCTGTTGGCAGGCGGCGCAGTCGCGACTGACTTCATTGCGATAACAGCTCGCCGCGGCCAAACGCTTTTCGCAGTGTTGCTGCGCCTGGGTGACGTAGCGACCCGCCATGCGCTCGGACACGCCTAGACGCTCGCCGATCTCGCGCTTGGTCAGCCCTTCGAGGCGATACCAGGTCAGGGCGAGGCGAAAATGGCCCGCCAGCTCGGAGAGTGCCGCATCGACGACCTGCAGCTTCTGGCGGCGCGCCAGGCTCTTCTCCGGGTCCAGGTGGGCGGCCGCCACACGCTCATCGGCCTCGGACACCGATTCGAATTCCGGTGCACGGGACTGGTGACGGTGGTGATCGATGATCAGGTTGCGTGCGATGCGAAACAGCCAGGCGCGCGGGTTGGCGGGCCACTCTCCGGTCAGGCGCAGGCGCAGATAGACCTCATGACTGATGTCTTCCGCCAGCTCATGCGAGCCCAGCTGGCGCACCAGAAAGCCGGTCAGTTCGTGACGATGCTCGGCAAACAGCTGGTCCAGCGATTGGCGGTAGCGCTGTGCAGCACAAGCCTGCAGCTCAGCGGGCGTTTCATCATCTGGCCCGTGTGCGTCAGGCGTTCGCTCATCCGTGTCGCGATGAGGCCGAACTGGGGGCTTGGCGTGAGAGGACATCCACGGCTCGCAATGAGATCTGTCGTGATGGGGGAGTCATGGTATTGTTGTTACGAATCATTATCAATGATTGAGTATCAGACACGCCAAGGACCACCCCCGTGCATGACGAGGGCGGTCCCGGTGCTGCTTGGTCGCTCTTGACCGGTCGTGGCTAACGGGTCATCGCGACCTGATGATCGTCAGGTGTGTCACCCCCTAGCGTCGGGCGAAGGCCGCGATGGGGTTATCCAGCTCGCCCTTGAGCTGCAGGGCGCCGGACGGATCGGTGAGATCGACCATCTGCTGGTTGTTGCGCAGCTGCAGGCGGTTGAGGCACGACAGCGTGAAGCGCGGTGCGAACAGGTCATGGCGCGCGAACTTGTCGGCCATCTCCGGGTGGGCATCCTGGTAGTCATGGATGCAGGCCGCGACGCGAGACCAGAAGGCCTCCTCCGTCATCACCTGCTCGCGCACCAGCAGCGGTACCGCGAAGCGGAAGATGCAGTCGAAGACATCGGTGAGCAGTGACAGGATGCGGATCGGTTCCGGCACTTCGACCACCAGACGCTCGACTCCTTCCGGCAGTTCGAGAGCACGGGTCTTCTCGGTGGCGAACAGCGCCGCTTCCTCGGCGATGTCCTTCATCAGCACACCGCACGGCACGCCATCGCGCAGACGCATGATCAGGTTCTCGCCGTGCGGCATGAACACCAGGTCGTGCTTGAAGTAGCAGTGCAGCAGTGGCGTCATGTAAGCCGTCAGCCACTTGTCGATCCACGCTTCGGCGCCGATGCCGGAACGCTCGATCAGCGCTGGCAGCAAGGCCTTCTCATCGTTGTCGACATGCAGCAGCGCGGCCATGGTCATCAGGCGCTCGCCTTCATCCTTGACGTCTTCAGGGCTCTCGCGCCACAGGCTGGCCAGCATCTTGCGATAGCCGACGGCCGCCGGGTCCGCGTCTTCCAGCACGTCATCGCGATAGCCGATGGCCGCGACTTCACGCAGCAGGCGGAAGCCCCACTTCTCGAAGGACGGATCCGAATCGATCAGGCCCTTAAGCCACTGATTGATGATCGGAGTGGCACGCATGTAATAGGGCGACAGGCCACGCATGAAGCCCATGTTGAGGATCGACAGCGCCACCTTCACATAGCGGCGGTTCGGCTGATTGCGGTTGTAGAGCGTTCGGATCGACTGCTGCGCCTGATAGCGGTCCTCCCCCAGCCCGAGACAGACGATATGCTGACTGGCGATCTCGGCGGCGAAGGTGATCGCCAGCTTGTGGCTCCACTGCCACGGGTGCACCGGCATCATCAGGTAGTCGGAGGGCGCAAGGCCCTTCTCGGTCAGCTGCTGTTCCAGGCGGGCCAGCTCGGCTTCGCCGAGCTCTTCCTCGAGCAGACGGCGCGGATCGAGACCATCCACCGCCGAGTAATGGGCATTGTCGCGATGTACGGCGATCCACACCAGCGAGAACGGCTGCGCGGCTTCCGGCGCGTAGGCGCGATAGTCCAGCGCATCGAAGCCCATGCGGCCATTGTTGGCGACGAAGCACGGGTGGCCTTCGCTCATTGCCGATTCCAGGGTCTGGAAGGAGGCACCTGCCAGCACGCGGGCGGACTGATTCTCGCGCACGGCGCGCTGCATCTTCCAGGCGCTGGAGGCGAGCGTGGCGCTGACCTCCTCGAGATAGATCGGCAGCAGACGCGGCGGAATCTCCAGCACATCGTTGAGTTCCAGAATCAGCTCACGCGCGTCCAGCGGCAGGGGATTGCCGTCGGCATCCAGACGCTGGATGGAGGCGGCATCGATCAGCCAGTGATCGAGCTGGAAGCGGCGCGCCACGAAGCGATATTCCACCGCGCGGCGGCTGACCGGCGGCGTGTCGCTGACCTGCGCGGCCAGCGGCAGGCGGAAGTGATGCCAGTTGTCATGGCTCTGGCAGGCGGTGCGGGAGCCGCAGTCATCGGCGCATTGCGGGTGGATCAGACGCTCGTGGCTGAATTCGGCCAGCGCCTTGCGCACCAGCAGGCGATTGGCCTGCTGCCAGTCCGGCCCGGTGAGGTGCTGGCTGGCCACGGCCGGGTTGGCGGTTACGCCGCTGTCCAGACGCGGGCTGCGAGTGGCCAGAGCGGCGCGGAAGTCCTGCGGGGTGCAGAAACACAGCCGGGCCGGCTTGCCGTCGAGATCCAGCGGGCCATGATCGACGAAGCCCACCGCGGCATTCAGCGGATGAATGGCGCGATTGCGGCTGTCCGGCTCCACCACCACACGGGTCACGGGACGTACTGCGTCTTTCTCTCCATCGGCATGCTCATCGCGGAACTGGCCGGCGAAGATCATCGCCATGATCGATTCGATCACCGCACGCGAGAAGCCGCTGATGGGGGCCTGGCCCTCGCTGCGCGGCGCGACGAGGAAGTGCATGCCGAAGTCGCCGGGCTGCACACTGTAATGCTTGCCGAGCGTGTCGTGTGCCGGGTCATAGAGTTCGACCAGAAACGCTGGCTGGTCGTTGTAGAGACCGACCCAGCCCTGGGCATGCTGGCTGTCTTCCAGGCCCTGGTAGAAGTCGTACTTGGTGGTGATGAGGTCATCACTCATGCCCCAGAAGCTGGCGCGTTCGCCGCTGGTCCACTCATCCACCATCGCCATGTCGGCGGCGAGGTCCAGCGGACGCAGCGCGAATTCGGCGCGCTCGCTCGTGCTGCCGTCCTGCGGCTTGCGCTGGCGTGCCTGGGCTTGCTCCAGCTCCACTGCGCGGCGGGTGAAGCGCGTTCCCGGCGCCGGGCTGAGCAGGTTGATCGTTGCGGGCACGGCGAGCGATGTCGTCCCGAATACCTGCTGTGACGGTGTCGCTGCACTGTGTGAACCTGCCGCGCTGCTGGACTGTTCGGCGCTTGCGGCGCTGGTGATGTCGACTGGCATGTTCATGCGGTGGTCTCCCGGTGTTGCGGTGCAGCGGTGTGAGTCGTGTCGGCCTGGGTATCGGCAGAGTCGGTGCCGGCTGAAGAGCTGTCGACAGACGAGCTGTCGGTAGAGGCGGTACCGGCTGAAGAGCTGTCGGCAGAGGATAGGCCGGTAGAAGAGGTGCCGGCGTGAATATCCGTCTCGCCGTAGGGCAGGTGTGCGGCGGGCAGCGGTGTGAAGCCATTGCCACAGCCCTTTTCAGAGCCGGGCGCGCCGAAGCTCTGGAAGGCGATGCGGCGCTCGATGGTATAGACCTCGCGGCCGGTGATGGCGCGCAGGATGCAGCTGTTGCGATAGCAGGCCATGCCCAGGTCCGGCGCGGCCAGCGAGTGGGTATGCAGCTCGGCATTCTGGACGAAGATTTCGCCGGCGAACGGCGATTGATCGCCCTCGTTGCCGTCGGCATCTGCGGTGCTTTGCGTGTCGACGGCGTAGAAGCGACCGACGGCGTAGCGGCCTTCCTCGTCACGACGAATGCGCGACTCGATGCTGCGCAGGAAGGGCGGTGCCACGTACTGATAGCCCGTGGCCAGTACCACGGCGCTGGTGTCATGACGCCAGGCCTGCTGCTGTTCGCGCTGATAGAGCCCCAGCGTGAAGTCGCCGTCGGCTCCTTCCTTGTTCAGCGAGGTCAGTTCGGTATTGGTCATCAGGGTGGTGGGCACCACGCCTTGCAGCTGCTTGGCGTAGAGGGTGTCGTAGATCTCGTCGATCAGCTCGAGATTGATGCCCTTGTAGAGCCCCTTCTGGGTCGCCAGCAGGGTGTTGCGCTGTTCACGCGGCAGGGCGTGGAAGTAATCGATGTAATCCGGCGAGGTCATCTCAAGCGTCAGCTTGCCGTACTCCAGCGGGAAGAAGCGCGGTGAGCGCGTGATCCAGTTGAGCTGGTAGCTGTGGTGGTCGATCTCGCGCAGCAGGTCGAGATAGATCTCGGCGGCGCTCTGGCCGGAGCCGATGATGGTGATGGCCGGCTGGGAGGTCAGCTCCTCCTTGCGCGCCAGATAGTGGGCGTTGTGGCACACGCGGCTGCCCGCGACCGGCACGACGTCACGCACGGCATCGGCGGCTTTCGGCAGGTAGGGCTGGGTACCGGTGCCCAGCACCAGTTTGCGTGCGCGATAGGCGAAGGCTTCGCCGGTGCTGGGGCGAGTGCCGCGCACGACATAGATGTCGCCGACATGCTGGATGTCCTGGACGTCGTGATCGAAGCGCAGGCTGGTCAGCTCGCGCGCCGCCCACTGGCAGTACTGGTTGTACTCGCGGCGCAGCAGGAAGAAGTCTTCCCGGATGTAGAAGTTGTAGAGCTTGTCATGCAGCTTCAGATAGTTGAGGAAGCTGAAGTGGCTGGTCGGGTCGGCCAGCGAGACCATGTCCGCCATGAAGGGCGTCTGCATGCTGGCATCTTCCAGCAACATGCCCGGGTGCCAGTCGAACCCTGCCTTGCGCTCGAGGAAGACGCCGTTCACGTCTTCCAGCGGCTCGCTCAGACAGGCAAGGCTCAGGTTGAAGGGGCCGATGCCGATGGCGACGAAGTCCAGCACCTCATTACGCGTTTCAACTGTGTCGGTGACGTGAGGAGTCGAGGTGTCATGCATGACGGCTTTCCTTGGCTTCTGTGGTGTGGCTGCGACGTTTGGCGGCCGGGGTATCGACCAGGGCATCGGTCAGTGCTGCGGCGTGGCTTGCCTGGGCCGTGGTGCTGACAGCCAGATGATGCGCCTTGACCAGCGCCTGGCCGTGCTGGCGGATCAGTTCGACCACCGCGGCGATGTCGTCACGGGTGGTTTCCGGGTTGAGCAGGGTGAACTTCAGGTACTGGCGGCCGGAGACCTTGGTGGCGGCGACGATGGCCTCACCGCTGCGTGACAGGCGCTTGCGGATCTCGCGGTTCAAGGCGTCCCACTGCTCGGCGCTGAGGGTCTCTTCACTGGTGTCATGGAAGCGGAACACCAGGGTGCTGAGCTCCGGAGCCTGGACGACATCGATGTCCGGCGCCGTCTCGAGCAGCTGATGGCCCTCGCGGGTGAGGTCGATCACGCAATCGAGCATGTCGCCCAGCGCATCGGCGCCCATCAGACGCAGGGTCAGCCACAGCTTGAGTGCATCGAAACGACGCGTGGTCTGCAGACTCTTGTTGACCTGATCCGGCGTGCCTTCACGGGCCTGAAGTTCCGGGTTGAGGTAGTCGGCGTGATAGGTGACGTGGCGCAGCTGGGTGCGGTCACGCACCACGCAGGCGCTGCAGCTGACCGGCTGGAAGAAGGTCTTGTGGTAATCGATGGTGACGGAATCCGCCATCTCGGTGCCCTTGAGCCAGTGTCCGTGACGACGTGAGGTGATCAGGCCGCCGCCGTAGGCGCCATCGACATGGAACCAGATGCCACGTGCATGGCATTCGCGGCCGATGGCCTCCAGCGGGTCGATGCTGCCGAAGTCGGTGGTGCCTGCGGTGGCGACGACGGCCATCGGGATCAGGCCTTCGGCGCGGGCCTTGTCCAGCGCTTCCCGCAGGGCATCGGGGTCCATGCGGCGACGCTCATCCACGGCGACCGGGACGACGGCGCTATGGCCGAGGCCGAGCAGGGCACAGGCCTTCTGCAGACTGAAATGGCTGATGCCGGAGGCGAAGATGCGCAGACGTCCGGCTTCCGGCGGCAGGCCGTGGGTCTGGTTGCCGGGGTGGTTGGGCAGCTTCTCGCAGACCGCATCACGGGCCAGCAGCAGCGCCATCAGGTTGGATTGGGTGCCGCCGCTGGTGAAGATGCCATCGGCGGTCGGACCCAGCCCCAGGCGCTCGGTGGTCCAGTCGATCAGGCGCTGCTCGATCAGGGTGCCGCCTGCGCTCTGGTCCCAGGTGTCGAGGGAGGAGTTGATCGCGCCCAGCAGGCTCTCGGCCCAGACACCGGGCAGAACGACCGGGCAGTTGAGGTGCGCGATGTAGCGGGGATGATGGAAATAGACGGCATCCTTCAGGTAGAGCGACTTGAGCTCCTCCAGACCGGCTTCGAGGTTCTCGAGGGGCGTCTCGAGATCGAGGTCGGCGAAGGCCGGACGCAGAGCTTCCGGGGTGATGCCACTGAACGGTTGCTGGACACTGTCGAGCTGTTCAGCCACCAGGGTGCTGATGCGCTGCATGCCGGTCTGCCAGGCATCCATGTTGGCAGGCGAGAACAGGGCGGCGCTGGGCGAGCGGGACAGGGAGCCCGCACAGGCGTCGGTCTGGGTGTCAGACGCGGAGGATCCTGCGGCAGCGCCGTAGGTGGCGGCGGAATCTTGAAGGCTGTGCATTACATAACCTTATGCGAATGTTCGCAGATAAAGACTTGGAAGAGACTCGCAGCCAGCTGGGACAGATGGCTCAGGTGCGAGGACCAGTCAGGACATTCATCAAGTGCCGCGTTTGCGGTCGTTGTTGTTGGCGATGTAGTCGTCACGTCAATCACGCGAGCCGTGGGCATCGGTATCACGTGATTCGACATCGTAAGCGCAGAGTGCGAGTGCGATGTCAGAGGTTCCTGCATGCCAGATGTTTCAGACGATGAGTGGTTCAGGACGATGGTGCCGGCGACATCCTTGCCGCCGGCGGGTCTTGCGGGTCGATTCAGAATCGACGGACTGCGCAGGTGTCGGGGTCAGAAATCATAGGTCAGGGTCGCGGTCATGCTGCGCTCGGCACCGTAGTAGCAGAAGCTGGTGTTGTAGCAGGACGCGATGTATTCCTTGTCGAACAGATTGCTGACGTTGAGCTGCACGCTGGTGCCGCTCCAGCCGATCTGGCTCAGGTCGTAGCCGACCAGGGCATCGACCAGTGCGTAGTTCGGCACCTTCTCGGTGTTCTCGGAATCCGCCCACATGTCGGCGTAGTAGCGCACGCCGAGGCCGGCATTCAGACCCGTGAGCGGGCCTTCATTGAAGGCGTAGTCACCCCAGACGCTGACCTGGTGCTTGGGCACCTGGTTGGCATCGTTGCCTTCGGTGCCATCTTCCGCCTTGGCATAGGTCACGTCGGTGTAGCTGTAACCGGCCTGCAGCGCGAAGTCGCGGGTCACCTGGGTACGGGCTTCCAGCTCCAGGCCCTGGGACTCGATCTCACCGTAGGCGGTGTAGTAGCTGTCTTCCGGGTCCTTGGAGGCGACGTTTTCCTGATTGATGCGGAACAGCGAGATGCTGTACTGATCACGCGTACCGTTGGGCTGGTATTTCATGCCGACTTCGACCTGCTTGCCGGTGGTCGGGTCGAGCAGGTCGCCGTCTTCATCGGTGTAGGAGTTCGGCGAGAAGGACGTGGAGTAGCTGACATAGGGCGAGATGCCGTTGTCGAAGCCGTAGATCAGGCCGATGCGGCCGCTCATCTCGTTGTCGTTCAGCTCGCTGGTGGTGTTGTAGTCACGATCGGTGTTCTTGATGTTGACCCAGTCCTGACGCAGACCGGCGGCCAGGTTCCAGCGACCCCAGCTGATCTGGTCCTGCAGGTAGACACCGGTCTGGTCCAGTTCACGCTTCTGGTTCTCGGTGGCATAGATGGAGACATCGGCATCGCTGCTGCCGGAGACATCCAGCGTGCTGGCGGTGCCGTATTCCCAGTCCACGTCATTGGTGCGGGTCTGATAGTCGGCGCCGAACAGCAGGGTGTGATCGAAGGCGCCGGTGGAGAAGCGGCTTTCCAGCTGGTTGTCGACGGTCCAGGCGCGCAGGCTTTCCTCGCCGCCGGAGTAGTAGCGGGTCAGCTCGGTGTCCGAGGCCCAGCCGTAGGCGTAGACCTGCTCGAGGTCCACATCGGAGCGCAGATAGCGGAATTTCTGGCGTGCGGTGACAGCGTCATTGAAGCGGTGCTCGAAGTCGTAACCGAGCATGCGTTCGGTGCGATCAAACTCTTCGTAGTCTTCGTCACCTTCGTAGAAGTCGTTGCCGAGCTTGGTGCCGTTGTAGCTGACCACCGTGCCTTCGTAGGGCAGGCCTGAGTGGTAACCGCCTTCCGGGTCCTTCTGGAAGTAGCCCATCAGGGTGACGGTGGTGTCGTCGGTGACGTCCATGGTGATCTGCGGCGAGAAGGCGTAACGCTCTTCCTCGACGGAGTCGACCTGGGTGTCCTCGGCGCTGGCGAGGCCGGTCAGGCGGTAGGCGATACGCTGCTCGTCATCCAGCGGGCCGGTGAGGTCGAAGGCCGCGCTGCGTTCGTTGTCGTCGCCGACGGTGAAGCGGACCTGGCCGGAGTCCTGAAACTCGGGGCGCTTGGACTGCATCGCGACGAGGCCACCCGGCGAGGAGCGACCGTAGAGGACGGAAGACGGCCCTTTCACCACCTCGATGCTGTCGAGGAAGTAGGGGTCGATGGTCATCGAGCTGTAGGAGCCCGAGTCGCCCATCAGCTTCAGGCCATCCAGGAAGGTGTTGCTGACACTGCCATCGGAGAAGCCACGCAGTACCAGATAGTCATAGCGGTTGGAGGCACCGATCTGGTTGGTGAAGACGCCCGGCGTGTAGTCCGCGGCACGCTGTACCGTCTCGACGGCGCGCTTGTCGATATCGTCGCGCGTGATGATGGAGACGGCCTGGGGGGTTTCCAGATAGCCGGTATCGGTCTTGGTGGCCGCTGTGGTGGTCACCGTCATGGTGTCGAGGGTCTCGTCCTGAGACTCACGGTGGTCGGCCGCCATGGCCTGACCGGATAAGGGCAGGCCAAGGCCAATCGCCAGTGCCAGAGGGCGCCTGGGCAGGGTCATCAGCAGGGAGCGAGTGGCTTTATGTGCGGCGGAGTCTTTCATGAGCGCGGTGTTCCATCCGGAATGATTTATATAGGAATGATTCTTGTTCGTCGTTCTCTCCTGTGGGTAGACGTTCAGATGACGGCTTTCTGAACCATGAATGAGAATTATTTTTATCATTTTCTTGTGGCGCATCTTGTGCCCTGGTGTCATGAGGGCTGGCCAACCCCGTCATGCGTGCCCTCACTGGCCGGCGCTGGCCGTCATCTTCGGCTGATACCGGCACAAAAAAACCGCCCCGTGGGGCGGTTCTGATGACGCGATGCTCGGGCTCGCGACGCTATCGCGCTTGCCTGACGGCGTCGCGCTGCGCTGAAGATTACTGGTCGACCATCTCGCCCTGCAGCGTGACGGGAATGTCGCCTACCAGCTTGCCGTAGCCCAGCAGGTTGAGCAGAGTGCTGCCGATCTGATTTCTGGCGACTTCTGCACTGTCCAGAGAGATTGGGTCGGCGTTGATGAAGGTCAGGTGGGTGGCATCCTGACGGGTGACCCTCAGCGGCAGGGTCTCGCGGTGGGTACGGTTGCCATCGGTGGCCGAGAAGGGCACCTGCATGCGTGTCGTCTGGCCGGGTTCCAGCGCCGCGATGGCCAGCGGGTCAAGATTCAGAGTCAGCGTAGCCAGGCGCATCTGGCTGACGCCGGACAGCCACGGCGGTAGCTCGCCGACCTTGTCGAGCAGGTCGGTCTGTCCGACGCTCAATGGAATGCTCATCTTGCCATCATCTCCCACGGTGCCGCTCAGGCCATTGAGGTGATGCACGTGCTCCACGTTGCCCTGGCTGCCCTGCGCGGTCAGCGTCGCGGTGGCGCCGCTGCTGTCGGGTACCAGCTGCCAGGCGGCCTGGGTCGGCAGGCTGACACCGATACCACTCATGGCGAAGGCCAGTGCAGCGGCCTTGATCGGGGCGCTGAAGCGGCCTCCGTTGGTCGTGACGGTGAGTCGGCTGGCGGGTTTGCGCAGCAAGCCAGTCGAGCGACGCGCAAGCGTGCGGCTCATGGCGCGGGTCCAGCGAGAGAAAGGCAATGACATGTCATGACTCCTGATGGCCAGGGGCTTGATCGGGCGAGGCCCGCCATGAGCGCCTGGAAAAGATTCGATGCTGCAATGGCACCTTGGACAGGCGGCGGCTCCAAGGGTTCTCGACACTCGCCGCAGCCAAAGGCTGATGGGGGAGGATCAACGCACATCTCGCGCCGCAGATGAGAGGAAGAATCGCTATGTCGTTGAGTTTTCGGGCTTTCCCGAGGCTCATGCTTTCGCTATCATATGCGCGCTGCATGGGCCCATAGCTCAGTTGGTTAGAGCACTCGACTCATAATCGATTGGTCGCAGGTTCAAGTCCTGCTGGGCCCACCATGCACGCCTTCCAGCGGGGGCATTCAGCAGGCGCTCAAAAGCTCCAGAGCCCCGACAAGTCGCCAATGGCGGCTTTTTTTGTGCCTGTCATTCCGGCCTATCTTGTGGTTCGTCATTTCTCTTCTTTCCCCGCCAGTGCATCAATGGCGTGATTTCTGGTGGTCCTGAACCACAAACGCCCCATGCCTAAGGCATGAGGCGTTTTCCTCTGCATTGCCGCGGATCACCCGATTCGGGTGATCTCTGGCAGGGGCGCTATCACTGAGTCTTTTCTTCCATTTCCTGCTCAGTATCATTGGCGGCACTGCTGATGGCATTGCCGGCGGTGGTCAGCGCATTGGCGGTCGCTTGACGAGTGTCCTGCCAGGCGCTGGCAGCGGTGTTCTTGGTTTCATCCCAGGCCGCTGCGGCGCTCTTGCGCGTGTCCTGCCACCAGTCGGTGGTGTAGTTCGGCTGCTGCTCGAACTCGCTCACATCCATGTCGAGGTGGATGCGGTACTCCAGGGCGTCCAGATCATCGCCCTGTTCGGTCTCGAGGGTGAACTTGCCCGTTTCCACGACGTACTGGTTCTCGTCCAGCCCCATGGAGTCATCGCTTTCGACGACCAGAGCGGCGACCTGCATGTTGTCGTCGAGCAGGATGTCCTCGACTTCACCGATCACGTTGTTGTCATCGTTCTGCAGGTAGACATCGGCATCCATCAGCTCATCTGCGGAGTAGAGCCCCTGCGGATTGGCCATGGCCATGCTGGCAGTGGACAGCAGCGTGGTCGCGGTGATCGCACCCAGAATCTGTTTGCGGTTCATATTGCTCATGCCGTACTCCTTGAGTGTTGAATCGGTACTTCTGGTCCGGTCCATCAAGCGCTTCCTTCTCGCTCGTGGCGCAAATGATTCGCCAGAACCATGACCCTACCCACTGAGATCCTGACGAGACCGACAAGTTTCAAGGGGATGAAAGAAAAACTTGTACGAAAATTTCTCTGTCTGTCATATGCAAGGTGTAGAGGAGCAATGTCGTCGTGCCAGGGAAGTGAAGTTTCTGGTGCCCCGTACCTGTCGCGAACAGGCCGCCCGCAAGCGCTCTGTCAGCAGGGCCTCAAGGTAGGATTCGAGTTGGGAGGGCGAGCAGAGAGGCGAGGTGCTGAAGGGAGCTTGCACGCCAAGGCCTGCTTCTTTCAAGGCAACAAGTCGAGGAAATGCACGTGGATATGCCGCTATCAGTGCGCATTCAGGGCTTTTTCTGCTCTCTGGTTGGGTGCCTGACGAGTGGGGCAAGCTGTTTTTGCACGTCACAAGAGGCTTTTTTTGTAGCGAAGTGTTACATGGGGCTGGCGGGGCGCTCTTCTGCCATTGCGGGCGCATGGGGGGAGGTAAACGCTTGATCAGCGCACACGAAAACGCCTGCCAATGGGTCTACATTAGCTATACAGATACGTTCTGATACGCGTTAAAACTTGTACACGGTTTTGGAAGTGTCTAACTTTGCAACTGTCGAAGCACGGCGGGGCAGGCAGGAGATCACCTGATACAACATTGATGGAGTCGCAGAGCCGCTTTTTCAATCCCTTGTCAGGTTGCAGCAAGTTTCCACATCGTCATGCCGCCCGCTCCACCGGTTTCGAGCACAAGGTTTTCATCATGGATCCAATGGAGGGCATCGAGATGAACACAGTACGCAAGGTTCCCATGGAGTGTTCACGCTGTGGCAGCAACCGGGTTCACCTCGAAGATTCCCCGGCAGATGATGACATCGTCAGTTGTGCAGAATGTGATGAGTTTCTGGGTGTCTGGTTCATGTTGCGTGATCGCCTTGAAGTCAGCGCCCGCAAGCGAGCTGCAATTGACCCGGCCCTGATGGCGCAGAAGGTGGTCCAGCAGCTGGACGCCTCGGCCTGAGTCAGGCGCCTGCAAGGGCCAATGTTCGCCAGTGTGTGTGAGAGCGCACAAGAATCTTTGCCTCAGTGCCAGTCGGATTCGCTGTTTCGCCCTGGTCCAGGATTTGTTGCCCAGGGCAAGCGCAACTGAGTGCCTGGTGTTGCAGGTAAAGTCGAGATTTCCGTGATACCGCTGACGACTGTTCAGCGTCCTGGTCGACCTGCGGCGAGCCGCTTGCTTCCGCGATAGGTCCTGTTCTGCCTGAGAGTGTTTTCCCGGCCTTTGGTCGGGATTTTTTTGGCTTCAAGACTTTGGCTTCAAGACCATGAATACCCGTCTGACGCCCGCCTGAAGAATGGTGCGGCGGACGCACCCCGGATCTGACATGCGTTTGATCTGCGTCATTCGCAAGGTGTTATCAGACTGTAAGATAGTGCTGTCAGACTCTTGCCGGTCGCGCTGCCATGAAGTGTGTTCCGCGCTCTGTGCGCGACCTTCCACAGCCATGGGTACAGAGACTGACCAGCGATAAAATTGTGGCATCTAACCGAAAGTGCAATGGAGTCTGTCGCTATCTGTCTCCATCATGCGCACGCAAACTGAGCCACGTCTTGATGTTTTCCGTACTGAGAATCTGGTCATGACATCGTCATCTTTTGCGTCGAAAAGGAGTTCGCGCATGTTTACCCCATCAGTCCCGACCCGTAATGGCCCTCAGTGTCCCGAATGCAACGAAGCGCTGGATTGGCCTGCCCGTGATCTGCCGGATGATCACATCCTCAAGTGCCCCAACGGCCATGCGTTGTGTTCGATGGGCGATTTTCGCCTGGCGGCACGTGAGATGGCGCTGCAGGAAGAGTTCCGCCTGACGCGCGATGGCGCCAGGTCACATGGCCAGAATCGTGTGCCGGAGCGGCCCGCCACGCGCATGGCCAACACCGCAAGCCACGGCTCCAGTCATGAGTCGCTTGCCGGCAGCATCAGCGCCGCGTGACATCTGTCTGTTCGCGCCTGCCCCTCAAGCCCCGGCCAACGCGCCGGGGCTTTGCGTCTGAGCGCAGTGCCTGGATGTGCCTGGGTGAGGTGGCTCGAGCCGAATGACGAGCGACTCCCCGCCAGCGGGGTTGCATGCCGTGTGAGTGGCCCCATGTCTTGGGGAGACGCCAATTGCCCAGCCTCAAGGCGAGCGGCCTAGTCACCGAACAGGAGAATGCTTCATGTCAGATCTTTCCGAGGAACTGCGTATTCCCAAGCCATGCCCGGACTGTGGCAGCCAGCGAGTCCGTGTCTCGCAGGTCCACAACCCCGACGACAAGGTGTTCTGTGCATCCTGCGGCACCTATGTCTGTCTGTATGCCGATGTGGCCAAGATGCGAGAGGAGGGCGCGAGCAGTGAAGCGGAAGAGCTGCTGGAGCAGGCGTCCAACAAGGGCATGAAGAAGTGATCTGATCGCTGGCATGAGACACCGACCAAAGAAAAGGCCCCCCACCGTGAGGTGGGGGGCCTTTTCTTTGGTCGGGCACATTTCATGTCAGGCGCAGGCATCGTGCTTGCGGGTTCGCGCCTAGCTCTCGTCTCCCTGGTTCGGGGTAGAGGCCTTGGCGATGGCGCCAGTGTTGTCTGCGGCTTCCAGCTTGGCCAGCATGTTCTCTGACTGACGCTTGAAGTTGGCGAGCGCCTTGCCGGATAGTGACTTGTTGTTCGGCAGCTGAACGCGCATGGCATCGACCTGGCGGTTGTTGACCATCACCTCATAGTGCAGGTGCGGGCCGGTGGAGCGGCCGGTATTGCCTGACAGGGCGATCTTCTCGCCCATGGTCACGCGCTCGCCTTTCTTGACCAGCGGACGTGACAGATGCAGATAGCGGGTCTTGTAACCATTGTCCATGCGCAGCACCAGATAGCGACCGGCCAGCGGGTGGTTGCCGACCAGCTCGACGACGCCATCCGCGGTGGAAAGCACCGGCGTGCCGACACGCACCGCGAAGTCAGTGCCCTTGTGCGGGCTGATGCGCCCGGTCACCGGATGGCGACGGCTGAGGTTGAACGGCGAGCTGATGCGCGCCTTGTGCGCCAGCGGATAGCGATTGAAGGCCGGGTCGAGCCCCTTGCCGTCGGGGGTGTAGTAGCGGCCATCGCTGCTGTTGCGCACCACGGTCAGTGACTTGCGAGAACCTTCATAGCGTGCGGCGAGGATGCGGGAGTCCATGCTGGTACCGTCGATCATGTCGGACTCGACCAGCACCTGAAACTTGTCACCCTTGCGCGTATCGCGACGGAAATCGATCTTCTTGCCCAGCACCTGGGTCAGCTGGCTGACTTCCGCGACGCCCAGGCCAGTGGCTTCCGCAGACAGGGAGAAGCTGCCACTGACCGTACCGGCGAACAAGCGCTGAGTGGCCTGGGTCGCCTTTTCGATCTTGGCGACATTGAAGCTTTCACCGCCGGCCTCACGCTTGACCATGAAGCCGCGACGCGCGTCCTTCATGATGCGCAATGCCAGCAGGTTGCCATCTTCATCCAGCTTGTAATCGAAGCTGTCGCCGATGCGCCAATGGGTCAACACGCGCTTGTCAGGCAGCGCCTTGAGGATGCGCGTGGTTTCGCTGTAGCCCAGGCCCAGCGAGCGCTCCGCCATCACGGCGAAGGTATCACCGGCCTGCACGGTATAGGTCTGCCACTCGGGTACATAGACTTCCTCGGCTGCCAGCTCGGTCTGCAGCGTCGGGCTTTCACCGAGCTCGACCGGATCGACGGAGAGGTCGTCATAGGAGGTGCCGCCGGCCTGTTCGTCGGTCGCGGTACCGATGACGGCTTCTGCGGTCTTCACTGCCGCCGGCGCCAGTGCCACGATCGGGCCTGCCGTCTGGCTGTCGGGGGGATAGTTGTCATCCGTCAGCAGCGTCGGCATATCGAAATCGATGGCAACGATCTCGCTGGGCGTCAGCGCTGCCAGCGGAATGTCACCGGAGGACGAGCTGGCCGCTGTCTGATTGGCGAGCTGCGCCGGGCTCAGGGGAGACTGAGTGTCATCGGCGGCAGCAATCGCCAGTGGCAGTTTGGCCGGTGTGCTGGAATTCGCACTGGCCAGGTCGATGGCGATGGACTGTGAGGCCGTAGAGACATCAGGAGCATCGAATGTTTCGAGAAGCTTGTGAGCACCCAGCACGGTAACCATGGTGGCAACAGGTAAAAGAAGATACTTGTGCGCGCGAGGGAGCGAATGAAGGATTCGCAGCATATGTGACCGATAAAGTTATGTGAAATGAAAAGATGGCAACAATGAGGCATTCGAACCTTAACCAAGGTTCCCGTCGTTCGATAGGCTGGACGCATGTCCAGTATGAGTAATTCAACCCTGTTTAGATCATTGACGGCGCAATTGGCGGTACCGGCAACATGAGGACTGGCGAAAATAGCGCCATTTTTGCTTAGGAAACGCTGTTCAGGCAGTAAATCCTGCTTGGTGTTAAATTTTGTAAAGTTACGCAAAATAGCGTGTTTGACCTCCTGGATTCAGAGGATGCCGTCTTGATGTCCGAGGTTTGCGACCAGATGCCGGGAGTCTGACAGCACAGAATGCTCTTTTGCTCCCGTCGGGGCGCAGTATCAGGTGTCTGATTTTTTGCGTATGGCATGTCAGGATTGCTCCGAGCATTCCCGTACACCCCGCAAGAGGAATCCCGATGTCGTCACGCGTGACACTGGCTCAGTGGCAGATGCTGGCTGCCGTGGTGGACCACGGCAGCTTTGCGCGCGCGGCAGCCGCGATCCACAAGAGTCCCTCGACCCTGAATCACGCCGTGCATCGTCTCGAGGCCTTGCTGGGCGTGCAGGTGCTGGAGCCGGTCGGGCGCAATGTCCGGCTGACCGAGGCGGGTGAATTGCTGCTGCGCCGGGCGCGTCAGCTGATCGAGAATGCGCGGGCACTCGAGGATGTGGCCGATGCGCTGTCGGCAGGCATGGAGAGCGAGATCGCCATCGCGGTGGACCAGCTGTTTCCACCGGAGGTGCTGGCACGGGCGCTGGAAGCCTTCTCGACCGCCTACCCTCAGGTGCGTGTCCAGCTGCACGAGGCCACGCTGACCGGTGGGCGCGAGCTGTTCGAGGAGAAGGAAGTGGACCTGCTGATCAGCGGCCTGATGCTGGATGGCCATCTCGGCACCCCGTTGCTGCGTGAAACCTTCATCGCCGTGGCAGCGCCGGGGCACCCGCTGCATGCCCTCGGGCGTCCGCTGGATCTCCGTGACCTCGTGCCGTATCGCCAGCTGGTGGTACGCGACAGCAGCCGTTCCAGCGGTATGGATGCCGGCTGGCTCAAGGCCGAGGCGCGCTGGACGGTGAGCCACCTGGCCACGTCAGTCGATCTTGCCGAACGCGGACTGGGCTTCGCCTGGTTGCCCCGTACCCGCGTGAGCGAGGCTCTGGCCCGGGGGCGGCTGCTGCCACTGCCGCTGGGCAATGGCGGCGAGCGCGAAGTGGCGTTGATGCTCTATCTGCCGGACGATGATCGCGCGGGCCCTGCCGTCCGGGCGATGAAGGCGCAGCTCCACGCTGCCGTCGAGCAGGATGCAGGCGAACGGCGCTCCTGAAAGCGTATAAAGCCTGAAAGAAAAGAGTGAGGACTCGAGAAGGGCAGAGAGATCGCATGGCGCGATCGTTCGAGAAATTCGATCGTTGCCGTGCAGGGAATTCGCTTGCGCTGTCGCGCTTGGCTCTTAGGCTGGTGGCATCCTCTCAATCCATATAAGGAGCGTGCAAGATGGGCTTACTTGTCGACGGCAAGTGGCAGGATCGCTGGTATGACACCGACAGCACCGGCGGCGAATTCAAGCGCGAGAGCGCGCGGCTCAGGGATTGGGTCGTGGCGCCCGATGCCCCGCTCGAGGGGCCGCAGGGACAAGCGGCCGTGCCCGCCAGCGCAGACCGCTTCCACCTCTATGTCTCGCTGGCCTGCCCGTGGGCGCACCGCGCGCTGATCATGCGTTCTCTCAAGGGGCTCAAGCCGCTGGTCGGCATGTCCTGGACCAGCCCGCTGATGCTTGAACATGGCTGGAGCTACCTCGAGGAAGAAGGCTCCAGCGGTGACCCGATCAATGGCGTGCGCTATCACCACCAGCTCTACACCCTGACCGACCCGCACTACACCGGCCGTGTCACCGTGCCGGCGCTGTGGGACAAGCAGGCCGGTCGCATCGTCAACAACGAGTCGGCGGAACTGGTGCGCATCTTCAATGACGCCTTCGATTCGCTGACCGGCAATGATCTGGACTTCTATCCAGAGGACCTGCGCGGAGAGATCGATGCCATCAATGCCGAGGTCTATGACAAGGTCAACAATGGCGTCTACAAGACCGGCTTCGCCACGCGGCAGGAGGTCTACGAGCGTCACTTCACGGCGCTGTTCGAGTGCCTGGATTCACTGGAGCGTCGGCTGGCCGACTCGCGCTACCTCACCGGTGAGTGGCTGACCGAAGCGGACATCCGGCTCTTCACCAGCCTGGTGCGCTTCGACGTCGTCTATCACGGTCACTTCAAGTGCAACCAGCGCCGCATCAGCGACTATCCCAATCTCGCCAACTACCTGCGTGAACTCTACCAGTGGCCGGGTATCGCCGAGACCTGCCACTTCGATCACATCAAGACCCACTACTACGGCAGCCAGTTGGCCGTGAATCCGACCGGCATCGTGCCCATCGGCCCGGCGCTGGACCTTGAGGCACCCCATGATCGTGAGCGCCTGACGGGACAGGGCATCCGCCGTCACGTCTGACGGAAGTCTCCCGGATTCCTGCCGTTGCCTCCGGCGCGGGTCAGGCGCCCGGTCTCGGACGTCTGGCCTTCGCCAGCCAGCGATCCAGAGCGTTGCCGAAGTCGCGCTGCTCGCGCTGGCCATAGGCGGACGGGCCGCCGGTATGCTCACCGCTGGAGCGCATGCTCTCCATGAAGTCGCGCATCTGGACCTTGGCGCGGATGTTGTTGGCATCCAGTGTCTCACCGCGACTCGTCATCACCAGCGCTCCCTTCTCGATCGCCTCCAGCGCCAGCGGCAGGTCGGAGGTGATCACCATGTCGCCGGGGCGGGCGCGCTCGACGATCAACTGATCGGCCGCGTCCGCGCCTGCCGGCACCGACAGCGCCTTGACGTGCATCGAGCGCGGCAGCGGCACCTGATGATTGGCGACGAACCAGGTGGGGGTCGCGGTGCGTTCCGCCGCGCGCACCAGAATGTCGCGCGCGGCGCGCGGACAGGCATCGGCGTCGACCCACAGCGTGGTGACATGCTCGGCGGGGGGTTCCGGGGAGGGGGCGTCATGGTCTTGCGCGTCAGTCATTCAGGCTCCTGTCAGGTGGCTGTGTCGCGGGTCGTGATGGCGGGGGGCTTGCCTGCCCGAGGGCGGCCGGCCTGCGACCAAGGTCAAAAGAAAGGATGCAGAATGCGTCAGAGGCTGCTAGAATGCCAGCTCCTCGCATGTAGTGACCCACCATCCTGAGTAGCCGAGCCCGACGTGATCGCCGTTTCTTGTGGCCATCAGCCGGTATTTCGCGCCTCCCGGACCGCGTGGCGTAGCTTGCCCCAGCCATCCGTGACCCCTCGACTCGATCGATGTCCGGCCGCCGCGATGCAAGACCCGTCCCTGTCCACAGTGTGCATGATGGAGCGCCCCGAGACTCTAGAGTAGAAGAGCCTCTGGTTGCTGTACGGTCGCCGCAGCGTTGTGCCTGAAAGTGGAATTGCGTCCACCTTCAGAGCAACCCGGGCCCGTCCATGCCAAGACGTCCAGCACTCGTACGTTTTTTCTGATGATGCCAGCGCCTCGTGCCTGACTGCATCGCCAGACGGAGCCCTTACGCTTCGTGTCGGTTCAACCCGACCCATTCTTCAGCTGCAAGCCTTACTTGTAGCCATTTAGGTGTGAGATATACATGACCACGACTTCCGTCGTCGATCGCTTCAGCGATCTTGCCCTGCTGCCTGCCGTCCTGACTTCTCTCGAGAAGCTGGGCTACGAAACTCCGTCCCCGATCCAGGCCCAGACCATCCCGAGTCTGCTCGAAGGCCGTGACATGATCGGCCAGGCACAGACGGGTACCGGCAAGACCGCTGCCTTTGCACTCCCGCTGTTGACCCGTCTGGACCTCGACCGCCGTGAACCGCAGGTTCTCGTGTTGGCCCCGACCCGTGAGCTGGCCCAACAGGTCGCCGTCAACTTCACACGTTACGGTCAGTTCATGCGTGGCCTGGAAGTGGCCACTCTCTGCGGCGGTCAGGACTACCGCGAGCAGATGCGCAGCCTCAAGAGCGGCGCGCAGATCGTCGTCGGCACCCCGGGTCGTGTCATCGACCACCTGGACCGCAAGAGCCTGAAGCTCGACGGCCTGAAAGCCCTCGTGCTGGATGAAGCCGATGAGATGCTGCGCATGGGCTTCATCGACGACGTCAAGCGCGTCGTCGCCGATACCCCGAAGGAAGCGCAGCGCGTCTTCTTCTCCGCGACTCTGCCGACCGAGATCGAGCGTATCGTCAACCGTTACCTGGTTGATCCGGTCAAGGTGACGATCAAGTCCGAATCGCGTACCGCTTCCACCATCGAACAGATGATGGTGCGTGTCGAAGGCGGCGCCAAGCTGGAAGCGCTGTCCCGCCTGCTGGAAGTCGAGACCGTCGATGCGGCCATCGTCTTCGTGCGCACTCGTGCCGCCTGTACCACTGTCGTCGAACAGCTGATCGCTCGCGGTATCTCCGCGGCAGCGCTGTCCGGGGATCTGGACCAGTCCCTGCGCGAGCGCACCGTGACTCGCCTGAAGCGTGGCAAGGTCGACGTGCTGGTCGCGACCGACGTCGCCGCTCGTGGTCTGGACGTGGCGCGTATCACCCACGTCTTCAACTACGACCTGCCGGGTGACAGCGAATCCTTCGTACACCGTACTGGCCGTACTGGCCGTGCCGGTCGTGAAGGTCGCGCCATCACCTTCGTCAGCGGTCGCGAAATGCGCAAGGTTCGCTGGATGGAGCAGGCCCTGGGCCAGCGCATCACCGAACGCCAGCTGCCGAGCGAAGAAGAGATCCGTGGCCACCGTGACGCGGCCTTCCGTGCGCGCGTCGTCGAAGCCCTGGGCAGCAGCTCCAACGGTCACCGCGCTCTGGTCCAGAGCCTGATCGAAGAAGGTCACGATCCGGTCGAGCTGGCCGCTGTCTTCGTCAAGATGGCTCGTGCCGAAGAGACGCCGATCCAGTCTCTGCCGAAGCCGGGCGCGCGTCGCAACGAGCGTTCCGAGCGCGGTGAGCGTCCGGAACGTGGTGAGCGTCGCAACTCCGCGCCGGTCGCGCGTGAAGGCATGAAGCTCTACCGTGTGGCCGTCGGCCACCGTGACGGCGTCAAGCCGGGGCAGCTGGTTGGTGCTCTCGCCAACGAAGGTGGCATCGAAGGTTCGCGCATCGGTCGTATCGACATCCGCAACACGCACAGTGTCGTGGAACTGCCGAGCGGTCTGCCGACCAGCATCGTGTCGAAGATGGCGCGTGCCCGCGTCGCTGGCCGTCCGCTGGAACTGTCAGAAGACGGTGCAGGCGCTCGTCCGCAGCGTCGTGAAGGTGGCAACGACGACCGTCGTCGCGCCTGATCAGGCCTGAGTCGGGCCGCCACTGATCACAGTGCTGGCCACGGCGACTGAAAAGACCGGTACCTCTCACTAGGTGCCGGTTTTTTTGTGCCTGGACGAAAGGCGCCACAGGGGCTGGTATCCTGTGCTGGCGTAGGTCCACCGCTCATCATAGGTCCATCGCTCATCATAGCTCCACCGCCCATCATTTCCCGAGGATGCCCACATGAACTCTTCACTCGATGCCTTGCGCCGTGGCCTGCCCGCCACGGCTGTCCGCCAGCTGTTGCTGTGCGCTCTGCTGACGACCCCCTGGCTGTCACTGGGTGCGGCCCACGCCGAATCCGGGATGTCCGCCAGCAGCGCCACGCCGGAGATTCGCGTCCCGCTGGTCTCGCTGGAGGCGCTACGTCTGGCGCCGGTGGTTTCACCACAGGGCGAGGCCTTGGGCAAGGTCGAGGATGTGCTCAGTGATACGCGTGGTCAGATCCATCGCCTGCTGATTCGCCCTGATGGCGGCGACAAGGCGGCCAGCATCGACTTCGCGCGCTTCACTCGTGAGGCGGTCAGTGACCCGCTGGCGGCCGAGGCGCCCGGCGACATCCGCTACCGACTGGTGCTCGAGATGACGCCGGAGCAGCTGACGGCACGTGCGGACCAGCCGCTTTCCAATCGCCTGTCACGCCAGCTGGAACGCAGCATGGGGGAGGTCGGCAACGGGCTGGACACCTTCCGCAATCAGGCGGCAGAGGTGCTGCGTTCACTGGGCAAGCAGCTTGAAGGTGACAGCGATCGATAGCATCTGAGGGAGAGAGACCCGCAACCGACGTGAGGGAATGCATGAGTGAGTGGATGACAGCACTGCACGATTGGAATCTCGATCCTGCCGCCGCCGTTGCCAAGCAACGCGAAATGGCCACTCGACTGACGCTGACACCGCCCTGGGGAGCAAGCCCCGGCGAGTGGCCAGCGACCATCACTGGGGTCGATATCGGCTTCGAGGATGGGGGCGAGGTGACACGCGCGGCGGTGGTGACGCTGGATCTGACGACGCTGGAGCCCCTCGAGCAGCAGCTGGTCCGTCAGCCGACACGCATGCCGTATATTCCGGGCCTGCTGTCGTTTCGGGAGCTGCCCGCCGCCATCGCCGCCCTCGAATCGCTGGAGCGTCCGCCCGAATGCCTGATGGTGGACGGCCACGGCATCGCACACCCGCGCCGCCTGGGCGTGGCGGCGCATCTCGGCCTGTGGTGTGACCTGCCATCCTTCGGCGTGGCCAAGAAGCGTCTGTGCGGCAAGCATGGTGAACCGGGCGATGCGCGTGGTGACTGGGTCGCACTGACCGATCGCGTACGTGAGGCGGATGGTGAGCTCGGCATCATCGAGAATACCGAGCTGCCCAAACGTGAACAGCGCAGCCAGCTGGGTGCTGTGCTGCGCTCACGCGCGAAGGTCAAGCCGGTATTCGTCTCGCCGGGTCAGCGCATGAATCTGGACACGGCGCTGGCGATGACCCTGCACTGTCTGGGCAAGACCAAGCTGCCCGAGCCGACCCGACTGGCGGACCAGCTCGCCAGCCGCCGCCTCAAGCGGCTTCGCGATGCCTAGCTGCCTCAAGCGGCTACGCTGAACCTGGCTTCGTGACGCCTTACCGCCGCTAGCCTTCGATCTCCAGTCGGCTCTGGCCGTTGCCCGAGGGGCGCACCGCGATACGCACCGGAATGCGTTCATGCATCTCGGCCACGTGCGAGATGACCCCGACGCGACGGCCGCTGGCCTGCAGGCCATCCAACGCCTCCATCGCCAGGGCCAGCGAATCCGGGTCGAGGCTGCCGAAGCCTTCGTCGATGAACAGCGATTCGATGCGCAGCTCACCGGAGGCCATACCCGCCAGGCCCAGCGCCAGCGCCAGCGAGACCAGAAAAGTCTCGCCGCCGGACAGCGAGTGCACGCTGCGCAGCTCGTCGCCCATCTCGGTGTCCACCACCACCAGTCCCAGCGGACTGGCGCCGCGCGCCAGACGGTAGCGGCGCACCAGATTGGCCAGATGCAGATTGGCATGCTCGATCAGACGTTCGAGGTTGAAGGCCTGGGCGATGGTGCGGAACTTGGCACCGCTGGCACTGCCGATCAGCTCCGACAGCGCGCCCCAGCGTTCATGGACTGCGCGGGCACGGGTCAGCTGCTCGCCAAGCTCGGCGCTGCCGCTGCGGCGCTGATCATCATTGAGTATCGCCGCCTGCGCCGATTGATGGGCCTCGCGCACGGCTGTGAGGGGTGTCTTGAGCGCCGCGATCAGAGTGGCCAACGCCTCGCCAAGCTCGTGGGTATCTTCCTCGGGCTGTGGCTGCGCATCCTTTGGCGCATCAGCGGCTTCTTCCTGTGGGGGTTGCGCATGAGCCTGCAAGTGAACATGCAGCGCCAGTGCCTGCTGGGCCTGAGCGCGAATGACGCCCGTCTCTTCCGTTCCCGCCGTGCCTTCTCCAGCGGTACCTGCTTCTGACGTCTCCACGGCGGGCGCTGCCAGCTGTTCGAGTCCTGCCAGCTGCTCGAGTACCGTCTGCCAGCTGGAGGTTCGAGCGGCCTGCCAGTGTTTGAGCTGACGCGCATTGCGCTCCTCACACAGGGCATCCGCGCGTGCGACGCGCTCGTGGGCGCTGCGCAGTTGCTGGCGCAGTGCCTGCAGCTCGTGATCCTCGACCGCCAGCAACTCCGCGATGCGCGCGTCATCCAGAGCAGGGTTCGCTGCCTGCCAATGCGCGCGTTCGCTATCGAGCGTGTCCTGCTCGTCGCGCAGCTCCGTCTGGCGTTGCTGCAGGTTGGTCTGTTGCTGCGTCAGTTGCTGTTGCTGATCGTTCAGCTCCTGCAGTGCCTGCCGCGCATCCTCTTGCTCGTTGCGCATCCGGGTGGTCAGTGACTCGATCCAGTCAGACCAGTCGCTCACGCTGGCATGCTGTCGCTTGGGGTCCGCGCTCAGCTGCTGGGCAAGCGCGCCGCTGAGTTGCTCGATCTCGCGCGCAAGCGAGGTGATCTGCGTCTCGCACCGCTGAAGCTGCGTTTCGCCATGCTGACATTGCGTCGTCAGCGTGGCGTGACGTGTTGCCAGTGCCTGGCGTTGCTCACGCAGCGGCGTCAGCTGACGCAGTGTCGTCACCAGCGTGTTCTGGCGGGCGTCCAGCTCCCCAAGGCGCTGCTCGACCAGTTGCAGTGCGCGGTCAGCAGGCAATTTCGGCAAGGATTCAAGCTGGGGTTGCTCTGACAGCGAGTGCCGGGCCAGAAGGTCGGTCAGGTTCGTCTGGCAGCTCTGCGCCTGCTGCTGCAGGCGTTGCAGCTCCGAGTGCAGTTGGGTCTGTTCCTGCTGAAGATGGCCGAGCTGCTGCTCGAGGCGGGCGTGCTCGTGACTGGCCGTCTCCATGGCTTGCTGCGCGGTGGCCGTGGCCTGGCGGCGATGGTCAAGGCGCTCGCGGGCCTGCTGTTCCAGCTGTGCGATCAGTGCCTCGGCCGGCGCGGCCTTGCCTGCGGCGGGGTGCTCGTGGCTACCGCACACCGGGCACGCCTCGCCCTGGACCAGCCCGCGGCGCAGCGCCAGCACGTTGTCGCTGCGTGCCAGACGCTCCTGCTCCTGCTGGCGGCGCTCGGCCTCTTCCTCGTGGCGCGCCTGGTCACGGGCCTGCAAGGCCTGCGCCTGCTGGCCAGCCACATCCTTCAACGCCTGTTGCTGGCGGGGCAGCTGCTGCTCCAGTTCGACAAGGCGCTGCTGCACCTCATCACGGCGGGCCAGACCACTGATCTGCTCGCTGAGTACGGGCTTGAGCTCCAGCAGTGCATCGCGCTGACGTTGCAGCTGGTCACGATACTCTTCGGCATCGCGCAGCGGCTGGCCAGATTCATCGACCAGCGTTGCCTGCAGCTGCTGGAGTTGCTGCTCCAGCTGCTGACGCTGGCGATCCTGAGTCGCGAGCTCCTGCTGATGTTGGCCGAGCGTGTCGCGCAGGCGTTGCTGTTCGCTCTGCTGGCTGTCGTGTGCTTCGCGTTGTTGTGCCAGACGCGAGGCCAGCTGACGTGCCTCTTCAAGCTTCGGCAGCTGCTCGCCGCGCCAGATCTCGCAGCGCTGCATGCGTTCATCGGCGGTGTGCCTGGCGGCCCGGGCCTGCTCAACCCTGGGCGACAGGGCGGCGAGCTGCTGCTCCAGCCGGGCCAGTTGCGTGACCAGCTGCGCATGCTGCGGCGCGATCGCCTTGAGGCGCAGAAGGGCAGGGCGAATCGGCGCGAGGGCTTCCAGGGCGCTGAGTTGCTCGCGCTGACGGGAAAGTGCATCACTGGCGGCGTGAGCCTCGGTCTGTTCCTGCTGTGCCTGACGCAGGGCCTGTTCGAGCTCGCTCGCCGTGGTGGTCCACTGGTGATAAGCCGTCAGTGCATCATGCTGTGCGCTGAGTCGAGTCATGGCCGTCTGGCGCAGGCGCACCTCCTCCTCGAGCGCCTGGCGTTCCTGCGGGCTGGCCGGCAACTGACCTTCAAGCTTGCGTTCCAGTTCATTGACGGCCTCGCGGGCGGCGCGCTCGCGCTCATGAGCGGCTATCGAGATCTCGGAGTAATGGCCGGTATCGGTCAGTTTCTCCAGCAACTCCGAGCGTTCGTTGTCATTGGCACGCAGGAAGGCGCTGAACTCGCTCTGCGCCAGCAGCACGGCGCGGGTGAACTGTTCGAAATTCAGCCCCAGCCTGTCGATGATCAACGCCTTGGCGTCGTTGTTGGTGGTGTTGAGGGTCTGAGCCGGCTGGGTGTCATCGCCGGTGGGCAGCAACTGGAGATGTTGCCTGGCATTCTGCAGGCGCCCGCCGGGCTTGCCACGCGCGCGGCTGACTGTCCAGCTGGCGCGATAGCGCAGGCCATCGCGGCCGATGAAATCCACCTCGGCCTTGCCTTCGCCACAGCCACGCCGGAGCAGGCTGCGCGGGTCCTTGAGCGTCAGCTGATGTTCGCCGACATCCTCCAGCTGGCCGCCGCTCGGCGTCTGGCGCAGGCGCGGCGTGGTGCCATAGAGCGCCAGACACAGGGCATCGAGCAGCGTGCTCTTGCCGGCCCCGGTGGGGCCGGTGATGGCGAACAGGCCGGCATCGGACAGCGGCGCCTTCTCGAAGTCGATCTCATGTGCGCCGGCAAGCGACGCCAGGTTGTCGAGACGCAGGGCGAGAATCTTCATGCCTGACCTCCCTTGGCCTTGTCTACCGAGGCTGTCTTGTCTATCGAAGCCGCCTTGTCGGCCTTGCGAGCGGGCCGGGTGGTCGGCTCGCCTGCGAGACGCGTTTCGCGCGCGGCCTCGACCTCCTCGAGCAGCAGGGCGAAATCCTCGATCAGCGTCGGGTCCGGCTCACTGTCATAGGTGACGCGATAATGACGCTCGAACAGTCCCATCGGCCCCAGTTCATCTAGCTTCACGCCCTTCGGCGCGCGATGCTCGGCACTGGGGGTCGGGTAGCGGGTGACCAGCTTGATCAGACGCAGCGGCGCGCCTTCCAGCAGTGCCTCGATGCGGGCGCGAAGGTCGATCAGCGGGGCTTCCAGCTGCACGGTCACTTCCAGCCACGGCCAGCGTGTCGGCTCGAGATCCGCTTGCGCCTCGGCGACCAGTGTCGTGAGCCGAGAGGTGATCTCGGCCAGGGGCGCAGGCCCGACGCGCGTGAGCGCGACATGACAGGGCACGCGATGCTCCTCGACCTTCTCCAGGCTTTCATTGTTGAGCGTGACATCGAGGATGCGGTGACCGTAGTCGACCTCGGAGAAGTCCATCGCCAGCGGCGTGCCGCAGTAGCGGACGCGCTCCTCGCCGCCTACGCGTTGCGGGCGATGCAGGTGCCCCAGCGCCACATAGGCGATGTCGTCGGGGAACAGGCTGGTCGAGAGCGCTTCTTCGCCGCCCATCAGGATCGGGCGCTCACTGTTCTCGGACACCTCGCCGTCACGCATGTGGGCATGGCCCATGGCGATCAGCGCCTCGCCGGGTTGGCGGGCGGCACGCGCAGCACTGACCAGCTGCTGGTGCACGCGGGCCACACCGTCGCGGTAGGCCTCGCTGCGGGTGCGTTCGCCCTTGCCTGCTTCCCCTTGCTGCTCGGCCGGCTCGCCGCTGCTCAGGCCGGTGACCTCGGCCGGGCGCAGAAAGGGCACTGCCAGACACAGGGCGCGGCGCTTGCCGTCACGATCATGCAGGGGCACCAGCAGATGCTGGCAATCGAGGCTGTGGGTATCGCCGCCGTCGGCGGAGTCATCCACCCAGCGCACGCGTCCCAGCGCATGGGTCTTGAGGCGTGCCAGCAGCGCGGCCGGCAGCTCGATGCGGGAGCCGGAATCGTGATTGCCGGCGATCATCACGATCTCCAGCGCCGCGTCCTGCTCGTGGGCGTGCACGATGAATCTGTAGAGCAGCTCCTGGGCGGCCAGGCTCGGGTTGACCACATCGAACAGGTCTCCGGCGATCAGCAGTGCGTCCGGCGCCAGAGTCTTGAGCTGGCCGAGCAGCCAGTCGAGAAAGGCAGCATGCTCGACGTGTCGGCTCTGGCCGTGAAAGCTCTGGCCGAGATGCCAGTCGGAAGTGTGCAGGAAGCGGAAGCTCACGATGGGGTCCTTGCGAAGTCGTCTGGCCAGCGGCTGGGGCTGCGCCAAGCCGGGCCGGGTGAAATGCTGTCCAGTGTACGGTCTGGCTTCGCTGGGGCGGAAGAGGGCACGGCCTCAAGCCGCACAAGGTGCGGCGCATTATCAGGCAGATGATCTGGATCAAGGCCCTCCACAGGCAAAATCGACAAAAGTCGCTACGCTGAAAGTCGAGGCCCTTGTCATTCACCGACAAGCCCACGCGATGGCAGCGTGTTGGAGTCGCCTCAAGCGAATCACATCAGCGGAGCAGCCCGCACGGGGCTTTCTTGCGCGCAGTCTTCTCAAGGACTTCGCAAAGTCTTCAAGCTGACTTGGATAACAATCAGGCTGGTGACAGAGGATGCTGTTACCGACGCCCAGAGATGACAGGAAGGATTCGAAATGCGCCAAGGTCTTTTTGCTTCACCTCGTCCAGACAATCTCGGCCTGCATGATGGCATGCTGGCTCCGGCCCCCAGCACCCCCAACGGGGTCAGCTCCCAGGCCACTGACAGCAAGCATTATGTCGCGCCACTCCCGATGCCGCAGGATTGCTGCGTCAGTGCGATGGAGAAGTTGCACGGCATCATAGAATCCATGGGCCATGCTGAAATCATCAGCGAAGATGGCGGCTATCTGCACGCCGAGTTCCACACCCCCGTGCTGGGCTTCGTCGATGATGTGGAAATCGTCTGCAATGAAGAGGAGGGGGTCTGCCATGTGCGCAGCGTCTCACGCAGAGGGCATTCCGATCTCGGCAAGAACCGTCAGCGGGTCGAGGACATTCGCCAACGCCTGGAAGGCTGGGGCTACTGCAGCTGACGCTTGTCGATGAACCTGAGCTTGAATCCAGGACTCGTGCGTCGCCCGGCAGGGGAGGGAAGGTGACCCACTGCAGGACGCCCATCACACTACCTCCCTCATTGCTTGAACTAGACAGAAAGACGTCCCCCACCCCGGTTCGCCTTGTCGAGGCACCGGGGTCTTTCATGCCAACGCCTTGCAAGGCCGGCGTGATTTCCCGCAAGCCCCCTGTCGGACAGTGAGCGAACGCTACCCAGCCAAGGTCGCCTTTGCTACTCTGGGCGCGATACATGAAACGCATGACTGCATCGACCTGTATTGTGTTTTATGCAATGCAGTGATGCGTCGTACGCTGGCAGGATTCCGCATGATCGCCACGCCTCCGGGGCAACCCCGGTGCTTTCAGTCATCATCAGCACGACTTCCGCTCCGAGATCAGTGATGTCTCTCGATTCGAAGATGTCACTCGACGGGACGAAGTCTCTCCGACTGAAAGCCTCCAAGACAAGATGCGCGACGCGTGAATCACCCTTGACCATCGCTGGACACCAGCCCCCGCTAAACAGAGATCCATGAACGATTCCATCCCCGCAGCGGGCTCCGCCTCCGCTGCTCATGTTTTGCCCAACGAAAATTCGCTCAAGCGTGGTGACATCAAGGTGCTCGGTCTGTCCGCCCTCGGCGGCGCCCTCGAGTTCTATGACTTCGTCATCTTCGTGTTCTTCGCCACCGTCGTCGGCCAGCTGTTCTTCCCGCCCGACATTCCCGAGTGGCTGCGTCAGGTGCAGACCTTCGGCATCTTCGCCGCCGGTTATCTGGCGCGCCCGCTGGGTGGCATCATCATGGCTCACTTCGGCGATACGCTGGGCCGCAAGAAGATGTTCACGCTGTCCATCTTCATGATGTCGCTGCCGACCCTGCTGATGGGCATGCTGCCGACCTACGCCGTCATCGGCATGTGGGCGCCGCTGCTGCTGATCATCCTGCGTCTGTTCCAGGGCGCCGCGGTCGGTGGTGAGGTGCCGGGCGCCTGGGTGTTCGTCAGCGAGCACGTCGCACCGCGTCACAACGGCCTGGCCTGCGGCACGCTCTCGATGGGGCTGGTGGGGGGCATCCTGCTCGGCTCGCTGATGGCCAGCGCCATCAACAGTGTCTACACCCCGGAAGAAGTCAGTGATTTCGCCTGGCGGATACCGTTCATCATCGGCGGCGTGTTCGGGCTGTTCTCGGTCTATCTGCGTCGCTGGTTGCACGAGACGCCGGTATTCGCCGAGATGCAGCAGAAGAAGGCGCTGGCCGCCGAGCTGCCCTTGAAGATGATCCTGCGTGAACAGCGCCCGGCGATTGCCGTGGCGATGGCGGTCACCTGGATTCTGACCGCTGCCATCGTGGTCGTGATCCTGATGACGCCGAGCCTGATCGCGGAGCTCGAGGGCCTGAGCCGCGCCGCGGCCTTCTCCGCCAACAGTCTGGCGATCGTGGCGGTCTGCATCGGCTGCATCGTCTCCGGTTACATGGTCGATCGCATCGGCGCCGGCGTCACCTTGGTGCTGTGGAGCGCCTTGTTGGGCATTACCTACTGGGTCTTTCTCGCCACCATGCACTCAGACCCCAGCCTGCTGGTGCCGCTCTACTGCCTGACCGGCTTCAGCGTCGGCATCGTCGGCGCGGTGCCGAGCATCGCGATCCGTGGCTTCCCGCCGGCGGTACGCTTCACCGGTCTGTCGTTCTCCTACAATGTCGCCTATGCCATCTTCGGTGGCTTCACGCCGATTCTGGTCTCGCTGATGATGACCGTCTCGCCGCTGTCGCCCACCTGGTACGTGGCGGCGCTGTCGCTGATGGGCGTGGTGCTCGGTCTGTGGCTGGCGATCAGCCCGCGCGGCCGAGAACTGATGCGCATCGTCTGATCAGCGTGTCTGGCAGCGCAGGATGCGGGTCAGGCCCTTGTGGCCTGCCTCTGCCTGAAAACGCGCATCACCCTCTGGGTGGTGCGCGTTTTTCGTTTGGGCCGGCGCCACGGCGACGCTAGGATAGAGCCATTCATTGTCTCTTCCGCGCAGCGGCTTGCCACGGCCACGATGGCCGGGTTGTCACTCCCAGCAGGATGCCCGCATGTTTACCGTTCTTCACGCCAATCACCTCGAGGACCTGCGCGATCTGGCCCTCAAGGTGATCAAGGCCGCGCCTCAGCCTCCGCTGGTGCCGGAAACCTTCCTCGTCCAGTCCAACGGCATGGCCCAGTGGCTGAGATTGTCATTGGCCGAGGCCGATGGCATCGCCGCCTCGGTGGATTTTCCACTGCCCTCGAGCTTCGTGTGGCGTGCCTATCGCGGGGTGTTGGGTGGCGTGCTGGGCGACGAGATTCCTGAGCTGTCGCCCTTCGACAAGGGGCCGCTTGCCTGGCGTCTGCTGCGCCTGCTGCCGGGGCTGCTGGCCGATGAATCCCAGGCGGAATGCTATGCGCCGCTCAGGGATTACCTGTGTCGCGACGAGCGTGGTCAGTTGATCGAGGCGGTCGGCGAGGACGCATTGCCAGCGCTGCCCGAAGGCCCCGAGGCCGAACGCCAGCAGTGGCAGCTGGCCTGCCAGCTGGCGGACCTGTTCGATCAGTACCTCAACTATCGCCCCGAGTGGGTACGCAGTTGGGAGAGCGGGCTTGAAGACGATGACTTCCGGGATGCCTTCGCGCGCCAGCAGGCCGCAAGCGAGCTGCCGGCCAATCTGCTGCCCGACAACCTGCCGGACAGCCAGCAGTGGCAGCCGGCACTATGGCGAGCGGTGCTGGCCGATGCGCCGTCCAGCAGCCGTCAGCATCACCGCGCCGCCCTGCATGGTCGCTTCGTCGCGGCGGCGCGCGCGCTGGAGACATTGCCCTCGACCCGCCGTCACCCGCTGCCGCCACGCCTGTTCGTGTTCGGTATCTCGGCGTTGCCCGGCCAGACGCTGGATGCGCTGCATGCGCTGTCCGGGGTGATGGACATATACCTGATGATCACCAATCCCTGCCGCCATTACTGGGGCGATATCGTCTCCGACCGCGAAGCCGTACGGCGCAGTTCGCGAGCTGACAGCCAGCGCATGGACAGCGAGCGCCTCTCGCAACAGCGTGCCCGTCACCCCGAGGCGCCTGCGCTGATCGGGCTGGCGGAGGAGGAGTTGCACCTCAAGGCCAACCCGCTGCTGGCAGGGCTTGGTGCGCAGGGGCGTGACTTCATCGTCAGCCTGTATGAATTCGAGAGCGCGCTGTCGGGGCGCGACAGCGGCTTCGATCTCGAGCTGGACGTCTTCGTGCCGCGCATCAGCGAGGACACGCCGCCCGAGCAGGCGCCGCTGCTGCTGCAGATCCAGGACGAGATACTCGAGCTGGTCCACCCCGGCGAGCGTGCGCTGGCCGAGGGGAGTCCGCGGGTACTCGTGGCCGATGACGACTCAATCAGTCTGGTCAGCGCCCACTCGGCGCTGCGCGAGGTCGAGATTCTCCACGACCGCCTGCTGGCGGCCTTCGAGCGGGCCCATGACGCCGAGAAACGTGGCGAGGGCGAGCCGTTGCGGCCGCGTGACATCCTGGTGATGGTGCCGGATATCGACCGATATGCTCCCTATATCGAGGCGGTGTTCGGCCAGCTGCCGCCGGGCAATCCGCGCCATATCCCCTTCACCATCGCCGATCGCGTGGCCAGCCAGGCCAATCCGCTGCTCGGGCTGGTCTTGATGCTGCTGGAGCTGCCGGAGCGCCGCCTCGGCGTCAGCGAGGTGCTGGATGCGCTGGATGTCGCCGCCTTCCGGCGTCGTTTCGCCATCGAGGAGGGTGAGCTCGAGCGTCTGCGGCGCTGGCTGGCCGACAGCGGCGTGCGCTGGGGACTCTCCGGCGAGCACCGTGAGCAGCTCGGCTTCATGCCCCTCGACGAGAACAGCTGGCGCTTCGGGCTCGAGCGCATGCTGCTGGGCTACGCCACCGGGGCCCCGGCGCAAGGGGAACTTGGGGATGAGCGGAATGGCGCTCCGATTGACGATCTGATGGACGGTCTTGTCGACATGAACGGCCTGAGTTTCGATGGCGTGGTGCCGTTCGATGAAGTGGCCGGTCTCGAGGCCGAGCTGGCAGGCAAGGTCGGCGAGCTGATCGAGAGTCTGGATCGCTGGCGCCGCTGGCTGGACACCTCGCGTACGCCAGCGGACTGGGCCACCACGCTGCAGCGGCTGTGGGAGGAGAGCCTCAGCCCGGACAGCGCCGAGGAATTCGACATTCTGGCGCGCCTGCAGGCGGCGCTCTCACGCCTCGACAAGGGCTGGCAGCAGGCCGGTTTCGAGGGCTGCCTGTCGCTCAAGGTGGTACGCGAGGCACTGCGCGGCGAGCTGGACAGCGGCGGTCTCGCCCAGCGCTTCCTCGCCGGGCGCGTCAACTTCGCCACCCTGATGCCGATGCGTGCGATTCCCTTCCGCGAAGTGCACCTGCTGGGCATGAACGATGGCGACTACCCGCGGGTGCGCATGCCGCAGGATTTCGACCTGATGGCCAGCCGGCCGCAGGCGGGGGACCGTTCGCGGCGCGACGATGATCGCTACCTGTTCCTGGAGGCGCTGCTGGCGGCGCGGGATCGCCTGTCGATCTCGTGGGTCGGCCGCGACCAGCGCGACAACGGCGAGCGGCCGCCCTCGGTGCTGGTCGGTGAATTGCTCGACTACATCGAACTGGGCTGGGAGCCCGAGCAGCAGCACTCCGCCAAGCGCTCGCGGGAGGCGGCACTGCGTGAACGCCTGATAACCGAACACCCGCTGCAGCCGTTCTCGCGGCGCTATTTCCATGCCTGCCAGGCGGCGGTCGTCGATCTGTTCAGCTATGACGCCAGCTGGTCGAGCCTGTATCGAGCGGCAGATCAGGCTCAAGTGATTGAAAAAGATCAGGAAAAGCCAAGCGAGACCAAGGCGGGCTCGGCGGCAACGACTGCCTTGAAGCAGCTGGTGGAGCAGGCGCCGGAGTCCCACCTGCGCCTCGGTGCCGATTCGCTGGCGCGCTTCCTGCGCCGCCCCTGGCAGCTGGGGCTGGACCGTGTCGGCGTGCGCTTCCGCGATGCCGAGGTACCGGATGAAGACAACGAACCCTTCGCCCCCGACGGGCTGGAGAACTTCACCCTGACCCGCGAGCTGCTGGAAGCCGCACTTGCCGGGCAGTCACTGCCGCTGGCCGCCGAACGTCTGCGCCGGGCCGGGCGGTTGCCGGCGCTGGGCTTTGCCGATGCCTTGATCGAGCCGCGCCTCAGGCGTCTCGACCAGCAGCTGGCCAGCTGGCGTGACCAGCTCAGCGATGCCATCTCGCTGCCGCCGCGCACCCTCGAGGTACCGCTGATCATGCAGGGTGAGGGCAGCGAGATGCTGCGCGTGACCCTTACCACGCGTCTGATCAGTCGCCAGCAGCTGCGCGATGACGCCGAGGGCGAGAGCCGCCTGCTGGCCACGCTGGAGGCGACCCACTTCGGCACCCTCAAGCCCGGCAAGGAAGGGCGCTACAAGAAGCTTGGCAAGCCGCATCGTCTGCTGGCCGGCTACCTCGACTGGCTGATGGCCAATGCGCGCCCCGGCCTAGGGGAGCTGGTGGGCGATCAGGGCGCAAGTCGTGAAGGTTATCAGTGGCTTGCGGTGTTCGAGGACCGCTGGCTGCTGTTCCCTGCGCTGCGCATCGAGCAGGCCGAGGCCGCGCTGCGCCATCTCGTCAAGGCGTATGCCCAGGGCTGGCAGGCGCCGCTGGCGGCCGCGCTGGAACTGGCGACCACCCTCTGGGAGGTGGTCGGCGAGGAGGATCGCAATGCCCTGTTCGGCGCGCTCAAGGCGCAGGACGCTGACGGCAGCGCAAACCTTGAGACGGCGCTGGCCGCCATTCACAAGCCCTGGCTTGCCGACAGCCTGATGCGCGCCATGGAAGCCCGCTTCAGCGAAGACATCTTCAAGGGCCCCCAGGCGCTCAGGCGTCAGGAAGGCGCGCTGGGCGAGCTGTGGCCGGAGTTCGACGCCTTTGCACAGGCCGGCGGGGTGCTCAACAGCGTGCAGCTCTATCAGCCACTGATCGAGAGCATGATCGGTGTGCGTCAGGGCATTCTCGGCGAACGCGCGGTGGAGCTTGCCACCGGGAAGGCGACGCCATGAGCGATACCAGAGTGGAAGACATGCGCGGTGTGGAGAGTGGCGTGAGGAGTGGCATCGCTCAGGAGAAGGAAGCGGCAATGTGTGACGAGATAGCTCAGAGCCAGCAGGGTCAGGCCCTCGATATTCCGACGCTGCCCCTGCTCGGTCAGCATCTGATCGAGGCGAGTGCCGGCACCGGCAAGACCTTCACACTCGCCGCGCTCTACGTGCGGCTGGTGCTCGGGCCCTTGCCCGGCCAGGACGCGGGCGTCTGCTATCCGCGCCCACTGACGCCGCCGGAGATTCTGGTGGTGACCTTCACCGAAGCCGCCACCGCCGAGCTTAGAGACCGCATTCGCGCGCGCCTCAAGCAGGCACGAGAGGCGCTGCTGGAGCGTGCCAGTCCTGATCCGGTGCTGGCCGAGTTGCTCGCGCCGCTGCTGACATCCTCATCTGCCGAGGACGCATCGCGTCTCAAGGCCGCGGCGGCACGGCGCCTCGACCAGGCCGCGCGCCTGATGGATGACGCCGCCATCTTCACCATCCACGGCTTCTGCCAGCGCATGCTCAGCCGACATGCCTTCGATGCCGGTGGACGCTTCGGCGCCGAGCTGTTGCAGGACGGCCAGTCGCTGCTGGCGCGCTGCGTCGAGGATTACTGGCGCTGCGAGTTCTATCCGCTGGCCCGCGAGTGGCAGGCCTTGATTCGTGGCCGCTGGGCCGGCCCCGACGCCTTGGGAGAGGAGCTGCGCGGCCTGCTGCGTGACGGCACGCCACGCCCGCTGTACCGCGACGGTGAATGTCTTGAGGCCCCGGATGACCTGAGCGAGCTGCTCGGCAATGCCGAACAGTGGCGTCAGCAGCAGGAGGCCGCGCGGCGCGCCGTCGAGGAAAGCTTCGATGAGCCGGCCATCCGCGCGGTAATGGGCGAGGCCTTCGCCAGCAAGGCCCTCAACGGCAACAGCTACAAGGAGGCCGAACTCGAGCCCCGTCTGGCGGCGACGGCTGCCTGGCTGGCCAGCGGCGAGCACGACTTCGCCGCCGACATGCTCGACAGCAAGAAGCTGTGCTGGCTGAGTCAGGCCAAGCTCGAGAAGGGCACCAAGAAGAACTGCCAGACGCCGCGTCATCCCTTCTTCGAGGCGCTGGACATGCTGGCCGAGGTGCCCGCACCGGACGCCGTGCTGCTGGATCAGGTCGCCGTGCATGCGCGTGACAGCGTCGCCCGCGCCCTGATCTGCGAGAAGCGCCGCCTCGGGCTGTGGGAATTCTCGGACCTGCTCAATGATCTCGATCACGCGCTGGACCCGTCGCTCAATGGCGAGGCCAGCCAGCGTCTGGCGCGCCAGATCCGTCAGGAACTGCCGGTGGCGATGATCGACGAATTCCAGGATACCGACCCGGTCCAGTACCGCATCTTCCGGCGCATCTATCCGCAGACGGCGGGCGATGGCCCGACCGACGACGATGCCTTCAGCAGTGATGTCGGCAACGATGCCGGCGAGGCGCCAAGCACGCTGTTGATGATCGGTGACCCCAAGCAGGCCATCTATGCCTTCCGTGGCGCCGATATCGACACCTATCTGGCGGCGCGCAAGGTCACCTCCTCGCGCTTTACCCTGCCGCGCAACTTCCGCTCCAGCGCCGCGATGGTGTCCGCGGTGAATGCCCTGTTCGCCCAGCATCCCGCGCCCTTCGGCAGTGAGGACATTCCCTTCCAGCCGGTCGAGGCCCAGGGCACGCGCACCCGGCTGGTACAGCGTCATCCGGATGGCCGCGAAGAGGCCGCCTGCGCGCTGAATCTGTGGTGGGCCAGCGGTGAGCGTCTGAGCGCCGATGACCACCGCCGCGCCATGAGTGAGGCCTGTCGCGCCCAGATCCAGGCCCTGCTGGAAGGACAGCAGCGTCTGGCGGCGGGCGAGCCGGGGCTGGTGTTCATGGCCGAAGGGGATGCGACGCCACGTGGCGTGGCCGCCAGCGATATCGCCGTGCTGGTGCGCAATGGCCGTGAGGCCGCAGCGGTGCGTGGCGCGCTGGCCGACGGCGGCATCCGCAGCGTCTATCTGAGCGAGAAGAGCTCGGTATTCGACACGCCGGAGGCCTTCGAGCTGCTGCAGCTGTTCGAGGCCGTGGCCCATCCGCGTGACGACCGCCGCCTGCGCGCGGCGCTGGCGACGCGCCTGCTGGCGGATGACCTCTCGCTGGTTGAACGCCTCGCGGTCGATGAGCTTGCCTGGGAGCGTGAAGTCGAGCGCTTCGATGGCTACCACCGCGACTGGCAACGGCGTGGCGTGCTGCCGATGCTGCGCGGCGTGATGCGCGACTTCCGGGTCGGTGAGCGGTTGGCGGCGCGCGCCGGGGGCGAGCGCGCCCTGACGGACGTGCTGCACCTTGGCGAGCTGGCCCAGAATGCCGCCCAGCGTCTCGATGGCGAGCAGGCGTTGCTGCGCTGGTGGCATCAGGCGCTGGAATCCGGCCATGAAGCGCTGGACAGCGACAGCCTCAGCCAGCGGCTGGAAAGTGATGAGGGGCTGGTGCGCGTCGTCACCATCCACAAGTCCAAGGGGCTTGAATATCCCATCGTGCTGCTGCCGTTCATGGCCAGCTTCCGTGCGGCCGAGCCGGACAGGAATTTCGGCCTGCTGACGCTCAAGCAGCGCTGGCTGGCTTCGGCTGACGTGGGAGATGATGACCAGGAAGGTGATGACGAGGAAGTGCCTGCTCGGAGAGCCGATCAGAAGGATGACGCGCTCGATGACAGCATCCTGGTCAAGAAGCCCTCGAAGGAGGCCATCGCGGCGGCCGACCATGCACGTCTGATGGAGGACGTGCGTCTGCTCTACGTGGCGCTGACACGACCCAAGTTCGCCTGCTGGCTGGGATTGGCGCCCATTGGCAAGGGCGGTTTCAGCAAGCAGTTGAGCCTGCCGTTTACCGCCGTCGGGTATCTGCTCGGCTTGAGTGACACCCCGGACATCGAGTCCAGCGCCATCGAGGCCGCGCTGCACGGTTGGTGTGATCAGCAGTCTGGCCTGCTGGCGCGCGTTTCCGGCCTGCCGGAGCTTCCCGGTCATGACTACCAGCCACCGGCGGAACGCGATCAGCACTTCCACGGCGCGCGCCACTTCGCGGGCGGCATCGAGGATGACTGGTGGATCGCCTCCTACACCGCCTTGCTCACCGATGCCCGTCAGATGACGGCGGCGCTGGAAGACACCGCCGATGCCGCGGATGACCGCGTGCCCGAGGGCGCCACCGAAATCGCGCTGGAAGAGGGCGAGCAGGGCCTGACGCGTCCGGACCGCGAGGTGGCAGGGCAGTCCGGTCCGCTGCTGGCCGGCGGCCTGCCGATGACGGTGGGCGAGATCCATCTGCATGATTTCCCGCGCGGGCCGCGTCCGGGGACCTTCCTGCACGGCCTGCTGGAGGCGGTGGATCTCGATCGCCTCGGCGCGGATGACTACCGCGGCGAGCTTGAGCGGCTGGTGGGCTCGCGGCTGCATTTCGGTGGCTTCGATGCCAGCTGGCAGCCGCGCCTCACCGACTGGTTGGAGCAGGCGCTGACCCGTCCGCTGCAGGGCTTCGAGGGGGAGCCTATTCTGCTCAACCGGCTGGAGGCCTGGCTGCCGGAGCTGGAGTTCTGGCTGCCAGCCGTACATGCGCGCAGTCTGCCGCTGGATGCCGTGGTCACCGCGCTGGAACCGTTGCCACGCTCGCGGCCCAGACTCGCCCCACGCCGCATGCACGGCATGCTAAAGGGCTTCATCGATCTGACCTTCCAGTCCGGCGGGCGCTGGTATGTGCTGGACTGGAAATCCAACTATCTGGGCGAGCGCCCCGAGGATTATCTTGGGGAATCGCTGGCGCGCGCGATGGTCGAGCACCGCTACGACCTGCAATACGTGCTCTACACCCTCGCGCTGCACCGTCTGCTCAAGGCGCGCCTCGGTGAGGACTACGATTACGAGCGCTGCATGGGCGGGGTGCTGTATGTCTTCCTGCGCGGCCTGGATGCCGGCGCTGACTCACCCGCGCTTGTGGTGGATGAGGCACATGATCTGGGCAATATGGCGACGCCCGGCGTGGCGACGCCCGGCGTGGCGACGCCCGGCGTCTTCCAGCGCAGGCCATCACAGGCGCTGATCGAGGCGCTGGATCTCTGGCTGAGCGGCGACAGCTCCGCCCTGGATAGCCTGCTCCTCAACACCGCCGACACCTCGCCACTCACGCAAAGCGGCCAGCAGGGGGCCTTCGATGTCTGACACCATGTCCGTGCCAACGCAGCAGCTCAGCGCTGCCCCTGACGCCCCGACTGCCGACACTCTGCTCGCGACACTCGGCCTGTGGGTGGAGCTGGGCTGGCTCAGGCGAGTCGATGCCCATCTGGTGCGCTTCATGGCGCGTCATGTGCCGGAAGCCCCGGCCAGCGTGCTGCTGGCGGCCGCGCTGGCCAGCCACCAGCTGGGGCGCGGGCATGTGTGCCTGTCGCTGTCGCGGGCGCTGGCCGAGCCACGCGCGACCCTGTCGCTGCCGCCGCTGGAGCAGTCCGAGGCGCATCTGGCCGAGGTCAATGTAGCCCTGCCGGAGGCCTTTCTGGCGAATCTCGATGCCGGTCGCTGGGCCGAGCAGCTGGCGGCATCGCGGCTGGTCAGCGTGCTGGCGCAGGCCGATTCTCCGGCGGGTCATCTGCCGCTGCGTCCGCTGGTGCTGGTGGGCGAGCGTCTCTATCTACGCCGTTACTGGCAGGCCGAGCGTGAAGTCGCGGCGGGGCTGCGTGCGCGGATGGGGCCAAGCGAGGAGGGTGAGACGCGGGTCAGTGATGCGCTGGGTGAGCGTCTGCGCGAGCTGTTTGCCAGCAATCAGCCAGACCCGCATGGCGAGCCGGACTGGCAGAAGCTGGCCTGCGCTCTGGCGTTGCGTCAGCGTCTGACGGTGATCTCCGGCGGCCCCGGTACCGGCAAGACCACCACCGTCACGCGCCTGTTGGCGCTGTTGCAGTCGCAGGCGCTGGCGGGTGGCGCTGTCGGTGTAGAGGGCGAGGTGGAAGGCGATGAGCCAGCTCAACCGCATGAGCGGCGGGCGCTGGATATCCGCCTGGTCGCCCCGACCGGCAAGGCGGCGGCGCGGCTGTCGGAGTCGATCCGCGGGGCGGTGGCGAAGCTCGAGGTACCAGATGCGGTACGCGCCGCCATCCCGCGCGAGGCAAGCACCGTGCACCGCCTGCTGGGCGCGCGTCCGGATTCCCGCCACTTCCGCCATCACGCCGGCAATCCGCTGGCATTGGACCTGCTGGTGGTGGATGAGGCCTCGATGGTCGATCTCGATCTGATGGCCGCACTGCTCGGCGCGCTGCCCGCCCATGCCCGCCTGATCCTGCTCGGCGACAAGGACCAGCTGGCCTCGGTGGAAGCCGGTGCCGTGCTGGGCGATCTCTGCGAGCATGCGCTGCCGCCGCGCTACTCACCGGCGCTGTGTGAAGATCTCACCCGCCTGACCGGCGAAAGGCTGGAACAGGCCATCGCCGAGCCTGATGGACAGAACTCGGAGGAGACATCAGCGACCCGTGGCCGCCTTGCCGATCACGTGGTGGTGCTGCAGAAAAGTTATCGCTTCTCCGCCGACAGCGGCATCGGCGCCCTGGCACGCGCCAGCAACGCCGGGGATCGCCAGGCGCTGCGCGCCGCCTGGAAGACCGGCTACAGCGATATCGCCTGGCTCAAGCTCAGTGGCCCGGAGGACCGTGATCTGGAAAAGCTGGTGGTCAATGGCTACCGTCCGGCGCTGGAGGCCGTGCGTGGGCGGCGCCCGGCGCGTGAGGTGATCGACCTGCTGCTCGAGTTCCAGCTGCTGTGCGCGCTGCGTCGTGGCCCCTACGGCGTCGATGGCCTCAACCAGCGCGTGGCGCGGGTGCTGATGCGACGCGGCCTGATCGCCGACGAGCGTGGCTGGTACGCCGGGCGTCCGGTGATGGTGACGCGCAATGACCGCGCGCTGGGGCTCTACAACGGCGATGTCGGCATCACCCTGCCGGACCCCGCCGCCGGGGGGCGTTTGCGCGTGTTCTTTCCGGTCGAGGAGGAGGTGGCGTCAGACGGCGAGCGTGACGGGCAGGATAGCGACATCCAGCGCTTCCACCGTGGCGTGCGCGCGGTATTGCCGTCTCGTCTCGAGGCGGTGGAGACGGTCTTCGCGATGACGGTCCACAAGTCGCAGGGTTCCGAGTTCCGCCATGTGGTATTCGTGTTGCCTGAGGGCGCCAACCCGATTCTGACCCGCGAGCTGGTCTACACCGGCATCACACGGGCCAAATCGCGGGTCACGCTGGCGGGCACCCGCCGTGAGACGCTGGAAGGTGCCATTGAACGACGCGTGGTGAGAGCCAGCGGGCTGGTGCTCTAGGCCGGACGCCGATGGATGATCGTCATCTCCGGCTCCGCCACGCTCGACGGGAGGAGGGGACATGGCGGATGTCAGCAGTCGCGTGAAGGAAAGGGCGCAGCCGGAGGGCGAGATGAATGCCGTGCCATTGGCCACGGCGGCCAGCCAGCTCAAGGAGCCGCAGGCGGCGGTGGCCGAGCTGGCTCGACAGCTTGATCTGGCGCTGGATGATCGTGAGCGGCTGGGCGGGGTGCTGTTCTTCTGCTCGGCGGATTATCCGCTGGCGGCACTGGGCCAGGCGCTGGCCGCCACTTTCGGCGAGGTGCCGGTGAGTGGTTGCACCACTGCCGGCGAGATCACGCCCGAGGGCTATGCACGCGGCTCCATCACCGCCATCGGCTTGGCGCGCAGTGACTTCGCGCTGGCACAGGTGCTGATCGATGATCTGAGCGGCTTCGATCTTCCGCGTGCCCAGGCACTGAGTGATGAGCTGCTGGCGCGCTGTCGCGAACAGGCCGTGGCGCCGGTGATGGGCAACAGCTTCGCGCTGACGCTGCTCGATGGGCTCTCGAGCAGCGAGGAGCAGGTACTGGCGACGCTGGATGCGGCGCTGGGCAGCATTCCCGCCTTCGGTGGCTCCGCCGGGGATGACAATCGCCTGTCGCACACCTATGTCTACGCCGACGGCGTCTTTCATGATCAGGCGGCGGTCGTGGTGGTGATCAACACGCGGCTGCCGTTCGAGGTCATCAGCACCCATCACCTCACGCCGCTGGTCGACAAGCTCGTGGTGACGGCAGTGGACCGTGATTCGCGCCGTGTGCTGGAGCTGAATGCCGAGCCCGCCGCCGAGGAGTACGCCAGGCTGGCCGGCGTCGCGCCCGAAGTGCTGGAGGAGGCGGTCTTCGCGCGTTGCCCGCTGGCGGTGCGCATCGGCGAGGCGCATTACGTGCGCTCCATCCAGCGTGTGAATGACGATGCCAGCCTGAGTTTCTACTGTGCGGTGGAGACCGGCATCGTGCTTACCGCCATGCAGGCCGCGCCGATTCTCGAGCAGCTCGAGCAGCGATTGGCCGAGGTGGAGGCGCGCCTGGGGCCGCCCGCGCTGACCATCGGCTGCGACTGCTTCCTGCGACGCATGGAGATCGAGGCGCTGGCGCTGGAGGATGAGGCCTCACGGATGCTCAGGCGGCATCGGGTGATCGGCTTCAATACCTATGGTGAGCAGTATCACGGCATGCACATCAACCAGACCTTCACCGGCGTGGTGATCGGCCAGCGCCGGTCGGTTGCCGACGTCATGGGAGGAGAGGATGTCGCCTGATACGCCGCTGACCGAGACGGACGCTCAAGGCGCCGAACTCGTCGCCCTCAAGGCGCGCAATCGCCAGCTGGAGAAGATCAACGCCGCGCTGATCGAGCGGGTCGAATCCAGCAGCCCTTCACCGAGCGCGCCCTACGCCGCCTTCGAGCATGCGGTACTGCTGGCGGATCAGGTGCGCGAGCGTACCGATGCCCTGCATCGCACCCTCGATGAGCTGGGAGCGCTCAATCGACGCCTCACCGCCGCCAAGGCCGCCGCCGAGGCGGCCAATCACTCCAAGACCCGCTTTCTCGCCGCCATCAGCCATGACCTGCTGCAACCCCTGAATGCCGCCCGGTTGTTCACAAGCACCCTGGAAGAGCAACTGGTGAGGCTGGAGATGAATCAATCCCTGCAGAGCGACGCCACGCCGGGCGACGCTTTGCTGGGCGACGCTTCGCTGGGCGACGCTTCGCTGGGCGACACTTCGCCGGGCGTCTCTACGCCCGTCGAGCTGGTGGCGCGGCTGGGGCGCTCGCTGTCAGATGTCGAAAGTCTGCTGGGCACGCTGGTCGATATCTCGCGGCTGGATGCCGGCGTGCTGACGGCGGATGTCGCCGTCTTCCCAGTGCGTGAGCTTCTGGATGTGCTCGCCGAGGAATATCGCCAGCTGGGTGCCGCCCGTGGGCTCGAGCTGCATTACGTGGCCAGCCATCTGAGTATCGCGTCGGACCTGCAGCTGCTGGCACGAGTGGTGCGCAACTTCCTGAGCAACGCGCTGCGCCATGTACCGGATGGCCGGGCACGCGGGCGTGTGCTGCTGGGATGTCGTCGCCGTGGTGACTGGCTGGAGATCACCGTGGCCGACAACGGCCCCGGCATCGCCGAGCATCAGCGCGAGGTGGTCTTTCAGGAATTCCGGCGTCTGGCGCCGCGCCAGGACAACGAGCAGCGCGGCCTCGGGCTGGGGCTGGCGATCGTCAAGCGCATCACCGGCCTGCTGGAGCATCCCTTGTCGCTGACCAGCACACCGGGGCGCGGCGCTGTCTTCGCGGTCCGCGTGCCGATCCGTCAGTCTGCCAGTATGGTGGGGTCAGCGGCTGATGCCTCTTCTCCCGGCCAGCCTTGTGTGTCACCGCTCGCGCAGCCGCTGCTCGATACCGTTATCTGGGTGGTCGAGGATGATCGAGAGGTATGCGCCGGCATGCAGTCTTTGCTCGGGGGCTGGGGCGCGAGTGTCCACTGCGCCGATGATGCCGAGGTGCTGTTGCAGCAGGCCATGGCCGCGCCGCAGATCTTGATCGTCGATCATCAGCTCGGCGAAGGGCAGCCTGATGGCCTCAAGCAGGCGCAACGCCTGCGACAACGCTGGCCGGGGTTGCCGGTGGTGGTGATCAGCGCGGACCACTCGGCACCGCTCAAGGCCAGGGCGCGCGCGCTCGGTTTCGGCTTTCTGCTCAAGCCGGTCAAGCCGCTGCGTCTGCGCCAGTTGCTGGTCAATTGTCGCTAGCCGCTCACGGAAGTGCTGGAAGAAGTGCTGCAAGAGATGCTGTAAAGGGGGAGGCAAGAGAGCGCTGGAAAGAGATTAAGGGGGCACAAGAAGGGGCTGGGAGGGAGCGCTGAGAAAGACAATGGCAAATAGGCGTCCGTCACAGGGGCGATTGACGGTGCCTATCGGACATCACGCTTGTTTTTAATGAGAATCAATGGCGTTTGGCGTGTATGCTTGTCACATAGCCTCCCGCATATTTCCTTATCTGTTCGCGGGTCATTGATCTGGCAGGTTTTCCCCCCATGCTGAATGTCATGTCCGATAAATCCGTACGTCATGCCGCAAGCGTGTCACTGGGCAGCGAAGGCGAAGCCTCTGCTGCCGGTGGTGTGCGCACAGCTCCCCCTGTCCGTGTCGCTGGCCGCCTGCGCCGCGCCTTGCCTTTCCTCGGCCCGGCGATGATCGCTGCCGTCGCCTATATCGACCCGGGCAACTTCGCGACCAACATCGAGGCCGGTTCCCGTTATGGCTACGCCCTGTTGTGGGTGGTGCTGTGGGCCAATCTGATGGCGATGTTGATCCAGACCCTGTCCGCACGGCTGGGGCTGGCGACCGGCAAGAATCTGGCCGAGGTCATCCGTGAACGCTTCCCGCGTCCGGTGGTATGGGCCTTCTGGGTGCAGGCGGAGATCGTCGCCATCGCGACCGATCTGGCTGAATTCCTGGGGGCGGCGCTGGCCTTCAATCTGCTGTTCGGGCTCAGCATGCTGGAAGGGGCGCTGCTGACCGGCGCCATCACCTATGCGGTGCTGGTGATGCAGCGTTTCGGCTTCCGCATGATGGAAATGATCATCGGCGCGATGATACTGGCGGTCTCGGCGGGCTTCCTGCTCGAGATCATCCTCAGCCGTCCGCCGGTGGAGCCGATCATCTATGGCTTGCTGTCGCCGAGCTTCCCGGATAGCCACGCCATCTTCCTGGCGGCCGGCATCCTCGGTGCCACCGTGATGCCCCATGTCATCTACCTGCATTCCGCGCTGTCCCAGAATCGCATCCGGGTGCGTGACAGCGGGCAGCGTCGTCGCGTGATGGGCTACTACCGTCTGGATGTCATCATCGGCATGGCGCTGGCTGGCTTGATCAACATGGCGATGCTGGTGCTGGCCGCCAAGGTCTTCCACGGCAACGGCGAGACCGGCGTGGCTTCCATCACCGAGAGCTACAAGCTGCTGTCACCGTTGATGGGGCAGGATGCGGCGAGCCTTATCTTCGGCTTCACGCTGCTGCTGGCGGGGCTGTCCTCCTCCATCGTCGGCACCCTGTCCGGTCAGGTGGTGATGCAGGGCTTCGTCAACTTCCGCATACCGATGTGGCTGCGCCGCGTGATCACCATGGCGCCGGCCATCGCCATCATCCTGATGGAGTTGCCGGAGCAGCAGGTGCTGGTCGCAAGCCAGGTGGTACTCAGCTTCGGGATTCCCTTCGCGCTGGTGCCGCTGTTGATGTTCACCGCCAATCGCCGCCTGATGGGAGACCTGGTCAACCGTCACTGGGTGACGGCCATCGGGGTGCTGGTCGCGGCGATCATCATCCTGCTCAATGGCTATGTGCTGGTCGGCGAGCTGATGTAAGGCCTATGTTCCAGGGTCTATGTTCCAGGCTCTATGTCCCAAGCCCTATGTCCCAGTGTCTGTGCCCTTGTGAGAGGCAAGAGTCCTGTGGGTAGCAGGCCCATGAAACGCCCCGCTGTGCGCCTCACTCATTAGCGCCTCGGCGGGGCGTTGCGCGTTGTGGAGTGGGTGCGCTCGCGTCAGATACGGCAGGCAGGGCGTGGCTGGCCAGCAGGATCGCCTGTACCCGGCTGGCGACCCCCAGCTTGTGCAGAATGGCGGAGACATGCGATTTGACGGTGGTCTCGGCCACGCCCAGCTGCCAGGCGATCATCTTGTTGGATTCACCCAGCACCATGCGCTCCAGCACGCCGCGCTGCTTGGTGGTGAGGGTCTGCCAGCGCTGCGCGAATTCCGCTTCACTGAGGCTCGGCGCGAGTTGAGGCGGTGGCACTGGCGCTGAGGCCGAAGCTGAGGTTGATGAGGGTAAGAAAGCCGACTGACTCGCCTGTGCCGGCCGCGGGGCGGTGCGCATCAGGCGGGCAGGCACATGGACCTCTCCGGCCAGCATGCGCGCGAGCGCCTCGCGCAATACCTCCGCCGAGCTCGACTTGGAGAGGTAGCCCACCGCGCCGAGTGACAAGGCCTCCAGCACCGTCTCGCGTGCCTCGTGGGCGGAGAGAATCGCCACCGGCAGCCAGTCTGCCTCCTGGCGCAATCGCCTCAAGCCTTCCAGACCGTGGCTGTCGGGCAGGTCGAGATCCAGCAGCAGCAGGTCGAGGTTATCGGCGTGCACATCGATGAGGCTGAGCGTTTCGGCGAGACTGGCGGCCTGCAGCAGCTCGTAGGGCGACGCCGAGGCGTCAGCGACGCTCAGACTCAGGGTACGACTGATGGCATCACGGAACAGCGGATGGTCATCCGCGATCAACAGACGGTACATGGTGGCTCCTGGCCGGTAACGGGCGAAATCTTGAGCATGACGATCCTCATCATGACTTTCCTGATCATGACCTTGCTGATAACAGCTACCCTGAGCATAACGTCACGGCGTGGTGTCGTGCCTTGCGGCCTTCGCGGTATGGCGGGCGGGCCAGCCTGATTTCCTTCCGGCGCTCTTTTCGCTTTCCCCTTTCCCTTTTCTCTTCTCTACTCTCTTTCCTCTCTTCGTTCGTGTCTCCTCGCTTTTCTCCTCCCAAGGGATGAGACGGTCTCCACCCATGGGGGCATGTCGCGATCGGCGTCGGTGGTCAAGACTGTGAGAGTCACCTGATCAAGAACCGCTTGTTGGATCGGGAAGCGGGTCAGCTCCAACGGGGCCACTGCAGAAGGGCCAACACAGGCGTTTCGCTGACACGACAACGACTTCTCGACAACGACAACGGATTTTTCAGCAACGACAACGACCTTGCAGCAACGACAACAACAACGGATTTTTCAGCAACGACAACGACCTTGCAGCAACGACAACAACAGGCCGTCGATCACGAGCGCCACTCGTGAATCGGGCCAACAGGAGTTCGCCATGATCTACGCCTCCCCGGGCAGCGCCGATGCGCTGGTCACGTTCAAGGATATCTACGGCAACTATATCGGCGGTCGCTTCGTCGAGCCGGTGAAGGGTGAGTACTTCGACAATGTCAGCCCGGTGACGGGCGAGGCCTTCTGCCGTATCCCGCGTTCGAGTGCGGAGGATATCGATCTCGCGCTGGACGCGGCCCACAAGGCAGCCGCTGCCTGGGGCAAGACCTCGGTGCAGGAGCGCTCCAACATCCTGCTCAAGATCGCGGATCGCATCGAGCAGAACCTCGAGATGCTGGCTGTCGCCGAGACCTGGGACAACGGCAAGGCGGTGCGCGAGACGCTCAACGCCGATATTCCGCTGGCGGCGGACCACTTCCGTTACTTCGCTGGTTGCCTGCGCTCCCAGGAAGGTACCGCGGCGGACATCGATGCCAATACCGTCTCCTATCATTTCCATGAGCCGCTGGGCGTGGTCGGGCAGATCATCCCGTGGAACTTCCCGATCCTGATGGCGGCCTGGAAGCTCGGCCCGGCGCTGGCGGCCGGCAACTGCGTGGTGCTCAAGCCGGCGGAACAGACTCCGGCCTCGATTCTGGTGCTCGCGGAGCTGGTCGGTGACCTGCTGCCGGCGGGCGTGCTCAATATCGTCAACGGCTATGGCGCCGAGGCCGGTCAGGCACTGGCGACCAGCAAGCGCATCGCCAAGATCGCCTTCACCGGCTCCACCCCGGTGGGCTCGCACATTCTCAAGTGCGCCGCCGACAGCATCATCCCCTCCACGGTGGAGCTGGGCGGCAAGTCGCCCAACATCTACTTCGCCGACATCATGAATGCCGAACCCGAGTTCATCGACAAGGCCGCCGAAGGCCTGGTGCTGGCGTTCTTCAATCAGGGCGAGGTGTGTACCTGCCCATCACGCGCCCTGATCCAGGAAAGCATCTACGACGACTTCATGGCCCGGGTGATGGAGCGCGTGAAGACCATCAAGCGCGGCAACCCGTTGGACACCGACGTGCAGGTCGGCGCCCAGGCCTCCCGCGAGCAGTTCGACAAGATCATGTCCTACATGGATGTCGCCCGCGAGGAAGGTGCCGAGGTGCTCACCGGTGGCAGCAGCGAGCAGCTGGAGAACGAGCTGGCCAACGGCTATTACATCCAGCCGACCCTGCTCAAGGGCAACAACTCGATGCGTGTCTTCCAGGAGGAGATCTTCGGGCCGGTGGTGGCCGTCACCACCTTCCGTGACGAGGCCGAGGCGTTGGCCATCGCCAATGACACCGAATTCGGTCTCGGCGCCGGCGTCTGGAGTCGCGACATGAACGTCGCCTTCCGCATGGGCCGTGGCATCCAGGCCGGTCGCGTGTGGACCAACTGCTACCACCAGTATCCCGCCCATGCCGCCTTCGGTGGCTACAAGAAATCCGGTGTCGGTCGCGAGACCCACAAGATGGCACTGGAGCACTACCAGCAGACCAAGAACCTGCTGGTCAGCTACGACATCAATCCGCTCGGCTTCTTCTAGGCCTGGCTGGCAGTGCCACCGCCACTGGTAGCGCTGCACGCCTCCCGCGATTCCTGATTGAGAAAATGACATCGATGCCCGCGCCAGATCCGATTGCTTGATCTGGCGCAGGGCAGGAAGCGCTGCGTCTGGTTTCAATGGAAAGGCAAGCTTCGCGCTGGTCTGAGTGCAGGCATAGGCGCTGGCGCATGCAGGCGCCAGCCCACACTCACCGGCGCAACTCTCCGCCGCAACTTTGCTGGTTCGTCTGTCTTGAATATCCGTCAGTCTTGAATATCCGTCAGTCTTCAATGGATGAGGAGTACGTCATGGATAGCAGCATGAAAGCCGCCGTGGTACGTGAATTCGGTGCACCGCTGGTGATCGAGGAGGTCGCGGTACCGCGACCGGGGCGTGGCGAGATTCTGGTCGAGGTCGCCGCCTCCGGGGTCTGTCATACCGACCTGCACGCCGCGCATGGCGACTGGCCGGTGAAACCCAATCCACCGTTCATTCCCGGCCATGAGGGCGTCGGCACCATCGCGGCGGTGGGCGAGGGCGTCACCCACGTCAAGGAAGGCGATCGTGTCGGAGTGCCCTGGCTCTACTCGGCCTGCGGCCACTGCGAGCATTGCCTGGGCGGCTGGGAGACGCTGTGCGAGAGCCAGCAGAACACCGGCTACTCGGTGAATGGCGGCTTCGCCCAGTTCACGCTGGCGGACGCCGGCTACGTCGGCCGACTGCCGGACAGCGTGGGCTTCGTGGAGGTCGCGCCGGTGCTGTGTGCCGGGGTCACGGTCTACAAGGGCCTCAAGATGACCGACACCCGCCCCGGCCAGTGGGTGGTAATCTCGGGCATCGGCGGGCTGGGACACATGGCGGTGCAGTATGCACGCGCCATGGGCCTGAACGTGGCGGCGGTGGATGTGGATGATGCCAAGCTGGGGCTGGCCCGCCGACTGGGCGCTACCGTGACCGTCAATGCCATGAAGGAAGACCCGGCAGCCGTCATCAAGCGCGACATCGGTGGCGCGCATGGGGCGCTGGTAACGGCGGTGTCGCCCAAGGCCTTCGATCAGGCCCAGAACATGCTGCGCCGTGGCGGCACCCTGGTGCTCAACGGCCTGCCGCCGGGGGACTTCCCGCTGCCGATCTTCTCCACCGTGCTCAATGGCATCACGGTGCGTGGCTCCATCGTCGGCACGCGTCAGGACCTGCAGGAGGCGCTGGACTTCGCCGCGGAAGGCAAGGTCGCCGCCACCGTGCAGACCGGCAAGCTCGAGGACATCAATGACATCTTCGGGCGCATGATCGACGGCAAGATCGAGGGGCGCATCGTGCTCGACATGAAGGCCTGAGGCGTTCGCTGACCCGAATCCTCACCACCGACGCCAGGCCTGCTGGAAACGGCAGGCTGCCAGACACGACAACGCCAGCCCGAGGGCTGGCGTTGTCGTGTCTGGCATGGCCGTGTGCGTGAAGCCTCACGCGGGCACTGCAAAGCGCTCTCTATGAAGAGCTCTCCATGACGGGCTCGGGCTTCTGCTTACACCGTGCCGAATTTCTCGTTCTCGCCCATGTTCGGGGTGTGGTCCCTGTCGAGGTTGGCGCGCGCCACCTCGTAGAGCTGATAGGCCTTGCTCTCCTTGGCCTTCCAGTGCTCGCCGGATTGCACCGAGATCTCCAGCAGGGTGACGTCGGGGTCATCCTTGCCTTCCGGGAACCAGGCGGCCACGAACGGATTCCAGAACTTGTCGATCAGGCCCTGATCGCGGTGCAGGTTGGCATGACCGCTCAGCGATACGTAGACGCCATCATCCTGATCGGAAAAGCTCAGGCAGACCTCGCTGTCCTTTTTGGCCTCAAACACCTTCTCGGCGCTGGCGCGAGTGAAGAACCACAGGGTGCCGTCGTAGTCATCCTGCACCAGATGCATCGGGCGGGCGTGGGGCATGCCATCGCCTTGCGTCACCAACATGCCGACCTTCACATCCTTGATCAGCTTCCAGATCTTCTGCTTGTGCTCCGGGCTCGACATCGTGTGTCACTCCTTTGCGTCATGCGAATGAAAATCCGGCTGGCTAGCCGTTGCACAAGACCTTGGAGCGACACCCCACAACTTCAAGGGATGATGGTGAAGCTTTCGCTTGATGAGTCAGCACTTGATCAATCGGCGCTTGATTCAGGCGCCGAGGTGACTCACTGCGCTGCCGGTGCCTGCCAGGCGTCGCTGCCCCACAGCGGCACGCTGCTCAGCGCATGCTTGAAGCTGCCGCTGGTTTCCTTGGTGCTGTAGGCGATATAGAGCAGGCTCTGGGAGTCGCGATCCAGGATACGGCGAATCTTGAGGCTCTTGAGCAGCTCGCTCTTGGACTTGCGATAGACCTCCTCGCCACTCTTGGAGGTGTCGATGTCGGCGATCATCTCCGCGGTGATCGGGCCGGTCTGGCGGCAGGCGATGCTCATGTCGGAGGGATCGGAGAAGTCGAGGTCCGCCTCGATGTTGCTCAGGTGGCAGGTCACGCCCGGCACCTTGGGGTCGATCAGGCTCTCGATCTTGATGTCCTTGGTGGTGAACAGGCCCAGTGAGACGTCCCCGACCTCGTTGTCATCACAGCCGGCCAGCAGCAGGCCTGAGGCGATCACACCCAGCAGGGCAGCACGAGAGGAAAGGCGGCGCAGTCGAGTCATGGGGTCTTCCTTGAGTCAGTGGGTAAGGCGAAGGCGGCAAGGCGATGATAGCGTGTCAGGTCATGAACGGGCGTCAATCATTGTCGAAGGCTGCCAGATTCAGCGTATGCGAGTTGCCCAGCCACATGACGCCCTGGGTGTGATCGAAGCGGTCGTCGCCGGTGCCGACGTGCACGAAGATGTCCAGCGAGCCACGATTGAGCGCCAGCCACGGGACGATGCGGCCGAATTCTTCCGGGGCAAATGACAGCTGGCAGCTCCACAGTGGGTGCGGGCCCACCTGCTTCTCGTGGAAGCGACCGACCCGCAGCGGAAACTGCCGTTCGGCCTGGCCCGCCAGCTCGCGAGCGGCGGCCAGGCCCTGCTCATCGGTGTAGTAGAGATGTGCATGGTAGTAGCTGATGCGGCTTGTCATGGAGTCGCTCATGGCGTTGTCTCGATCGTTCTCATGGGGCATTCCAGTACTCGGCCTCAAGGGCCGTACCGAGAGTTTTCAAAGGCTGGCGGCAATGGTCGTCAGGGCGTGATGGGCCTTGCGGCCCTCAGCCCCAGGCCTTGTAGATCAGCTGCACGCCCACCAGCGCCATCGCGATGATGATCAGGCGAAAGAACAGCTTCTCATTGACGCGGGATTGCAGCCACAGGCCGCTTCTGACACCTGCCCAAGCCACTGGTACCAGCAGCAGCGAGGTGGAAAGGCTGGTGAGGTTGATCTCGCCCAGCGCCACGTAGGGGCCCAGTTTCATCAGGTTCATGCCAGCGAAGATGATCACCGTGGTGGCGATGAAGGTCTCCTTGGGGTGCTGGCGCGGAATCATGTACAGGTTGTAGGGCGGGGCGCCGGCGTGGGCGAAGAAGCTGGTGAAGCCGGCAGTGGCCCCGGCAGGAATGGCCAGCCAGCGTGGCAGCGGTTTCCTGGCTGTCGGCTTGAACAGCATATAGGCGGCGAACAGCAGCGAGATGACGCCCAGCAGGCCGCGAATCATGTTCTCGTCCAGCTCATCGAACAGTACCACCCCCACCGCGATGCCGATGGCGGCGCTGGGCAGGATGATGCGCACCTCCGGCCACAGCTGCTTGCCCCACCAGGCGCGGGAGCTAAGGAAGTCCATCACCAGCAACAACGGCAGCAGGATACCGGCGGCTTCCAGCGGCCCGATGGCCAGCGCCATCAGCGGCACCGAGAGTGAGCCGAAGCCACCGGCGAAGCCGCCCTTGGAGATACCGGTCAGGTAGGTCGAGAAGATGATCGCGCTCCAGGCCAGCGCAGAGTAATCGGGCAGTGTCAGCAGGGCATCGAGAGAATCGGTCACGGGCATCTCATGTCGAGAGGGCGGGCAAGGTGAGTCGTGAAGGCCCATTGTTGAACAATTCTGCCCGCGCTTCACCCCGACACGCTGCAATGATGTCTTTCCCTTGACGCACCAATGCGCTAAAAGGCGCATGTCGCACAGTGTTTTCTTTCGAGACACTGAGCGAATAGCCTGATCTGGTGGGCATGTCGCAGTGCCTGTCGCTCGTTGGTCGAACAATCTCTGAGGTGGCGATGTCACGCGCTCCATTTGAAATCAGCGGTACCCGCATCGCGCCGGGAACGCGGGCCCAGGTCGATGTGCCTGTCGCCAAGCTCTACACCCATGCGCCGCTGCACATCCCCGTCGAGGTGGTGCATGGTCGCCAGCCCGGCCCGGTGCTGCTGGTGTGCGGTGCCATCCACGGTGACGAGATCAACGGCGTCGAGATCGTGCGGCGGCTGCTCAAGAGTTCCAGCCTCGCACGGCTGCGCGGCACCCTGATCGCGGTGCCCATCGTCAACGTCTTCGGCTTCGTGCAGCACACGCGCTATCTGCCGGACCGCCGCGACCTCAACCGCTGCTTCCCGGGTAGCGAGAGCGGCTCGCTGGGCTCGCGGGTGGCGGCGCTGTTCCGTGAGCAGATCGCCGATCAGGCCACCCACATCATCGACCTGCACACCGGCGCGATCCACCGCACCAACCTGCCGCAGATCCGCGCCACCATGACGGGCAGTGATGCCACGCGTCAGATGGCGGATGCCTTCGGCGCACCGGTGCTGCTGAATGCCGAACTGCGCGAGGGCAGTCTGCGTGCCTATGCCAGCGAGCGCGGCGTGCCGGTCATCACCTATGAGGCCGGTGAGGCGCTGCGCTTCGATGAGTGGGCGATTCGCCCGGGCGTCAGCGGTGTGAAGCGCGTGATGCGCTCCATCGGCATGCTGGCCAAGGACCGCGACCGCAAGCCCAGCTCGCGTGCGGTGGAGATGTCCAACGGCTCCAGCTGGGCGCGGGCCTCCATCGATGGCATCGTCCAGAGCCGCGTGGGCCTGGGGGACCGCGTCGAGAAGCATCAGGTGCTGGGCATCGTCGCCGACCCCTTCGGCAACAGCGAAAGCGAGGTGCTGTCACCCGCGGATGGCATCATCATCGGCATGGCCAACCTGCCGCTGGCCAACGAGGGCGAGGCGCTCTACCACGTGGCGCGTTTCCATGCGATCGACGATGCCGAGAGCGCCGTCGACAACTTTCAGCAGCTGTTCGTGCCGGACTCCATCTAGGCGCTTCACGCCCCTTTTCGCCCTGGTTCCTGGCAGTGACAACGCAAACGCCCCGCTCGATGAGCGGGGCGTTTGCGTTGCAGCAGTCTGTGATGTCGTCGCAGCAAGATGACGACGAGTACGAGATCAGCCGTGGCTGCTCTGGGTCTCGAGCGGGCCGTCGTGACCCGCTTCCGCGCCGTGCATCCAGTCCACCAGCTTGCCGGCGAACACCAGCAACAGCAGGCCGCCGAGTACGCCGGTGATGGCGATACCGCCGAACACGCTCATTGCACCGGCTTCGCCGACCAGCGAGCCGATCATTCCCGCCAGGTAGTTGGCCAGTGCCACGAAGGCGAACCAGGCGCCCATCATCAGCGCACCCATGCGCACCGGTGACAGCTTGGTGACCATCGACAGCCCCACCGGTGACAGGCACAGCTCGCCGAGAGTGTGGAAGAAGAAGGCGCCGACCAGCCAGATCATCGAGGCGCTGCCTGCGGCTTTCTGCTCCAGCACCGCGCCGATCATGCACACGAAGCCGATGCCGAGGGCGATCAGGCCGAAGGCGAACTTGACCGGCGAGCTGGGCTCGCGGTTGTCCATGCGGGTCCACAGGCCTGCCAGCAGCGGCGAGAGCAGGATGATGAACAGCGGGTTGAGCGACTGGAACCAGGCCGCCGGCACTTCAAAGCCCATCAGCATGCGGTCGGTGTAGTCCTGCGCATACAGCGCCATCAGGCCGCCCCCCTGCTCGAAACCGGCCCAGAACAGGATGGTGAACAGGCCCAGCACCAGGATGACCTTGATGCGGTCACGCTCTTCGCGGCTCAGCGGTGTCTTGCGATTGTTGCTCTTGCTCAGGCGTGCCTCGCGGCGGGCGCTGGGTTCGACCCCCAGGTCACCCAGATGGCGCGGCGCGAAGATGAGCTGGATGGCGACTGCCAGCAGCATGCCGATACCGGCCACCAGGAAGCCGGCGTTCCAGCCATAGCCTTCGGCCATGGAGCCCGCGACGATACCCGACAGCAGCGCACCGATGTTGATGCCCATGTAGAAGATGGTGAAGGCGCCATCACGGCGGTGGTCGCCCTGTTGATAGAGGTCGCCGACCATCGTGGAGATGTTGGGCTTGAACAGGCCGTTGCCGACGATCAGCAGGCCGAGGCCGATATACAGCAGCATCTCGGGGTTGAGGCCGCTCATGGCCGGCGGCACGGCGAGCACGAATTGCCCGGCCGCCATGATCAGCCCCCCGATCAGGATCGCACGGCGGGCACCCAACCAGTTGTCGGCCAGTGCTCCGCCGAACATCGGCGTGATGTACACCAGGCCCGTGAAGATGCCATACAGCTGCAGGGCGTCGCCCTGATCCCAGCCCAGACCGCCACTGGTGACGGCATCGGTGAGATAGAGCACCAGCAGGGCACGCATGGCGTAATAGGAGAAACGTTCCCACAGTTCCGTGGAGAACAGCAGATAGAGTCCGGCCGGATGCCCGAACAGCTCACGGCTGTTGGCTCCGGTAGAGGAGTGTGTGGACATGGAACCTCGAAGGAAGTGTCAGCAGAAGCAGCGCAGCCCGGATGACGGGACTGCATGAACCGGCCCACAGGGCTGCAGAGGAGGACTGTGGAGGAATGGCCGATGACGGAGCAGTTGTGTGGCTGACATCACGCAAGCATGGCGTGACGATGTCGAGACCTGTTGTTGTCCGTATGGTCAGTCATTCTGCGCGAGATGTCTTTGTCAGACAATCAAACGAAAGTCATGCATGTTGTTGGTATTCAAGGGGTTATTAGCTTAGATGGCGACGCAGAGTTGCGTCAGGAGCCACGCCTGACAGTGCAGTGTCGTCACTTTGCTGACTGCTGAGACGACGACACCCGGCGCGAGGGCCAGGTGTCGGGGACTGTCTTTTGTCAGCGCTGCTCTCAAGAGAGGGCAGAAGAGAGAGCAAGAAAGGACAGAAGAGAGCAGAAGCGGCGCGAACAGGCCAGCTCGATCAGGCTTGCTCGACCTGTGCCTCGGGCCGCTGTTCCGGCACGCGCGCCATGGCGTCATCGATGACCTCGATGCCCGCGCCTGGCTTGTGGGCGTTCTCGGAGACGTGGCGGCGGAACTGGCGACCGCCCGGCTGGCCCTGGAACAGTCCCAGCAGATGGCGGCTGATGTGGTTGAGGCGCACGCCCTCGGCGAGACGCTTCTCGATATAGGGGCGGAAGGCACGCAGCGCATCGTGGCGGCTGGTGTGCGGATTCTCGGCCTCACCGTACAGCTCGCTGTCCACCGTCGCCAGCAACCAGGGGTTGTGGTACGCCTCACGGCCGACCATCACGCTGTCGACGTGCTCCAGCTGCTCGTGCAGCTCATCCATCAGCTTCAGACCGCCATTGATGCCGATATGCAAGGACGGGTGCGCCTGCTTGAGGCGGTGCACGCGGCCGTAGTTCAGCGGGGGAATATCGCGGTTCTCCTTGGGCGACAGGCCCTGCAGCCACGCCTTGCGCGCATGCACGCTGAAGGTGTCGCAGCCGGCGTCGGCCACGGTGGTGATGAAGCGCTCGAGATCGGCGTCCTCATCCTGATCATCGATCCCGATGCGACACTTCACCGTCACCGGAATCTTCACCTGCGCCTGCATCGCCGCCACGCATTTGGCCACCAGCTCCGGATGGCCCATCAGACAGGCACCGATCATGTTGTTCTGCACGCGATCGCTCGGGCAGCCCACATTCAGGTTCACCTCGTCATAGCCCCAGGTCTCGGCGATCGCCGCACACTCGGCCAGCGCCTGCGGATCGCTGCCACCCAGCTGCAACGCCAGCGGATGCTCCGTCTCGTCGTGACCGAGGAAGCGCTCGCGGTCCGGATTGAACAGCAATGCCCCGGTGGTCACCATCTCCGTGTACAGCAGCGTACGACGGCTCAACACGCGCGCGAAGGCGCGGTAGTCACGGGTCGTCCATTCCATCATCGGCGCGACGGAGAAGGTGCGGTCAATCGGTGTCATCGGCATGGCAGTCATATCGGCTGGTGTGGGAGCAGGATCGGAGCAACAGGCGCTATCGAGGCAAGCGGGCGGTGATTCTAGCAGCTTGTGAGGCGAAGCGCCGAGTCAGATTACTGTGGGTTACTCACGGCCCTGTGTAAGGCCATGCCTGAAGGGTAGTCGAACCGAAGCGCGCGAGAATGGTAATGTTTAAGCAGGTTATTGTGTAAGTTGGCTATGATGAGTAAGACAGGGCGGATGCAGGCTCTGAGTGCAACACCCTATTGAATTGAGGGTGGTGCTTCATTGTGCTTTGCCATCAGTTCATTCATCA
>NZ_JASSPL010000029.1:0-901 GCF_030264805.1 Cobetia sp. LC6 | reverse complement strand
GGCGGATGCAGGCTCTGAGTGCAACACCCTATTGAATTGAGGGTGGTGCTTCATTGTGCTTTGCCATCAGTTCATTCATCACCTCGATAGGGCATTTGAAGTCGAAGCGTTTTCGAGGCCGCATATTCAGCTCGAAGGCAATGGCATCCAGCTCTTCCTGACTGGTCAGTGACAGATCCGTTCCTTTGGGGAGATACTGGCGAATCAGCCCATTGATATTCTCGTTGCTGCCTCTTTGCCAAGGGCTGTGAGGATCACAGAAGTAGATGGCGACGCCAGTATTTTGCGTGATAGCGGCATGCTTGGCCATCTCCCGTCCTTGGTCATACGTCAGGGTTTTTCGTGCTGCCAATGGCATTCTGTTCAGCGCGGCACTGAAGCCCTCTACGGCTGAGGTCGCAGTCGCATCATGCATCTTTGCCAGTATCAAGTATCCGCTACTGAGCTCTACAAGAGTTCCAACCGCTGAGGCATTGCCTTTTCCCTTGATCAGGTCGCCTTCCCAATGCCCAGGCATCTCGCGCTTGTCCACCTCGGGCGGGCGAAGGTGAATGCTGACCATGTCGGGGATCTGACCTCGCCGGTCCGTCTCACCACGTCGAGGCTTACGCGTACTTTTGCCATGCCGCAGGCAATGGATGAGCTCTTTGCGCAGTTGCCCAACCGGCAGCGCATAGATGGCGGTGTAAATCGTCTCGCGACAGACGTAGGCGTCTTCAAGCTTGGGTAAATTCATGTGTCGAAGCTTGCCGGCGATCTGCTCAGGAGACAAGTAGCGGCGAAGAAGGTACTCGACAAGCTTGAACCGCTCACTACCGATGGAAAGCTTACGCTTGGGCCGGCAAAAGCGCCGATGCTTGAGTCGGGACGCTTGCGCGCGTTCAGCTTGGTAGTCGTTGCC
>NZ_JASSPL010000028.1:0-1077 GCF_030264805.1 Cobetia sp. LC6 | reverse complement strand
TGTAGGGTGCCGGATGATCGGATTTCACAACGAAGCTATCCTTTGTTAGCCTCTCGTGAGCTCATCAAGCAATTGATTCAGGAAAAGCTTCATGGACATCAAGCTGCATAAGCAAGCGACGACGACACCGAAAATCCGTGCCGACATCCAAGCAGCTCCCTCCAGCATGACGAACAAAGATCTCGCTCGTCAGTTCGGGGTCAGCGTCTCCACTATACAGCGCTGGCGCTATCGTGATGATGTCCTGGATCGTTCCCACACACGTCATAACCTACTCGCGACTCTGACCTCAGAACAGGAAGAGATCGTCATCGCCGCACGTGAACTGCTTCGCCTGGGGCTCGATGATCTACTTGTCGTTGCTCGGGAATTCCTGAACCCCAATCTGTCGCGTTCCGCACTTCAGCGCATGCTCAAACGACGTGATGTACCGACTCTCGCCAAGCTGGCGCGTCAAGATGCGAAGGAGGACGAGAAGCCCAAGCATCGGCCTTTCAAGGATTATGAGCCCGGATATGTGCACATTGATATCAAGCACCTGCCCCAAATGCCTGACGAAGATCAGAAGCGTTATCTCTACGTCGCGATTGATCGTGCCACTCGGTGGGTGTATCTGGAGGTCAGATCAAGTCAATCTGCAAAGGACGCCCAGGCGTTCATGAAGCGTGTGGAAGAGGAGGCTCCCTTCACGATTCGAACCGTGCTCACGGACAATGGTAAATCCTTTACCGATCGCTTCACCGTGGGTGGCGAACGTAAGCCTAGTGGAAATCATCTTTTCGACCAGGAATGTCAGCACCATGGTATTGAGCATCGATTGATCAGGCCAGGCAGACCCCAAACGAACGGGATGGTGGAGCGCTTCAATGGGCGTATCAGCGATGTGCTGGCGACTCGGCGTTATGACTCAAGTGAGGATTTAGAACAGACGCTCGAGCGTTATTGCTGGCTCTATAACCACCACATTCCTCAGAAGGCACTACACCACAAAGCGCCTATAGCAGCAATAAAGGAATGGCAGGTCGAACGACCTGAGCTGTTTACGCAAGCTATAGTCAATCAGACGGAACCCGACAA
>NZ_JASSPL010000026.1:0-2937 GCF_030264805.1 Cobetia sp. LC6 | reverse complement strand
CGTATCAAGGCGCTGGATCAGCAGGCGCGCAGCGGCGAACGCCTGCGCAGCAGCTATCGCGACCAGTTCATCACCGGCTCGCGCAATATCGAGGATCTGCTGACCATCGAGAGCGAGATCTTCGCCGCACGGCGCCAGATGATCGAGCTCAACACCCAGCTGCTCACCGACCAATATGACCTGGCGACCCAGCTGGGTGCTCTGCCGCTGGTCTCCTCGCCCTATCGGGCCGACGCCGCTGCCACCCCGCCAGAGACGGCGCATACCTCGCTGCCCCACTCTCATCACCATGCCAGCCAGGGAGTCAGCCCATGAGCGCCCCACAGACCACCGCCTCCTCGGCCACGGTGACATCGCAACCTGACCCATTGCTGGAAAGCGTTCGCCAGTTGCTGCGCCTGCAGGGCCATGGCATCGACCTCGAGCGTCTGCGACACGGCATGCCACTCACCAAGGGTGAACTGGCGCCGCAGGATCTGGAACAGGCCCTGTCGCGCCAGGGCATCGCCGCGCGTCTGAGTCAGGCGCCGCTCAGCGAGATCCCCGAAAGTCTGATGCCCTGTGTCGTGCTGCTGGAAGACGGCAGCAGTCGCGTACTGCTGGCCCATGAGGCCTCGCACCAGTGGCCTGACCAGTTGAGCACGGGATCGAGCAGCGAGTCATCTAGTGAGTCGAGCAGCGATACGAGCGACGCCCAGGCAGACGATGACTTGGACACCACTCCCAGCGGACCCGGCTACAAGCTGCTCGATCCCCTGTCCGGTGGCGCCTACTGGCTGTCACAGGACGCACTGGCTGCCACCTATGCCGGCATTGCGCTGTTTGCACATGGCGAGATCTCGCTGGAGCGCGCGGAAGGCTATAGCCAGACCCAGAAGGGGCACTGGCTGACCTCACGTCTCAAGTCGCATTGGCGCGTCTTTGCCGAGGTCGCATTGTCCTCCTCGCTTGCCGCCCTGCTGGCCGTGGCGACGGCCCTGTTCGCGATGCAGGTCTATGACCGGGTGGTGCCGACCGGTGCCGTCGATACGCTGTGGGCGCTGGGTATCGGCGTGATACTCGCCATTGGGCTGGAAGCCTTGTTGCGCGCATTGCGGGCGCAGCTGATCGAGAACTCGGGCAAGAAGATCGACCTCGAACTCAACGATCATATCTTCCGCCACGCCGTGCAGATGCGCCTGGCCTCGAAGCCGCGGTCGACCGGGGCGATGGCCAGCCAGATTCGTGACTTCGATGCCATCCGAGAATTCTTCACTGCCTCGACCCTCGGGGCCTGTGGTGACCAGCCCTTCGCGCTGCTGTTCCTGGGGCTGATCGCCCTGCTGGGCGGCCCGGTGGTCTGGGTGCCGGTGGCGGCCATCGTGTTGATGCTGATTCCCGTGCTGCTGGCGCAACCCTGGCTGTCGAGATTGTCGCGTGAAGGCATGCGCGAATCCGCGGTCAAGAATGGCGTGCTGCTCGAGACCCTCGACAATCTCGAGAACCTCAAGGCCTGTCGCGCCGAGGGCCATGCCAGCCGTCAGTGGCAGCGCCTGACCTCCGAGCAGACCCACCGCGGCATCACCTTCCGCCACGCCGTCGCCTGGCTGACCAGCTGGGGCACCGGCATGCAGCAGCTGGCCTATGTCGGCGTCATCATTGCCGGTGTCTACCTGATCATGGCCGGCGAGTTGAGCGTCGGTGCGCTGATCGCTTGTTCGATTCTGTCGTCGCGGGCCATCGGCCCGACCCTGCAGATCAGTGCACTGCTGAGCCGCTGGCAGCACGTCAAGGTCGCCAAGGAAGGACTGGATGCGCTGATGGAGACCGATATCGAGCGTCCCAGCGATCGTCGCTTCGCGCGCCTCGCCCAGGCACGCGGTCACTACCAGGCCGAGAATCTGCACTGGCGCTACGATGAGGAAGCCCCGGAAGCCCTGGCGCTGGACCGCCTGAGCATCGCACCCGGCGAGCACATCGCCCTGCTGGGGGGCAACGGCGCGGGCAAGAGCACCCTGCTGCGTCTGCTGGCCGGCTACTTCACGCCCACCAGTGGCGAGCTGACCCTCGACAATCTCGCCCTGAGTCAGATCGACCCTGCCGATCGTCAGCGAGCCATCGGCTATCTGCCGCAGGACATCAGCCTGTTCAGCGGCACGCTGCGCGACAACCTGTGCATCGACGGGCGGGATGTCAGCGACATGCGCCTGCTGGAGGTCATCGAGATGACCGGACTGGGCGATTTCGTACGCCGCCACCCGCTGGGGCTGGATATGATGCTGCATGACCGCCACAGCCTGTCCGGAGGCCAGCGTCAGAGCCTCGGCCTTGCTCGCCTGGTCCTGCAGGACCCCGCCGTCGTGCTGCTGGATGAGCCCACCGCCTCGCTGGACCAGGCCACCGAGCAACACGTCATCAAGACCCTCGGCCCCTGGCTTGCCGGCCGCACCCTGGTGCTGGCCACACACCGCAAGTCGCTGCTCGGCTGGGTCGAACGCGCCCTGGTGCTGCGCCACGGCAAGCGCGTCATGGACGGCCCGCTGGATCAGATCATGGCCAGACAATCGGCCGGCAAGACACCGGCCACCTCCGCATCCCGTCAGCGCCAGGAGGCCTCATGAGCCAGCGTTTCGATCCCGAACTCATCAAACGCGAGCTGGGCGCGCCGGACCAGAAGCTGGAAAGCCACTGGTCGCGTCCGCTGCTATGGGCCAGCTTCCTGGTCATCGCGCTGTTCATCGCCTGGTCGAGCTGGGCCGAGGTCAACGAAGTGGCGCGTGGCGAAGCCAAGGTCATCCCCTCCTCGCGCCAGCAGACCATCCAGAGCCTCGAGGGCGGCATCCTGGATGAAATGATGGTCAGCGAGGGCGAGATCGTCGAGGCCGGTCAGCTATTGGCCGCCATCGACGAGACCCGCTTCCGCTCGGCCTACATGGAATCACTGAGTCAGGCGCAGGC
>NZ_JASSPL010000025.1:0-3248 GCF_030264805.1 Cobetia sp. LC6 | reverse complement strand
CAGGGGCGGTTCAGTATAAGTGCCTGACGATGACCTACTCTCACATGGAGAAACTCCACACTACCATCGGCGCTAAGCGGTTTCACTTCCGAGTTCGGCATGGGATCGGGTGGTTCACGCTCGCTATGGTCGTCAGGCGAAACGGTGGCATCTTGCGATGCCTGAGTCTCGAGGCTTGTGACCTCGCGACTCGCAATATGAATCATGCTGACCGATATATCGTCGATCCTGTCGCAATCCCGGCGGTTTGCCGGAGCAAACCCCTTGGGTGTTATATGGTCAAGCCTCACGGGCAATTAGTACTGGTTAGCTCAACACATTGCTGTGCTTCCACACCCAGCCTATCAACCTTGTAGTCTTCAAGGGCCCTTCAGGAGGCGCAAGGCCTCAGGGAAGTCTCATCTTGAAGGGGGCTTCCCGCTTAGATGCCTTCAGCGGTTATCCCGTCCGAACGTAGCTACCGGGCAATGCCATTGGCATGACAACCCGAACACCAGAGGTTCGTCCACTCCGGTCCTCTCGTACTAGGAGCAGCTCTTCTCAAACTTCCGACGCCCACGGCAGATAGGGACCGAACTGTCTCACGACGTTCTAAACCCAGCTCGCGTACCACTTTAAATGGCGAACAGCCATACCCTTGGGACCGACTTCAGCCCCAGGATGTGATGAGCCGACATCGAGGTGCCAAACACCGCCGTCGATGTGAACTCTTGGGCGGTATCAGCCTGTTATCCCCGGAGTACCTTTTATCCGTTGAGCGATGGCCCTTCCATACAGAACCACCGGATCACTAGAACCTACTTTCGTACCTGCTCGACGTGTCTGTCTCGCAGTCAAGCACCCTTATGCTCTTGCACTCAATGCACGATTTCCAACCGTGCTGAGGGTACCTTCGTGCTCCTCCGTTACTCTTTAGGAGGAGACCGCCCCAGTCAAACTACCCACCATACACTGTCCTCGATCCGGATGACGGACCTGAGTTAGAACGCCAATGATGTCAGGCTGGTATTTCAAGGTTGGCTCCACCGCATCTGGCGACGCGGTTTCAAAGCCTCCCAGCTATCCTACACAGACAACATCAGCATCCAGTGTAAAGCTATAGTAAAGGTTCACGGGGTCTTTCCGTCTAGCCGCGGGTACACAGCATCTTCACTGCGATTTCAATTTCACTGAGTCTCGGGTGGAGACAGCGTGGCCATCATTACGCCATTCGTGCAGGTCGGAACTTACCCGACAAGGAATTTCGCTACCTTAGGACCGTTATAGTTACGGCCGCCGTTTACCGGGGCTTCGATCAAGAGCTTCGGACGAATCCTAACCCCATCAATTAACCTTCCGGCACCGGGCAGGCGTCACACCCTATACGTCCGCTTGCGCGTTTGCAGAGTGCTGTGTTTTTAATAAACAGTTGCAGCCACCTGGTATCTTCGACCGGTAAGAGCTTACGGAGCAAGTCCTTCACTCGAACCGGTGCACCTTCTCCCGAAGTTACGGTGCCATTTTGCCTAGTTCCTTCACCCGAGTTCTCTCAAGCGCCTTGGTATTCTCTACCTGACCACCTGTGTCGGTTTGGGGTACGGTCGCATGTGATCTGAAGCTTAGAGGCTTTTCCTGGAAGCGTGGCATCGATGACTTCCTGACCGTGGTCAGTTCGTCTCGCATCTCGACCTCGGAGGAACCGGATTTGCCTGATTCCTCGGCCTACATGCTTTCACCAGGACAACCAACGCCTGGCTCACCTAGCCTTCTTCGTCCCCCCATCGCAACCACATCCGGTACGGGAATATTAACCCGTTTCCCATCGACTACGCGTTTCCGCCTCGCCTTAGGGGCCGACTCACTCTGCTCCGATTAACGTAGAACAGAAAACCTTGGTCTTCCGGCGGGGGAGTTTTTCACTCCCCTTATCGTTACTCATGTCAGCATTCGCACTCGTGATACCTCCAGCAGACTTCTCAATCCACCTTCATTGGCTTACACGACGCTCCTCTACCGCTCATCCAGAGGATGAACCCGTAGCTTCGGTACCTGATTTAGCCCCGTTATATCTTCCGCGCAGGCCGACTCGACTAGTGAGCTATTACGCTTTCTTTAAAGGATGGCTGCTTCTAAGCCAACCTCCTAGCTGTCTGAGCCTTCCCACATCGTTTCCCACTTAATCAGGATTTTGGGACCTTAGCTGACGGTCTGGGTTGTTTCCCTTTTCACAACGGACGTTAGCACCCGCTGTGTGTCTCCCACGCTGCACTCACTGGTATTCGGAGTTTGCCTCGGGTTGGTAAGTCGGGATGACCCCCTAGCCGAAACAGTGCTCTACCCCCAGCGGTGATACGTGAGGCGCTACCTAAATAGCTTTCGAGGAGAACCAGCTATCTCCGGGCTTGATTAGCCTTTCACTCCGATCCACAGCTCATCCCAGCATTTTTCAACATACTTGGGTTCGGGCCTCCAATTGATGTTACTCAATCTTCACCCTGGCCATGGATAGATCGCCCGGTTTCGGGTCTATACCCTGCGACTGGTCGCCCAGTTAAGACTCGGTTTCCCTACGCCTCCCCTATACGGTTAAGCTCGCCACAGAATATAAGTCGCTGACCCATTATACAAAAGGTACGCGGTCACACCACGAAGGTGCTCCCACTGCTTGTACGCATACGGTTTCAGGATCTATTTCACTCCCCTCGCCGGGGTTCTTTTCGCCTTTCCCTCACGGTACTGGTTCACTATCGGTCAGCCAGGAGTATTTAGCCTTGGAGGATGGTCCCCCCATGTTCAGTCAGGGTTTCTCGTGCCCCGACCTACTCGATTTCACGTGACTCAGACTTCGACTACGGGACTATCACCCTGTATCGTCAAGCTTCCCAGCTTGTTCGCCTGTCAGTTGTCACGCTTAAGGGCTGGTCCCCGTTCGCTCGCCGCTACTTGGGGAATCTCGGTTGATTTCTTTTCCTCCGGGTACTTAGATGTTTCAGTTCCCCGGGTTTGCCTCTATAGGTTATGTATTGGCCTATAGATACTCACCTGATGGTGAGTGGGTTTCCCCATTCGGAAATCGTTGGGTCGCAGGGTATTTGCCACCTCGCCAACGCTTATCGCAGGCTATCACGTCCTTCATCGCCTCTGGCTGCCAAGGCATCCACCGTATGCGCTTAATCGCTTGACCATATAACCCCAAGGGGTCTGTCAAGGATTACGAATCTGTCGGACCTCTCCGACATATCGTTTGATGGAGATGTGCTTGGCGCACA
>NZ_JASSPL010000024.1:0-4198 GCF_030264805.1 Cobetia sp. LC6 | reverse complement strand
CAGCTCTGCCGAGTCCAACACGGTTGACGTGAATGTCGATGCCACCTCGCCGGGCGGCGAAGACGGCACCGATGCGCCGGTGCTCACCATCGATGAAGCCACCGATGGCGTGAACGCTGCCGAACTGGCCGATGGCCTGCAGACCAGCGTCACCCTCACCGACGGCACAGAAGAAGGTGACACTGTCACCGTGACCCTGGACGACGGCAACGGTGGCACCGTGACTGGCACCGCGATCGTCACTGCTGATGACATCACTGCAGACAGCATTGCGGTCGAAGTCACCGATGCCATTGCCGATGGCAACTACACCGCCACTGCCGTGATCACTGATGTACTGGGCAACAGCTCTGCCGAGTCCAACACGGTTGACGTGAATGTCGATGCCACCTCTCCGACCACCACCATCAGCATCGATGCCATCAGTGAGGACACCGGCACCACGGGTGACTTCATCACCAATGACGATGATGGCCTGACGGTCACCGCCACGCTGAGTGCCGAGCTCGCCACCGGGGAAGTTCTGCTCTACAGCACCGATGCCACCACCTGGGTCGACATCACCGACAGCGTGACCGGCACTACCGTCAGCTACGCCGATGCCGAACTCACCGCCTCTGCCACCGTGCAGCTCAAGGTGCAGGACGCCGCCGGCAACGATGGCGACACCGAGAGTCAAGACGTCGTAATTGATACAACCGCTCCGACAGGAAGTGTCATCAACTTCACGGATGCTGATGGGGAGATCAACGCTGCAGAAGCGACAGACGTGACATTCGAAGGCACTGTCGAAGCCGGCTTGACCAGCAGCAACCTCACGATCGTGATCACCGATACCGACAATGGCTCGGTCAGCGTCCCAACCGAGAACATTACGGTCTCGGCGGCGGGCGAAGTGACTGTGGCAGGTGTCGACCTCACCGGTCTGGCAGAGGGACTGCTGACCGTGACCATGACCGTGACGGACGATGCGGGAAATGAGAATGTGGCCGCCGTGACCGATACGGCGACCAAGCTGAGCGACGATTTCCTCGATCTGGGTAATGCTAACCGTCTCACGATCTCGGAAGCGCTAATCGCCTCTGCGGCAGGCGCTGTCGCCAGCACTCAGACATTCGCCGATACCAGCGGTGAGGCAACTCTTTCACTCAGCTCCACCGAGTCGCTCACCAGTAACGGCCAGGCGCTTGATTGGGTCGTCACGGATGAAGGACGTACGCTCACACTGGCAAGTGATGTCGATAACGCTGCAGCGACGGCCGTCATGGTCGTTTCCGTCACCGAGGATGGCTCGGAAGTTGTCTACAGCGCAGAACTGCTCGGCAACATTGATCAGGTGAATGCTGAGTCATCCACGGTGGATGTGCTTGTCACTCTGACCGATGGCGCGTCGAGCACCAGCAGCACCTTGAACATCGATATCACTGATGATGTACCGACGATTGCGGCAAGTACCGTCGTGGAGACTCTGAGCTCGAATACGGATTACACCGGCTCCATCTTCGATGGCGAGGATGACTTCGGGTTTGGGGCTGATACGGCAAATGGGCAGGTGCAGTCCTTCACGTTCAAGGGTCTGACATTCACTGTCTCTGATGATGGCACCTACGCGGACGTGACCGGCACCTCTATCGAGATTGGTCTGGAGGCTGGCGATACTGTCAGCATCGTAGATGGAGTACTGGCGGTAGAAACACTGTCCGGTGAATCCTTCAGCCTGAATATCGACTCAGGGGACTATAGCTACAGCCACCAGGGCCAGTTCAGCGCAACAGAGGATGCCAATACACGGCCTGTGGTATTAGCCAATGAGACCAGTGATGTATTGGGTATTGTCGGCCTCAATGCGTTGGACATTATCGATCTAACGAACGATCAGCTATTCAATGCTTATGACTCAGAGGAGAATATAACTTCTGTTCAGCTAAGCACCATTGGGCTTGTCAGTATCATAGAGGCATTGCCTGGTGTAGGTACATTGGTGAACTCACTAGTAGGAGCATTGTCGTGGTCTTGGAGCGAGGACTTGGCTAATGAGCTCGGCCTGTCTGTTGTGGAAACAACCGATGCAGGAGGAGACAAAAGTCTTGCGATAACGTCTCTGGCAGGTGGAGAGATATCCAACCTGACCATCAACGAGATATTGAGTACGGTAGAATTCACCCTGACTCCTCCCGGCGGGGTTATCGGCGGCCTGATCAACACATTGGTCACAGGGTTGGGTTTGGATTCAATATTGACATCCATACTCAGCAACACCTCAATTACTGCCACTGATTCCTTGGGTGCAACGTCTACGCCTGATACTGACGCAACAGTCGTAAACCTTGACCTCCTGGCCTCAGGATACGACCCAGCTGTGCAAGAAGGAGATGGCGGCGACGATACTCTTAATGCTGCTAGCACAGGCGAGTCACTCTACGGTTATGGTGGTAATGACGAGCTCAATGGAGGCACTAGCAACGACATCCTGCGCGGCGGCAGCGGCAATGACGAACTGAACGGAGGTGGTGCGACTGACCTGCTGATCGGCGGTGCAGACGACGACACCCTGAACGGTGGTGACGGAGTCGACATCCTTCGTTGGGAGTCGGGGGATGAGGGCACTGTCGCTGCTGCGGCAACAGATACCGTGATCAACTTCAACAATGGTGGCGTCGGAACGGGAGACATTCTTGATCTGCGCGACATGCTCAACGGGGCCTATTACGTCGATAGTGTCACCAACAATCTTGCAAGCTATATCAGTGCCGAATATGTCTCGGCAGCCAATACAACCGTTCTCTATATCAACACAGAGGGTGGATTGACCGCTGACCCTGCCGCGTCCGCCAACCAGGTCATCAATATCGATGGACTCGATCTGACCGACGGTGGCACCTTGACGAGCAGTGAGGTCATCGATTCCCTCATCAGCGGCGAGCAGTTGTTGGTGGGCACGGAGGTCAATGAGTCTGATGTCAGTGTCACAGTCGTGGATGGTGATGGCGACACAGCGACGGGGGAAATCACCTTCGTCGGTGAGGAAAGCCTGGATGCGGTCACCAATACCGCCCCTATCGTCACCCTGCAGGATTCTGAGCTGTTGGGCCTGGTCGGTCTCGAGGCACTTGACCTGATTGACCTTTCCAACAACAAGGTCTTCGTCGCAGACCCTGAAAACAACCTGCGCGAAGTCGTGATCAATTACGCTGCAGTCGTGGATGTCAGTGCACTGAGTGGTTTGCTTAGTGATCCTCAATTCACTTGGGACAACGACCTGGCGACTTCGCTTGGCCTATCAGTTACAAGTAGCAATGGCGGGATCATCGGGACACTCGCCACTAGCGCGGAGCTGACTATTACCGCGACTGACGGTGGTGATATCGACAACCTGGCGCTCAATCAATTCCTGGCGACCATCGGATTCGATGATGGCGGTGCTGCCGAATTCAACTTGGCGGACATCGACCTATTGGATGCCTACAGCATCACGGCAACCGATGCCTACGATGCCAGTACCACGGATGCCATCTCCTCTCTGGTAGGCGTAGATTTGCTAGATTCTAATGAACCCCTTTTCTCTGGAGTCGATGACGAAAATACCTTCATCGGAGAACAGTTAATCGATGACTCAATCGACATTTCAGAGAATCTCGAAGGAAGCAGCATATTCGGCCTTTCCGGCAATGATTCTCTCATCGGTGGCCTCGGCAATGATGTCATTAGAGGTGGCGAGGGAAATGACTCCCTTGTCGGAAATGCGGGTAATGATCTTCTGATTGGCGGTTCGGGCAGCAATACCTTCGATGGTGGCGCGGGTGATGACCTGATCGTCACTTCCAGCCTGGACTTCACCATCGAGGGTGGCGCTGACACCGATACCGTCAGCTTCGATGGCACAGGAAAAGGCATCGATCTCGTCGCCTTGTCCGCCCAGGCTGAGCCCAGTGTCATGACCAACATCGAAGTGCTCGATATCTCGGCCAGCAGCGAGACCGGCACCAGTCTGAAAATCGATGCCGATACGGTATTGAACCTCACCGATGGTGATAACGAGCTGTACATAGATGGTGATGAAGGCGATAGCGTGGAAGCGGCTGGGGCAACATCCTCCGCGACAACGACCGAGTTCAACGGCACGACGTATGATACTTATCAGCTTGGTGAGGCAACGCTGTATATCGATCAAGACGTGACCGTGAATACCAGCAACGGA
>NZ_JASSPL010000023.1:0-8256 GCF_030264805.1 Cobetia sp. LC6 | reverse complement strand
GCACAACGGCGAGACGCTGCCGATCAAGCCGGGCATGGTCGCCACGGTCGACATCGAGACCGGTGAGCGCAGCGTGCTCTCGTATCTCCTGAGGCCCTTCACACGACTTGAGCTGCGCTGAGCGCGAGCCTGATCGGCAGATAAAGCACCTGACAGCAGAATGAGTGGCTAACTTACGTTGCGATATCACATGCCATTGGCTTACCGGACAACACGGAGGTCCCGGTAAGCCATTTCGATGGCGCCTTTCTCAACTCCCAAATAGTGAGACTACCTTCATGGACGAAATGACCATCCTATCCGTCAATGCGCATCATGATTTCAATGACCATGCTCCCCTGTCGATCATGACCAGCGCCGAGGGCTTTACCCTACTGCTCGCCAAGACCGACAGCGCAACCTATCTCGTGATCGCTCAGCATATGGGACGCACGGTATCGACGGTAGAGCTCGCCTCTGTACGCTACGCAGACTTTATCATCCAGCTAATTGATGACCACATTCGACAACATCCGGGGCTCCAGTGTGAGGAGCTGGATATGCATATCCGACTCAAAGCCAAGGATCACCTAACCCGCACGCCCTTGCCTAACGATTTCATGGCGTCTGACGATTGAGATCTTTTTGTCATGTCCCTTGGGGCCTGCGACATCACCGAGAGCGCTAACGTTCTGAGAGGCACGGCAAGCTTTGGTAATGGGCATTATTTAAGGTCATAGGGCCGACGAAGCGTCTCTTTGTTCATACAGCGTCAGCCCGCTTGGACTCCTCTATCGCCACGCCCTTCCATAAGCCTTGTACCACCTGCGATACCTCCCCCACGCCGCCCAGGGCTTGCCCTCTTGCCCGCCTCGCCTCATCATCGAACGAAAGACCGCTTCTACTTCAAGGACTTCCTCTTTGGCAACCCGCAACTCCTCTGGTACATCCGCCAGTGACATGAAGCAGCAACTGCTCGACAAGGCGCGTGCCCGCCGCACTCGCCCGGCCAATACGCAGTCGAATGATGAGGATATCTTCGCCCACAAGAGCGCTGAACCGCTTCAGATCAGCGATGACTTCGTGCGCTTCGATCGCCAACCGGGCTATCAGCAACTCAGCATGATGCAGCAGGCCGGCGCCGCCTTCGGTGTACCGGAGCCCTTCTTCCGCGTGCATGAAGGTTGTGCTGGTGCCACGACGCGTATCGAGGGGCGTGAGCTGGTCAACTTTGCCAGCTACAACTACCTCGACTACTCGCGCCATCCGGAAGTGGTCAAGGCCGCGGCGGACGCTGCCGCGCACTATGGCACCTCGGTGTCGGCCTCCCGGGCCGTCTCCGGCGAGCGTCCGATCCATCAGCAGCTGGAAGCCGCCGTCGCGCGCACCTACGACGTCGAGGATGCGGTGGTATTCGTCAGTGGCCACGCCACCAATGTCTCCACGCTGGGCTACCTGCTCGGGCCGAAGGACCTGATCCTGCATGACGAGTGGATCCACAACAGCTCGCTGGTCGGTGCTCAGCTGTCCGGCGCCCGCCGCATGCCCTTCGCGCACAATGACCCGGACGCGCTGGAAGCATTATTGCGTGCCCAGCGGGGCAAGTTCGAGCGCGTACTGATCGTCACCGAAGGCCTCTACAGCATGGACGGCGATGTGCCGGACCTGCCGCGCCTGATTGCCCTCAAGCAGAAATACCGCTGCTGGCTGATGGTTGACGAAGCCCACTCATTCGGCGTGCTCGGCGAGCGCGGCCTCGGCCTGAGAGAGCATTTCGACATCGCTGCGCATGAAGTCGATATCTGGATGGGCACGATGAGCAAGACGCTGTCCGGCTGCGGCGGTTACATCGCCGGCTGCAAGGAGCTGGTCAGCATGCTGCGCTACTTCGCGCCGGGCTTCCTCTACTCGGTGGGCATGCCGGCACAGGTCGCCGCGCCATCGCTGAAGATTCTCGAACTGCTCCAGGGCGACGATGCCAGACAGCGCATCGCGCGTTTGCACGCCATCTCCGGCTACTTCCTCAAGCGCGCCCGCGCACTGGGGCTCGATGTCGGCGATAGCCTGGGCGTAGCCGTCGTACCAGTGATTCTGGGCAGCTCTCTGGTGGCCGCTCGTCTCTCCAACCAACTGTTCGAGGCAGGTTTCAACGTCCAGCCCATCCTGCACCCCGCCGTGCCAGAGAAGAGCGCGCGGCTGCGCTTCTTCCTTTCCTGTGAGCACACCGAAGCCCAGGTAGACGCCGTCCTCGACACGCTCATGCAGCAACTGAGCAATATCAAGGCAGGGCTGTGACCAGAGTTGTGGCCCGTATAGCTAAGTCAGCGCAGAAAGATAGTGCTTGAAATAAGGGGCGTGAACCAAGGCTGACCTGGATTTCATAACGCCTTCGCTGCTGACACCCCACAACCAAAAACGCGGCCCTGATTATCAGTGGGGCCGCGTTTTTTTCATGGCAGGGATCAGTATTAGAGCAAGCTGTCAGTGACTCAAGACTGCTCTGCCATCAGCTCGTTCAATATCTGTTCGAACACTTCCTTGGGCTGAGCACCGCTCAGGGCGCTGCGGCGGTTGAAGACGAAGGTCGGCACGCTGGAGATCCCCATCTGCTTCCAATGGTTCTCGTGCTGAACGACCTGCTCGCGTGCCTCGGCGTCATCGAGCTGCGCGAGCCCTTCCGTGGCGTCCAGCCCGACCGCTGCCAGCGAGTCCGCCATCACGGCGCGGTCCGACATGTCCTTCTGCAGCGTGAAGAAGTCCGCGAAGAACTGCATCATCAGGTCATGCTGCATGCCCTGCTCGGCGGCGTACTCGAGCAATACGTGCAGCTCGAAGGTATTGACCATGCGCATGTCGTCGAAGTAGTTGAAGACCAACCCTTCCTCAGCCGCCAGGTTGGCGAGATTCTGGCGCGCCTCGACACTGCCCTTGGGCGTGGTGCCGTACTTGCGCTCAGAGTGCGCGCGCAGGTTCTCGCCATGCGCCGGCATGTCCGGATTCAGCTCGAAGGGCTGCCATTCGATCTCGACCTTGTCTTCCAGGCCCAGTGACTGGATGGCGTTCTCGAGGCGCTTGTAGCCAATAATGCACCACGGGCACACCACATCGGAGACGATGTCGATCTTGAGCTTGTCTTGCATATCCATTCTCCTGATCAGCGAGGCAACACGCCTCACCGCTCGTCAATATTAGTGAGCGACTGCTCAAATTTGCGCGTACTGTAGACCCGTCACCTTCGCAGGTCAAAATACTCAGCGTGTCTGTAGTGTCTCAAGGCCACGCTCATGGGCGCGCAGTGTGCCCCAGACGATCGCCAACCAGAAGGCGTAGACCATCACGCCGCTGGCCTGGGAAAACATCACCCAGGTCATCCCGAAGTCAAGGAAAGTCAGCGGCAGCAGTACCCCGGCGACAGCCAGTGAGCGCAATGTCAGGTCGTCACTGTCCAGGCGACGATAGAAGAGGCGCAGCGGCACCAGATAGAGGGCCAGCAACGCAAGCAGTCCCAACACTCCCCGCTTGATCCACGCATCGAGAAATTCGTTGTGGGGATGCTCATAAGGTTGGACGTGGCGACTCAGCTCGCCCCGCTCGATCATCGCATCACGCGCCTCGGCATACCCCGTCTCGCCCCTGCCCAGCCACGGCTGCTCGGCGATCATCAGCATAGCCCCCCGCCACATCTCGAGACGCGCCCCCGCCGAGGTGCCGGCATTGCGGTCCTCCACATATTTAGTGACATCCGAGACGCCGGCTTCAACACGTTGCTGAATGCCGGTCTCCGGCGTCATCACCATCAAGGCGATCACGCCAGCACACATGAAGACTCCGAGCCTGAGCACACGCCGTGAAATCACCTCACCATAACTGCGATACAGCACCCAGGCCGCGAAGGGAAAACCGATCCAACCGCCGCGTGTCCCCGACATCAACGAGCCGATGATGCCGAACGCCCCGCCGATCAGCAGTGCCAGTATCCAATAGCGCCGTCGAGCTCCCGCCTGACTCATCGCCCAGCCAAGGCCTGCCAGACACATCAGCCCCATCAGCATGCAGATATCGCCGAAGTTAATGGTATTGGTGAAGCCACCCGCACGATGCACACCCCACACCAGCTTCTGCCACATCGCCCAACTGCCGGTCAGCACACTGCCGAGGATCAGCCCACCCCACATCGCCCCAAGCGAAGGAGGACACGACAACACGAGCAACAGCACCGGCACAGCCATCAACATACGGATAGGCACGCCTGTCGTCTGCCACGCATCCCCCTGCAGCAGGATGCTCACCAGCAACAGGGCCGCGAGGCCAGCTACCACGCTGATCACAGACAGATCTTCCTTGTGGACGGCCCCCAACAGCGCGCGAGGCTCTCGCAGCAGACAATAGCCACTGATCAACACCAGCAATGCCGGCCCGAGGCTATAGCCAGAAGGCATCACCAGGCTGAGCAAGCCGAACAGGAAGACACTGCAGGAAACGGCACGCGTGATCATAAGGGGAAAATACCGAGCAACACCGGATGAATCCGAGCGCGCAGCAGAAGTGGATGACGGCATACCTGACCTTCCTGATCCAATGGTGACGATGTAATCGGTGATACGGGCAACTCAACCGAATGCGGCAAAGCGCCATCGTGAGATTGATGAGCGAGATAGCCTGACACAACTGCCCTCTTCCTTGGCATCAGGCGCTCAGCATGAAAGTCATCACCTGCTCCCTCTACCCCGTACCCTGTGGGCCTATACGAAAACGCCGCATCACTAGGATGCGGCGTTTTCGTTTCGAGCAAGAATCAGAGCTCTGGATCAATCGTTGCCGAACAGATCACGGGTATAGACCTTGTTGACCACATCGGCGAGCTCTTCCGCCATGCGATTGCTCAGGATGACATCCGCTTCCTGCTTGAACGCCTCGAGATCACGCGTGACGCGTGAGCCAAAGAAGGTATCTTCTTCCAGCACCGGCTCGTAAACGATAACTTCAATCCCCTTGGCCTTGATGCGCTTCATCACGCCCTGCATGGCACTGGCACGGAAGTTGTCAGAGCCGGACTTCATCACCAGGCGATACACCCCTACCACCTGCGGGTTGCGCTTGAGCACGGATTCCGCGATGAAGTCCTTGCGCGTGGTGTTGGCGTCGACGATGGCCTGGATCATGTTGTTGGGCACTTCCTGATAATTGGCCAACAACTGCTTGGTATCCTTCGGCAGGCAGTAGCCCCCATACCCGAATGACGGGTTGTGGTAGTGCTGCCCGATGCGTGGGTCCAGCCCTACCCCTTCGATGATCTGCCTAGCATCCAGACCATGTGATTCGGCGTAGGTATCCAGCTCATTGAAGTAGGCGACACGCATCGCTAGGTAGGTATTGGCGAACAGCTTGATGGCCTCTGCCTCGGTGCTGTCAGTGAAGAGCACATCAACACCCTCCTTGATGGCACCTTCCTTGAGCAGCCCAGCGAACACCTCGGCACGCTCGGAGCGCTCACCGACAATGATGCGAGACGGATGCAGGTTGTCGTACAGTGCCTTGCCTTCACGCAAGAATTCCGGCGAGAACATCAGATTCTGAGTCTGGAAACGCTCACGCGCCTCAGCCGTATAGCCCACCGGCACAGTGGACTTGATGACCATCACTGCGTCAGGATTGATGTCACGCACATCCTGAATCACCGCTTCCACACTCCTGGTGTTGAAGTAGTTGGTGGTGGCATCGTAATCCGTCGGCGTCGCGATGATCACGAAATCGGCATCGCGGTAGGCCTCTTCCTTGTCGAGGGTAGCCCGGAAATTTAGATCTCCGCGCGCCAGAAACTCATGAATCTCATTATCGACGATAGGTGAGATACCACGGTTCAGGCCTTCCACCTTCTCCGGCACGATATCCAACGCGACGACTTCATGATGCTGAGACAGCAGCATGGCGTTGGAGAGACCGACATAACCTGTGCCTGCGATGGCAATTTTCATTATGTTCTGCCTTCAATGATATTGAGTTTGAATTCTAACAAAAAAATTTCTCAAACAGAGCAAGAAAGCCGACAGTAAATCAAAAATGCTTGGCATTGGAAAAGTCAACAGCCAATGAATCCTTGTCTGACAGCAGCGGCGCCTCACCCTTCACCAGAGGCCATTCGACCCCCACGCTGGCGTCATTCCATTTTAGTGAGTACTCATCGCCCGGGGCATAATAATCCGTGCACTTATACTGGAATTCTGCTGATTCGCTGATGACATAGAAGCCATGGGCGAATCCCGGCGGCACCCACAGCATCTGCTGGTTGTCTTCGCTCAGATGGGCGCCGACCCACTGCCCGAACGTCGGACTGCTCTTGCGCATGTCCACGGCCACATCGAAGACTTCCCCCTGGGTGACACGCACCAGCTTGCCCTGCGGCTGATTCAGCTGGTAGTGCAGGCCACGTAGAATGCCCTGACGGGATTTGCTGTGGTTGTCCTGCACGAAGGTGTAATCACCGCAGTGCTCGACAAATTCGCTCTGGCGAAAGGTCTCCATGAAGAAGCCGCGCTCGTCACCGAATTTTTGCGGGGTCAGCAGCACGACATCCGGAATGGCGAGTTTTTCAAAATTCATGCGGTATTCGCTCCTTGTAGGGGACAGATATCACTTCAACAATCACAGGACTCGATGCCCTGCCGGCCCAGGGCACGACAAGGCTCAGTCTCGATAGTGCGCAGGCGTGGGGGGCGTCATGAAAATTCCCGCAGCCCTCGCCTTGTTGGCGACGACTGCGGGAAAGCGGGTACATCAGCATTGACTTCACTGCATGCGTACCTGGCAACAGCGACCGCTCTCAGGTGTCGAGCTCAGTAATTGCCACGGCGCTTGTCATCCAGGCGCTTCAGCAGGTACTGGCCGTAACCGGTCTTCTTGAGTGCGGTGCCCTGCTCTTCGAGCTGCTCGTCGCTGATCCAGCCGTTGGTCCAGGCGATTTCCTCGAGACATGCCACCTTCAGGCCCTGACGATGCTCGATGGTCTGCACGTACTGGCCGGCTTCCAGCAGGCTGTCGTGAGTGCCGGTATCCAGCCAGGCGAAGCCACGCCCCAGTCGCTCGACACGCAGATCACCGCGCTCCAGGTAGGCATTGTTGACGCTGGTGATTTCCAGCTCACCACGCTCGGATGGCTCGACGGCCTTGGCGATCTCGACCACATCGTTGTCGTAGAAATACAGGCCAGTCACTGCATACGGAGACTTGGGCTTCAGCGGCTTCTCTTCGATGGACATCGCCTTGCCGGAGTCATCGAACTCCACGACACCGAAGCGCTCCGGGTCCTGCACGAGGTAACCAAAGACGGTCGCGCCGCTCGGCTGATTCGCGGCACGCTTCAGCTGATCCGAGAAGTGCTGACCATGGAAGATGTTGTCTCCCAGCACAAGACAGACCGGATCATCGCCGATGAATTCCTCTCCGATAATGAAGGCCTGCGCCAGGCCATCCGGATTCGGCTGCACGGCATACTCGAAACGCACACCGTACTGCTCGCCGTTGCCAAGCAACTTCTCGTACTGCGGCAGATCTTCCGGGGTGGAGATGATCAGGATCTCGCGGATGCCGGCCAGCATCAGGACAGAGACCGAATAAAAGATCATCGGCTTGTCATAGATCGGCAGCAGCTGCTTGGAAACACCGCGAGTGATCGGATGCAGTCGTGTACCGGAACCACCGGCGAGGATGATGCCCTTGCGCGCCATATCAAAATCCTTGTCGTATCGACGTGTAGCGTTTCATTCGAAGAAGATCAGGTGCCGCGAGATGCCACACACTGAAGGTGAACTGCCAATGTGACAGAGACCGCTGACTCAGCGATCCAGATGTTCCTTGAGTGTCAGCGCCAGCTGAGACTGCCAGTCAGGCAGCTCGAGACCAAGTGCCGCCTCGAGTTTCGCCAGCGCAAGACGGGAATTCAGTGGGCGTGTCGCCGGTGTCGGGTATTCCGCTGTCGGGATGCCGCCTAGCGTCTGTGGGTCTATCGCCAGCGTTTCCCCCTGTGCGATCGCCAGACGGAAGATGCTCTGGGCGAACCCATGCCAGCTGGTGGTGCCCTGCGGCGCCAAGTGATAAAGCCCGGAGTCGATCCGTTGGCGCAATGCCTCACAGGTGAGCTGGGCGATCAGGCGCGCCGGTGTCGGCGCACCGATCTGATCATTGACGATGTTCAGCGCGTCGCGATCACGCCCCAGCTTGAGCATCGTCTTCATGAAGTTGTTGCCACGGGCGGCATACACCCAGCTGGTACGGAACACC
>NZ_JASSPL010000022.1:0-12341 GCF_030264805.1 Cobetia sp. LC6 | reverse complement strand
CCCTGGTGGTGCCGGAAGACGCTGACGTTACCGCGCCGAACACCCCGGCCATCGCCTCCGCCACGGACGATGTGGAAGCCGATACCGGTGCCCTCGCCTCGGGCGACAGCACCAACGATGCGACGCCGACGCTGACCGGCAGCGCCGAAGCCGGCAGCACCGTCACCATCACCCACAACGGCGAAGTCGTTGATACGGTCGTGGCAGATGCCAATGGCAGCTGGAGCTATACCCCGAGCACTGATCTCACCGACGGTGGTCACGTCTTCAGCGTCACCGCGACTGATGCTGCCGGCAACGAAAGTGCGCCGTCCGGCGAGTTCACGCTCACCGTCGATACTGCTGCGCCGGATGCGCCAGTCCTGTCCGAGACCGATGGCACCACCGTCGCCGGAACCGGTGAAGCGGGCACCACGGTCGAGATCACCAATGCCAACGATGATGTGGTGGGTACCGCGGTCGTCGATGCAGAAGGCAACTTCTCCGTTGAGCTCTCACCGGAGCAGGAAGCTGGCAGCACTCTGACAGCCACGGCAACCGATGCGGCCGGCAATGAAAGCGCAGCGTCCGCGGCACTCGATGTGCCGGTCGATGCTGACGTTACCGCGCCGAACACGCCGACCATCACCTCGGCGACCGACGATGTACCAGCCGATACCGGTGCCCTCGCCTCGGGCGACAGCACCAACGATGCGACGCCGACGCTGACCGGCAGCGCCGAAGCCGGCAGCACCGTCACCATCACCCACAACGGCGAAGTTGTTGATAGCGTGACGGCGGATACCAATGGCGCCTGGAGCTATACCCCGAGCACTGATCTCATCGATGGCGAGCATGCCTTCAGCGTCACCGCGACAGATGCCGCCGGCAACGAGAGTGCGCCGTCTGGCGAGTTCACGCTCACCGTCGACACTGTCGCCCCTGATGCACCAACCCTGTCCGAGACCGATGGCACCACCGTCGCCGGAACCGGTGAAGCGGGCACCACGATCGAGATCACCAACACTGCTGGCGACATCTTGGGCTCTGCGGTCGTCGATGCAGAAGGCAACTTCTCGGTTGAGCTCTCACCGGAGCAGGAAGCTGGCAGCACTCTGACAGCCACGGCAACCGATGCGGCCGGCAACGAAAGCGCAGCGTCCACGGCACTTGATGTGCCCGAAGACGCTGACGTGACTCCGCCCAACACCCCGACCATCACCTCGGCGACCGACGATGTACCAGCCGATACCGGTGCCCTCGCCTCCGGCGACAGCACCAATGACACCACGCCGACCCTGGGCGGTACTGCTGAAGCCGGCAGCACCGTCACCATCACCCACAACGGCGAAGTCGTTGATAGCGTGACGGCAGATGCCAATGGCAGCTGGAGCTATACCCCGAGCACTGATCTCACCGACGGTGATCACGTCTTCAGCGTTTCCGCGACCGATGCCGCCGGCAACGAAAGTGCGCTGTCTGGCGAGTTCACGCTCACCGTCGACACTGTCGCCCCTGATGCACCAACCCTGTCCGAGACCGATGGCACCACCGTCGCCGGAACCGGTGAAGCGGGCACCACGATCGAGATCACCAACACTGCTGGCGACATCTTGGGCTCTGCGGTCGTCGATGCAGAAGGCAACTTCTCGGTTGAGCTCTCACCGGAGCAGGAAGCTGGCAGCACTCTGACAGCCACGGCAACCGATGCGGCCGGCAACGAAAGCGCAGCGTCCACGGCACTTGATGTGCCCGAAGACGCTGACGTGACTCCGCCCAACACCCCGACCATCGCCTCCGCCACGGATGATGTGGAAGCCGACACCGGTGCCCTCGCCTCCGGCGACAGCACCAATGACGCGACACCGACGCTGACCGGCAGCGCCGAAGCCGGCAGCACCGTCACCATCACCCACAACGGCGAAGTCGTTGATAGCGTGACGGCGGATACCAATGGCGCCTGGAGCTACACCCCGAGCACTGATCTCACCGATGGCGAGCATGTCTTCAGTGTCACTGCCACCGATGCCGCCGGCAACGAGAGTGCGTTGTCCGGCGAGTTCACGCTCACAGTCGATACCACTGCGCCGGATGCACCGGTTCTGTCCGAGACCGATGGCGAGACGGCCAATGGCAGCACCGTCAACGGCAGCGCCGAGGCCGGTGGCACCGTCGAAGTCACCAATGGTGATGGCGATCTGCTGGGCACCGGCACTGTTGCCGATGACGGCACGTTCAGCATCACGCTGTCTCCGAAGCAGGAAGCCGGCGCTGAGCTGACTGCCACCGTCACCGACGCCGCGGGTAACGAAAGCCCGGTCTCCGACGCCCTGGTGGTGCCGGAAGCTGCGGATGTCACTGCCCCCAACACCCCGACCATCGCCTCCGCCACGGATGATGTGGAAGCCGACACCGGTGCCCTCGCCTCCGGCGACAGCACCAATGACGCGACACCGACGCTGACCGGCAGCGCCGAAGCCGGCAGCACCGTCACCATCACCCACAACGGCGAAGTCGTTGATAGCGTGACGGCGGATACCAATGGCGCCTGGAGCTACACCCCGAGCACTGATCTCACCGATGGCGAGCATGTCTTCAGCGTCACTGCGACCGATGACGCCGACAACGAAAGCGCACCGTCTGGCGAGTTCACACTGACGATTGATACCACTGCGCCGGATGCGCCGGTTCTGTCCGAGACCGATGGCACCACCGTCGCCGGAACCGGTGAAACGGGCACCACGGTCGAGATCACCAATGCCAACGATGATGTGGTGGGTACCGCGGTCGTCGATGCAGAAGGCAACTTTTCCGTTGAGCTCTCACCGGAGCAGGAAGCTGGCAGCACCCTGACAGCCACGGCAACCGATGCGGCTGGCAATGAAAGCCCGGCCTCCGACACCCTGGTGGTGCCGGAAGCTGCGGATGTCACTGCCCCCAACACCCCGACCATCGCCTCCGCCACGGATGATGTGGAAGCCGTGACCGGTACCCTCGCCTCCGGCGACAGCACCAATGACGCGACGCCGACGCTGACCGGCAGCGCCGAAGCCGGCAGCACCGTCACGATTACCCACAATGGTGAAGAGATTGGCACCACCACCGCCGATGCTAATGGCACCTGGAGCTTCACGCCCGAGACCGATTTCGCCGATGGCGAGCATGTCTTCAGCGTCACCGCGACCGATACCGCCGGCAACGAAAGTGCAGCCTCTGGCGAGTTCACCCTCACCGTCGATACTGCTGCGCCGGATGCGCCAGTCCTGTCCGAGACCGATGGCACCACCGTCGCCGGAACCGGTGAAACGGGCACCACGGTCGAGATCACCAATGCCAACGATGATGTGGTGGGTACCGCGGTCGTCGATGCAGAAGGCAACTTTTCCGTTGAGCTCTCACCGGAGCAGGAAGCTGGCAGCACCCTGACAGCCACGGCAACCGATGCGGCTGGCAATGAAAGCCCGGCCTCCGACACCCTGGTGGTGCCGGAAGCTGCGGATGTCACTGCCCCCAACACCCCGACCATCGCCTCCGCCACGGACGATGTGGAAGCCGTGACCGGTGCCCTCGCCTCCGGCGACAGCACCAATGACGCGACGCCGACGCTGACCGGCAGCGCCGAAGCCGGCAGCACCGTCACCATCACCCACAACGGCGAAGTCGTTGATAGCGTGACGGCGGACACCAATGGCGCCTGGCGCTATACCCCGAGCACTGATCTCAACGACGGTGATCACAGCTTCAGCGTTACCGCGACCGATGCCGCCGGCAACGAAAGTGCAGCCTCTGGCGAGTTCACCCTCACCGTTGATACTGCTGCGCCGGATGCGCCAGTCCTGTCCGAGACCGATGGCGAGACGGCCAATGGCAGCACCGTCAACGGCAGCGCCGAGGCCGGTGGCACCGTCGAAGTCACCAATGGTGATGGCGATCTGCTGGGCACCGGCACTGTTGCCGATGACGGCACGTTCAGCATCACGCTGTCTCCGAAGCAGGAAGCCGGCGCTGAGCTGACTGCCACCGTCACCGACGCCGCGGGTAACGAAAGCCCGGTCTCCGACGCCCTGGTGGTGCCGGAAGCTGCGGATGTCACTGCCCCCAACACCCCGACCATCGCCTCCGCCACGGACGATGTGGAAGCCGTGACCGGTGCCCTCGCCTCCGGCGACAGCACCAATGACGCGACGCCGACGCTGACCGGCAGCGCCGAAGCCGGCAGCACCGTCACCATCACCCACAACGGCGAAGTCGTTGATAGCGTGACGGCGGACACCAATGGCGCCTGGCGCTATACCCCGAGCACTGATCTCAACGACGGTGATCACATCTTCAGCGTTACCGCGACCGATGCCGCCGGCAACGAAAGTGCAGCCTCTGGCGAGTTCACCCTCACCGTCGATACTGCTGCGCCGGATGCGCCAGTCCTGTCCGAGACCGATGGCACCACCGTCGCAGGAACCGGGGAAGCGGGCACCACGGTCGAGATCACCAATGCCAACGATGATGTGGTGGGTACCGCGGTCGTCGATGCAGAAGGCAACTTCTCCGTTGAGCTCTCACCGGAGCAGGAAGCTGGCAGCACTCTGACAGCCACGGCAACCGATGCGGCCGGCAATGAAAGCGCAGCGTCCGCGGCACTCGATGTGCCGGTCGATGCTGACGTTACCGCGCCGAACACGCCGACCATCACCTCGGCGACCGACGATGTACCAGCCGATACCGGTGCCCTCGCCTCCGGCGACAGCACCAATGACGCGACGCCGACGCTGACCGGCAGCGCCGAAGCCGGCAGCACCGTCACGATTACCCACAATGGTGAAGAGATTGGCACCACCACCGCCGATGCTAATGGCACCTGGAGCTTCACGCCCGAGACCGATTTCGCCGATGGCGAGCATGTCTTCAGCGTCACCGCGACCGATACCGCCGGCAACGAAAGTGCAGCCTCTGGCGAGTTCACCCTCACCGTCGATACTGCTGCGCCGGATGCGCCAGTCCTGTCCGAGACCGATGGCACCACCGTCGCCGGAACCGGTGAAACGGGCACCACGGTCGAGATCACCAACACTGCTGGCGACATCTTGGGCTCTGCGGTCGTCGATGCAGAAGGCAACTTCTCGGTTGAGCTCTCACCGGAGCAGGAAGCTGGCAGCACTCTGACAGCCACGGCAACCGATGCGGCTGGCAATGAAAGCCCGGCCTCCGACACCCTGGTGGTGCCGGAAGCTGCGGATGTCACTGCCCCCAACACCCCGACCATCGCCTCCGCCACGGACGATGTGGAAGCCGTGACCGGTGCCCTCGCCTCCGGCGACAGCACCAATGACGCGACGCCGACGCTGACCGGCAGCGCCGAGGCCGGCAGTACCGTCACCATAACCCGCAACGGCGAAGTCGTTGATAGCGTGACAGCAGATGCCAATGGCACCTGGAACTACACCCCGAGCACTGATCTCACCGACGGTGATCACGTTTTCAGCGTCACCGCGACCGATGCGGCCGGCAACGAAAGTGTGCCGTCTAGCGAGTTCACGCTCACCGTCGACACTGTCGCCCCAGATGCGCCGGTTCTGTCCGAGACCGATGGCGAGACGGCCAATGGCAGCACTGTCAACGGCAGCGCCGAGGCAGGTGGCACCGTCGAAGTCACCAATGGTGATGGCGATCTGCTGGGAACCAGCACTGTTGCCGATGACGGCACGTTCAGCATCACGCTGTCTCCGAAGCAGGAAGCCGGCGCTGAGCTGACTGCCACCGTCACCGACGCCGCGGGTAACGAAAGCCCGGTCTCCGACGCCCTGGTGGTGCCGGAAGCTGCGGATGTCACTGCCCCCAACACCCCGACCATCGCCTCCGCCACGGACGATGTGGAAGCCGTGACCGGTGCCCTCGCCTCCGGCGACAGCACCAATGACGCGACGCCGACGCTGACCGGCAGCGCCGAAGCCGGCAGCACCGTCACGATTACCCACAATGGTGAAGAGATTGGCACCACCACCGCCGATGCTAATGGCACCTGGAGCTTCACGCCCGAGACCGATTTCGCCGATGGCGAGCATGTCTTCAGCGTCACCGCGACCGATACCGCCGGCAACGAAAGTGCGCCGTCTGGCGAGTTCACGCTCACCGTCGACACTGTCGCCCCTGATGCACCAACCCTGTCTGAGACCGATGGCACCACCGTCGCCGGCACCGGTGAAGCGGGCACCACGATCGAGATCACCAACACAGCTGGCGACATCTTGGGCTCTGCGGTCGTCGATGCAGAAGGCAACTTCTCGGTTGAGCTCTCCCCGGAGCAGGAAGCCGGCAGTGAGCTGACTGCCACCGTCACTGACGCGGCAGGTAATGAAAGCGCGGTTTCCGACACCCTGCTGGTGCCGGAAGATGCCGACGTCACCGCCCCGAATGCGCCGACCATCGCATCTGCCACCGATAACGTGGCGGCCGTGACCGGCTCCCTTGCCAATGGCGACAGCACCAATGATGCGACGCCGACGCTGACCGGCAGCGCCGAGGCCGGTAGCACCGTCACCATCACCCACAACGGCGAAGTCGTTGATAGCGCGACAGCCGATGCCAATGGCACCTGGAGCTATACCCCGAGCACTGATCTCATCGATGGCGAGCATGCCTTCAGCGTCACCGCGACAGATGCCGCCGGCAACGAGAGTGCGCCGTCTGGCGAGTTCACGCTCACCGTCGATACTACTGAGCCCACCAATCCGGCCTTGGCGCTCACCACCGATACCAACATCACCGACGACGGCATCACCAGCAATGGTGAGATCACCGTCAGTGGCCTCGAGACTGACGCGACCTGGGAGTATTCCCTCGACGGCGGCAGCACTTGGAACGATGGCACCGGCACCACCTTCACACTGGAGGAAGGTGTCTATGCCGATGGTGTTGTGCAGATTCGTCAGACCGATGTCGCCGGCAACGTCAGCAATGAGGTCAGCCTCGGTGCGGTGACTGTCGATACCACCATCGCCGATCCGGCCCTCGCGCTGACCACCGACACGCTCGATGCCGACGGCATCACCAGCAATGGTGAGGTCACCGTCAGTGGCCTCGAGACTGACGCGTCCTGGGAGTACTCCCTCGACGGCGGCAGCACCTGGGATGCTGGCACTGGCACCACCTTCACTCTCGCCGAAGGCAGCTATGCCGATGGTGTTGTGCAGATCCGTCAGACCGATGTCGCCGGCAACGTCAGCAATGAGGTCAGCCTCGGTGCGGTAACGATCGATGCGACCGCCCCAACGGGCAGCATCGCCTTCGTCGACGGTGACGATGGCCTGCTCAATCTGGCAGACATCAGCGCCGTCGATCTGACTGGCAGCATCGAGGCCGGCCTCGACAGCAGCAATGTCGTGATCACCATCACTGACAGCGCCGATCCGGCCAACGGGATCACCGTCGACACGACTGACATCACGGTCGACGGTGCCGGCAATCTGTCCGTAACCGGTCTGGACCTGAGCATTGCAACTTCCGGGCTCACGGAAGGCGCCCTCACCGTCTCGATGACCGTGACCGATGTGGCGGGCAATACGTTCGAGACCGATGGCACCACCACCAGTGACCTCACGGTGCCTGACGCTCCGAGCCTTGCGCTCACCAACGACACCAACATCACCGATGACGGCATCACCAGCAATGGTGAAGTCACCGTCAGTGGCCTCGAGACTGACGCGACCTGGGAGTATTCCCTCGACGGCGGCAGCACCTGGGATGCTGGCACTGGCACCACCTTCACACTGGAGGAAGGTGTCTACGCCGATGGTGTTGTGCAGATCCGTCAGACCGATGTCGCCGGCAACGTCAGCAATGAGGTCAGCCTCGGTGCGGTGACGGTCGATACCACCATCGCCGATCCGGGTCTCGCGCTGACCACCGACACCAACATCACCGACGACGGCATCACCAGCAATGGTGAAGTCACCGTCAGTGGTCTCGAGACCGACGCGACCTGGGAGTACTCCCTCGACGGCGGCAGCACTTGGAACGATGGCACCGGCACCAACTTCACACTGGAGGAAGGTGTCTATGCCGATGGTGTTGTGCAGATTCGTCAGACCGATGTCGCCGGCAACGTCAGCGAAGCCGTGAACCTGGGCGCTGTGACGGTTGATAACACGGCGCCGGACGCACCGCCGTCACTAGTGATTGGTGAAGCCCTCAATGGCGTGAATATCGAGGAGCTGACAGATGGGCTGCAAGCCGAGGTCGCGCTCAGTGAGGATACCGTCGCAGGGGATACGGCCACGGTCACCTTGGTTGACACAGATGATGCGGACAATGTGATTATTGCTGATGTGGAGCTGGATGAAACGGATATCGACGCAGGCACTGTGGCTGTGACCATCCCGGCTGACACGTTGACCGATGGCAGTAGCTACAACGCCTCAGCTGTCATTACTGACGCTGCAGGCAACGCCAGCAATGAAGTCAATCTGGGTACAGTGACCATAGATGCCACTGCCCCCACAACGACTATCACCATCGACTCCATCAGTGATGATACTGGCCTCGCAGCCGATGATTTCATCACTAATGACGATGATGGCCTGACGGTCACCGCCACGCTGAGTGCCGAGCTCGCCACGGGTGAAGCTCTGCTCTACAGCACCGATGGCACCACCTGGGTCGACATCACCGACAGCGTGACCGGTACTGCCGTCAGCTACGTAGATACCGATCTCACCGCCTCTGCCACCGTGCAGCTCAAGGTGCAGGACGCCGCCGGCAACGATGGCGCCATCGAGAGTCAAGACATCGTCATCGATACGACTGCTCCGGCAGGGAGCGATATCAACTTCACGGATGCTGATGGGGATGACCTCAACGCTGCAGAAGCGACAGATGTGACATTCGAAGGCACTGTCGAATCTGGCTTGACCAGCAGCAATCTCACGATTGTGATCACAGATACCGACAATGGCTCCGTCACCGTCCCGACCGAGAACATCACTGTCTCGGCGGCGGGCGAAGTGACTGTGTCAGGCGTAGACCTCACCGGTCTGGCAGAGGGACTGCTGACCGTGTCCATGACCGTGACGGACGATGCGGGAAATGAGAATGTGGCCGCCGTGACCGATACGGCGACCAAGCTGAGCGACGATTTCCTCGATCTGGGCAATGCCAACCGTCTGACGATCTCGGAAGCGCTGATCGCCTCTGTGGCGGGCGCCGTCGCCAGCACTCAGACATTCGCCGATACCAGCGGTGAGGCAACTCTCTCACTCAGCTCCACCGAGTCGCTCACCAGCAACGGCCAGGCACTTGAATGGGTCGTCACGGATGAAGGGCGCACGCTCACACTGGCAAGTGATGTCGATAACGCTGCTGCGACGGCCATCATGGTCGTTTCCGTCACCGAGGATGGCACGGATGTTGTCTACAGCGCAGAACTGCTCGGCAATATTGATCAGGTAGATGCCGAGTCATCCACGGTGGATGTGCTTGTCACTCTTAGCGATGGCGCGTCGAGCACCAGCAGTACCTTGAACATCGATATCACTGATGATGTACCGACGATTGCGGCAAGTACCGTCGTGGAGACTCTGAGCTCGAATACGGATTACACCGGCTCCATCTTCGATGGTGAGGATGACTTCGGGTTTGGGGCTGATGCGGCAAATGGGCAGGTGCAGTCCTTCGTGTTCAAGGGCCTGACATTCACTGTCTCTGATGATGGCACCTACGCGGACGTGACCGGTACCTCTACCGAGATTGGCCTGGAAGCTGGCGATACTGTCAGCATCGTCGATGGCATTCTGGCGGTCGAAACGCTCTCCGGTGAATCCTTCAGCCTGAATATCGACTCAGGGGACTATAGCTACAGCCACCAGGGCCAGTTCAGCGCAACAGAGGAAGCCAATACGCGGCCTATCGTCAATGTGTCGAATACAGATGATGTTCTTGGGCTCGTCGGTGTCAACTTGCTGGATATTGTTGACTTAAGTAACGACCAGCTCTACAGCGCCTATGATGCCGAAGGAAACTTAGAATCAATAACTCTAAGCACGGCAAATCTCTACACCACGATAGAGGAACTGCTTGGCACAATATCAGCAGTGCTTGATACGGTCATTAATCCATTTGGTGTGACTCTTATATCTCTAGAGGATCTCATCAATGGCATCATTGCAGAGAGCCAGTGGTCATTCAGTAGCGCATTGGAAAACGAGCTAGGCCTTAATGTCGCTCCTACTGAAGTAGGTAATATTCTGAACCTCACCATCACGGATGCAGATGGTGGCACTATCTCCAATCTCGAAGCCAGCGAGATTCTTGCAAACGTTGAGTTTACGATTGAACTGACTGGAGTGGTGGGTGGTGTCATCGACTCTCTCAATACACTGGGTGTATTGAACGTAAACAACATTTTGAATTCAATACTCGAGACAAGTGTAATAACTGCATCGGATTCTCTATCTGCGGAATCCAATACCGCTGCTGATGCAACGGTCTTGACCGCTGATATCCTTGCAGAAGGATATACTTCACCTGTTGTTGAGGGGACGAATGATGATGATTCTTCAATAGATGCTTCTGTACCTGGCTCTAACCTCTATGGATATGCTGGAAACGACACACTAAATGGTGGAAGTGGAAGTAATATCCTGCGCGGTGGCAGCGGCGTTGACAAACTTTATGGTGCCGCTGGTAGTGACTTACTGATTGGCGGTTCTGGCTCCGATACCGAGCTTGATGGTGGAGCAGGCGTCGATATTATTCGTTGGGAGTCCGGTGATGAGGGCACTGTCTCTGCTGCGGCAATAGACACCGTGCTCAACTTCAACAATGGTGGCGTCGGGTCGGGGGACATTCTTGATCTGCGCGATATGCTCAATGGGGCCTATTATGTCGATAGCGCCACCAACAACCTCGCGAGCTATATCAGTGCCGAATATGTCTCGGCAACCGGTGCGACCGTCCTCTATATCAACACAGAGGGTGGATTGACGGCTTCCCCTGCCGCGTCCGCAAATCAGGTCATCAATATCGATGGACTCGATCTGACCGTTGGTGGCACCCTGACGAGCAGTGAGGTCATCGACTCTCTCATCAGCGGCGAGCAGTTGTTGGTGGGCACGGAGGTCAATGAGTCTGATGTCAGTGTCACGGTCGTGGATGGTGATGGCGACACAGCGACCGGGGAAATCACCTTCGTCGGTGAGGAAAGCCTGGACGCGGTCACCAATACCGCCCCTATCGTCACCCTGCAGGATTCTGAGCTGTTGGGCCTGGTCGGTCTCGAGGCACTCGATCTGATTGACCTTTCCAACAACAAGGTCTTCGTCGCAGACCCCGACAACAACCTGCGCGAAGTCGTGATCAACTACGCTGCAGTTGTGGATGTCAGTGCACTGAGCGGTTTGCTCACTGATCCTCAATTCACTTGGGACAACGACCTGGCAACTTCGCTTGGTCTATCAGTTACAAGTAGCAATGGCGGGATCATCGGTACACTCGCCACTACCGCGGAGCTGACCATTACCGCGACTGACGGTGGAAATATCGACAACCTGGCGCTCACTCAATTCCTAGCGACTATCGGGTTCGATGATGGCGGTGCTGCCCAATACAACTTGGCGAACATCGACCTACTTGATGCCTACAGCATCACGGCAACCGATGCCTACGATGCCAGCACCACAGATGCCATCTCCTCCTTGGCAGGTGTAGAGGCGCTCGATGGCAATGATCCCTTGTTCTACGGTATCGACGAGAGCAATACCTTTATTGGTAGCCTGCTGACCGATGACTCAATCGACATTTCAGCCAATCTCGAAGGAGGCACCATATTTGGCCTTTCCGGCAATGACTCTCTTATCGGCAGTAGCTTTGATGATGTCATTCGAGGGGGCGAGGGGGATGACTCACTGGTCGGGAACGCAGGGAATGACTTGCTGATTGGCGATTCGGGCAGCAATACCTTCGATGGCGGCGCGGGTGATGACCTGATCGTCACTTCCAGCCTGGACTTCACCATCGAGGGTGGCGCTGACATCGATACCGTCAGCTTCGATGGCACAGGAAAAGGCATCGATCTCGTCGCCTTGTCCGCCCAGGCTGAGCCCAGTGTCATGACAAACATCGAAGTGCTCGATATCTCGGCCAGCAGCGAGACCGGCACCAGCCTGAAAATCGATGCCGATACGGTATTGAACCTCACCGATGGTGATAACGAGCTGTACATCGATGGCGATGAAGGCGATAGCGTGGAAGCGGCTGGGGCAACATCCTCCGCGACAACGACCGAGTTCAAAGGCACGACGTATGATACTTATCAGCTTGGTGAGGCAACGCTGTATATCGATCAAGACGTGACCGTGAATACCAGCAACGGA
>NZ_JASSPL010000021.1:0-36498 GCF_030264805.1 Cobetia sp. LC6 | reverse complement strand
AGGCGATGCTGTTCTCGCCTTCGGCCGGCGGGGTGGTGTCGGTGTTGCTATCGACCGTGACGGGGTTGGACGGACCACTGGTGTTGCCTGCCGGATCGGTCGTGGTGGCGGTCAGTTCAGTACCGTCTTCCAGCGCCGGGTTGAGAGTGATTTCGAAGTTGCCGTCTTCGTCCACTTCGACGCTATCGACGATATTGCCGTCGCCGTCGGTAATGTCGACGGTCGCACCCGGCTCACCGGTGCCGACGAGGGTCGTGCCATCGCTCGGCTCGAGTACCGGGGCTTCCGGTACCGTGACATCGATGGTTATTACGAAAGCATCAGATGGATCGCTGACGTTTCCTGAAGCGTCGGTTGCAACGGCGGATAAGTGATGTTCGCCCTCAGCCAAAGGCTCGCTCAGCTCCAGACTCCAATTGCCAGCAGTATCTGCTTCAACAGTCTTGAGTAAGGTATCGTCGTCATAGACTGCGATCGAGCTGCCTGCTTCCGCTGTACCCAACAGGGTCGGCGTCTGGTCATTACTGCTATCACCAGAGTTTAGCTCGCCGGTAACTGGTTCGGCGTTGTCATTCACAGCGGTTATGAGCGGGGCTTCAGGAGCAGCTGCATCTACTGTTACTGGGGCAGAAGACTCGCTTTCATTACCTGCTCCATCTGTCGCAGTAGCTGTTAGCTCGGTACCGTCTTCTTGTTCCGGAAATAGGTCGAGAGTGAAGTTTCCATCATCATCCACCGCCGTCTCACCGACCACATCACCATCGCTGTTGGTGACCGTGATGGCTGAGCCAGGCTCGCCGGTACCAGTGAGAGTGGTGCCGTCAGAATTTTCCAGCTCAGGTGCGGCAGGGGGCAGAGTATCGATGATGATAATAAATGCGTCGGAAGCATCACTTATATTGCCCTCCGGGTCCGTCGCCACTGCCGTCAAGCTGTGTTCCCCTTCGGTCAAAGGGGCGGTCAATTCTAGAGACCAGTCACCCTTGCCATCAGCGTCGACGGTATCAAGCAGGGTGTCGCCATCATAGATAGCAACAGAGCTATCGGCGCCGGCAGTGCCTATCAGCGTTGGAGTCGTGTCGTTGGTATCGGATCCAGATTCGAGCTCGCCGGTGCTAGGTTCAACATTGTCAGCGACTGAGCTGATGATCGGAGCATCGGGGGAAACTGACGTGTTTGAGTCCTCGTCATTTCCACTGCCTGAGTTCACGCCTCCTAGCATCAAACCGGTAGCCCCGATGACACCCAGTGCCGATAGAGTCGTACCTGTCGCTCCGAAGGGTACCCCCAATACTGCTGACTCTATGGTGTTCTCTACGGGGATCGCCTCATAGGGGATGTTCCCCGGTGAAGTGCTTGCCATGTCAATACGAAAAATATCGCCCGCGAACTCATCACCTTCTAGGTAGAGGTGACTTTGTTCTTGTGGGTCGATATAGAAGCCATCCAAGGTGATGACTTCACCGTTCTGCAGCATCAAAACCAGGTCATCGCCGGAGCGTGAAAGGCTCGCGATATCTTGTGGTGAAATGTCTAAAGAAACATCTGATGCTTCGTTGAGTCTTACCTCGGTTACCTGCTCTAGAACGGTATCTTGCAGTCCAAGTCCACTATGGTTAGCAACCTTCGCATTGATTGACATGGGCTGTGCTCCCTTGAGTATTTTCTTTCAGATCCCCTGATGATCGATCATAAATATTGATCTGCATCAGTACTACTAGGCTTTTCTTGATTGTTGATTTTTCTTCTCAAATTGCTCGGCCATATGTGATAATTATCGTTTATATATAGTGTATTAAGATTTTTTTGGCATTTGTTTTTTGTAACGCAGATTGTCAATTTGGAAATTTCGTGTGTTTTTATGAGGGCATATTAGGTTTTATGTATCCATAATGTGTCATTGGGTTTTGTAAGGTTACTTTGTGGCGTTTCGAGAACTTCTTTGCTCATGTTTTGTTATTAGACTAAAAGATGAGGTATAGCCCCCGACAAGACATATTTTTTGAGTCCCTCCCGTTAACGAATAATAAACGGAGAGGCTGCTTTATTGATTATATGGGCAAGAAAAATAAGCTAAGCTCACTAATGGTTCTTTTCGAGACGAGGCTGCACTCAGCATGATTCGTGAGACTAAGAGGTTTGAGCGTATATAGTGATATCTGGTTAGAGTTAATATCTGTTGGAAAAGGGATCGGTGTGACAGAGGGGAGTGGTCACCCTAGAGGAGAATGGGCGGGCGCAACCGTGTGAATTCATTCAAAAAAGAAGGGGAGGGAGTTTTTGCAAGCAGCTGCATTAGGCGTGAGCTGGGAATTGACCACAAAGTAGAAGATTAAGGAGCAGGACTTCTGAAGGGCAGCAGCGTCCCGGACGCCCTCCAAGGCTTTCGCATAAGGATATGCGTATAGCTAATAGCAGCGTGATTGCACGAAAACGACCATGATCTGGTTCAAGTCAATTCTGCTTTGAGGCGCGCCATGGCAGTAAAATATGTCTGTTGACCTTGCGAGGCTTTCAGGTGCAAGCAAAATTTATCCCTAACTCCAGAGTCAAGATCATTTTCTATTGATGTGAGTACGGCCTTATAAAACTCGGTATGGATAACGGCAAGGCACCAGACGGGGGCCTGGTGCCTTGCCATCACTTACGTTTATTTGCTGACCATCTCTCCCCGCTCTGTCATCGTCGCCGTCTCGCCGCCATGCTGCTTCACCAGCTGCGCCATGGCCTGGTCTTCGGCGTTGCTTTCGGCTTCCTCGCCGTCGGCATTGCCCATCTTGTGCATCAGGCGCTCCGCGAGTCGCCACAGGGTGGCGGCTTCACTGATCATCATCACCGGAATGCTGATCCCCAGGCGTGCCTCGACCGCCGTCATCAGCTCGACCCCCATCAGCGAGTCGAAGCCCATGTCGTAGACGCTCTTGTTGACGTCGATGGCGCTGGCGTCGATCAACAGAATCTTGCTCAGCTCGCCCTTGAGAATCTCGACGATGGCGGTCTGCAGCGCTTCGCCGCTCAAGCCCGCCAGTACCGCGGCGATATCATCCTGCTGCGCTTGGCTGTTGTCATCTTCACCGGCGCGGCGGGCGATTTCCTCGAAGCGGGGCGTGGCGGCGGTCGGCAGGAAGCGTGCAAGCGCGCCCCAGTCCAGTTCCAGCACGCCCAGCGAGCGTCCCGGCAAGCCGAGTGGCTGGGCGTGTTGATCCGCGCTGATCATCCCGCCGAGACAGGCCAGCGCGTGGTCTGCCATCAGCGCATCACCGCCGAGGCGATTCTTGAGTGCTTCGCGCGTCTTCTCGTTGCGTGCTAGGAAGCCGGCATCCTCGATCGCGCCCCAGCGTGCGCAGGTGGCGGGCAGGCCACGCGCACGACGGTGGGCGGCGAGCCCTTCCAGCCAGTGGTTGGCCGCCACGTAGACGCTCTGCCCCGGGTTGCCGAACAGGGTGGTGGCTGAGGAGTAGAGCACGAAGAAGTCCAGCGCATGCTCGGCACTCAGGCGGTCCAGCAGTCGCGCACCTTCCAGCTTCGGCGTCATCACGCGCTGGATGCGCTCGGCATCGAGATGGCGAATCAGCGCATCATCGATCACCGCAGCGGCATGGATGATGCCCTTGAGCGGGGCGATGCCATCGGCGTCAGCGGACTTGCCGAAGCGTGCGAACACCTTTGATAACGCGGCGTCATCGGCGACATCACAGGCCAGCGCATGTACGTTCACGCCCCGGGCCTCGAGACGCGCGACACCTTGCTGCGCTTCTTCACTGGCCGCGCCGGAGCGCCCGAGCAGTACCAGCTCACGCGCGCCCATCGCGGCCAGCCACTCGGCGCTGCGCAGGCCAAAGCCGCCCAGACCGCCGGTGACCAGATAGCTGCCCGCCGGGTCGATCGTCAGTGTCTTTTGATTGGCCGCTAGCGCGTCGGGCTGACGGGACATTGCACCTGTACTAGCTCCCGCCACCGCACTTGCATTTGTCTGTTCAGCGACGTGTTCGGCAGCGCGCTGAGTGACGACGACCTTGCCGATCTGGCGGGCCTGCTGCATGTAGCGGAAGGCCTCGACCACCTGACTGGCATCGAAGGTGGTGTATGGCAGCGGTGCCAGGGTGCCGTCCTCGAACAGGGCCATCATCTCGCGGAACAGACGCGTGGTCAGGCCCGGGCATTCCTTCATCAGCTGATCGGAATCGATGCCGAAGTAGCTCAAGTTATTGCGGAACGGACGCAGCCCCATCGGGGTGTTCTCGTAGAAGTCGCGCTTGCCCAGCTCACAGAAGCGCCCGAACGGTTTGAGCACGCGCAGGTTCTGGGCGATGGCTTCACCGGCCAGCGAGTTGAGCACCACATCGACACCACGGGCATCGACGGACGGATCGCGCTGCTGACGCGCGGCGAGATCGGCCAGAATATCCTCGGCGAAGCCATGGCTGCGCGAGTCATAGACGTTGTCGATGCCCATCAGCGCGAGGAAGTCGCGCTTGGCCGGCGAGCCGACGGTGGCGAACACCTCGGCGCCCAGCCACTCGGCGATCTGCAGCGCCGCGATGCCCACGCCGCCGGCAGCGCCGTGAATCAGTACCTTCTCGCCTTCTTCCAGTCGTGCCAGATGCTTGAGCGCGTAGTAGACGGTGAAGAAGGTTGTCGGGATGGTCGCCGCGGCTTCCAGGCTGACGCCGTGAGGCACATGGGCGAGCGCCGTGTCGGCAATCACCAGCCGGTCGGAGAAGCTGGCCGGGCCGAAGCCGACCACACGCTCGCCGACCTTGAATTCGGCATTGGCGCCAGCCTGAGTGACGATGCCGGAGAACTCGAGTCCCAAGCTCGGGCCGGAGAAGCCGTGTTCGATGGCTTCATCCGACAGCAGGCCGAGGGTGTACATGACATCGCGGAAGTTGAGGCCGGTCGCCTCGACACGCACTTCGACTTCGCCGTCTGCCACGGCGGGCAGAATGCGAGGCTGCCATTCCAGGTTGCGCAATTGACCAGGCTGGCTGAAGCCGAGGCTGACGCCATGTCGCTGGGTTCCTGATGCCTGCGAGCAGGCATTCTCTGCGCCAGCGGCCTGCCGAGGCGCCGCCACCTGACGCAGGCGTGTCGCGAAGCGCGCGCCAGTGGCATCCAGCACCACTTCCTGTTCGTGATCCGGTGCTTCGAGTTCCTGCACCAGCGCGTCCAACAAGACAGGCATGCTGACGGCATCGCTCTCCAGCGTCGGCGTATCCAGCAGGCGAATGGCCAGTGACTGGCTTTCGTTGGCCAGACTGCGCGCAAAGCCCCAGCTGGCCGCATCCGCCGGCGGAGTCGCGGCGGGGGAGTCGCTTGTCTGCCATAGCGTCGCCACGTCATGTGTCAGCACCCACAAGGTCGGGGCGAGGCGGCTGTCGTCCTGCTCCTGGGCGCTGTCAAAGGCCTGGGCGACCTGCGTCAGCAGCTGTTGGCGAGCGCACTGGAGAGCATTGGTGTGATCCGTCCCGTTCTGCTCATTTGTCGCCGCAGCACTGGGCAGCGCGATCAGGTGATCAACGTCGCCAAGCTGCTCGATCAGTGCGGATACGTCGGCTGGAAGAGTGGCTGACAGGCGCTGATGGCTGACCTGATGACCGCGCGTGTCCAGCGAGTCACTCAAGCGCGTCATCAGTGCCTGATCCGCCGGTGCCTGCGGGCTATCCAGCAACGCGATGGAGAGCTTGGCGGCTTGGCTTGCCCCTGCTTCACTCTCGACTGAATCAGTTGCCGCCGTCTGGTCTTCAGCGACTTCCGAAAGCGGTGCCAGAGCCGCAAGCGATGCCTGAGTGGAAAGCGTCGCGGACAGCCACCAGGCGCCTGATGTTTCAGTACCCAGGTTATCGCTGGCAGGCGCTGGTGACTCGATGTCGAGGCCCAGCTGGGTCAAGAGACGCTGCCATTGCGCAATGCCCGGATGACTGCGCAGCTGCTCACCATCGTCGAGAGCCAGAATCGGCCCGGCCCAGGCCGCCGGTTCACAGCCACACAGCAGCAGCTGCGCGCCGGGGGCCAGACGGGCGATCAGTGCTGTCAGCAGCTCGCGCGCCTGTGACGGTGCCTCGAAGTCCAGATGCACGATGGCGAGCTGCGTCTTGTGGGTCGTGGCAGTGTCCTGGAAGGCCTCGCCCGCGATCACGTCGATCAGTGGCAAGTCATCCTGCAGGCGATTGGCTTCACTGAGGGCGCCGGTACTGGCGGCCACGAAGCGGTAATCCAGCGCCGCATAGCAGCCGTTGCGCGCATCCGCCTCGCGCAGTGTCGCGAGGCGCTGGCCCAGCCAGGGGCCGCCGGCACCCAGCTCCAGCACATCGAGGCGCTGGCCGGCCGGCAGAGCGGCAAGTGCGCTGCTGATGCGCTGATCGAGCTGGGCACTCAACCACTGCCAGCCTGCATTGCCGACCGCCGTCTTGAGCAGTGTCGGGATCAGCGGCTGGCGCAGATATTCGAGCGCGGCACTGGCATCCGTCGAGAGCAGCGCCTCGTGGTCTGCTGCCGCTTCATCGTCCTTGCTATCCGGCGTGGTCCTGCTGCCCAACGGGGTGCCGCCCAACGGAGTGCCGTCCAACGGCATGCCGCGATTGAGCCACTCGTCCAGATGCAGGTGCAGGCGACCGGCGGCATGCGTCAGCGGGAACTGGCCCGGATAGTCACGTACCAGCAGCTGCCAGATGTCATTGGCGGCGGGCAGGTCCAGCGAGTTGATCTGCCAGTCGCCGCTGTCGAGTGCTTCCGTCAGGCCTTGTGACTCGGCCCAGTCGAGCAGGGCACGGCTGAACAGCGGGCAACGGCGCTGCCAGCGCGACAGCGCCTCGTGATCAAGATGAGCCAGTTCCGGGTCGCCCGGTGCGGCGTGACGCAGCAGGGTCTCGTGGACGCTGGCGAGCATCAGGCTGTCGAGCAGCGGCTCCAGCTCATCGCGGAAGCATTGGCTGTCTGCCAGCGGATGAGTGGTGTCGTCGCTGCAGGCAAGCTCAGGCGCCATCGCCTCGGCGACCAGCGACTCCAGCGCCAGGGCGGCGGCAGGGCGCGGACTCAGCGGATGCGGTGCGGCAGTCAGTTCGATATCCAGGTAATCCAGATGCGCCGTGCCATCACGTCCCAGTCGTACGGCGCGGAAGCGGGCCTCTTCGGCAACCGCTACGGCGCGGCCTTCGGCGTCGAACAGCTCGAAGTCGGCGCACAGGGAGTGCGGGCCACGCGAGCGCAGCACCACACGTGCGGTGACGATCTGCGAGGCGCGTACCTGCTCACGCACCTGCAGGCGTCCGACGCGTATCGGCACGAAGGCCATGCCATTGCTTGCCGCCATCTGGCCCTTGAGCACGCCCAGCAGCGGAATGAACAGCTGGAAGGCGCTGTCGAGCACGCCGGGGTGCAGGTGGAAGACGGCGTCCTGGCTGGCCATTTCCTCGGTCAGCGAGAAACGGGCCAGCACTTGTGGACGCGCAGTGCCCGCGGCGTGATGGTCGGCGCCCGCGTCGACCCAGATCTGCTCGGCGGCGCGGAAATGCGGGCCGTAATGCAGGCCGAGTTGCGCGGCAGCCGCCACGTGCTCATCGCGACCGAAATCGGCAGCGCGAGTCGGCATGACCGGGGCGGCTCGCTCCAGCAGGCGCCCACGCGTGGCGGTGAAGGCGCGCGCCACGGCGTGCAGATTCCACTTGTCGGCATCTTCCGCTCGTGTCTCACGACTCTCCAGACGCATGGCGCCATTGGCGCTGTCCAGTGACAGGCGTGTCAGACGCAGTGTGCTGTCATCGAGCAGCAGCGGGGCACGAATCTCGAAGTCTTCCAGGTCCAGCACGTCGGGCAGGCTGTCCGGATCGGCGCTGGCGACCTGCCATTCGTAGGCGGCGGCCAGGCATTGCTCCAGATAGCCGGCTCCCGGGAAGACGGCACTCTCGCCGACCTGGTGATCGGCCAGCCATGCGACCTTCTGAGTATCGAGCTGGGCTTCCCAGGTCAGGCGTTGCTGGGCGAGACGATAGCCGAGCAGCGGATGTACGTAATGACGATCCAGCAGACGCTGGCTTTCGCTGGTGGTCTGGATCCAGCACGGGATGCGTTGCCACGGGTAGCTTGGCAGCTCGACGAACTGGCCGGCGACCGGGAACAGGCCGGTGATGTCGACGGCGCCGGAGAGCAGCACGCGACCGCGCAGATGCACCAGGGCATCTACTCCGGCGTGGCGACGATCGAGACTGGCGAGCACCTGGCCGGCGGGCGCTTCTTCACTGCGCGCCTTGAGGATGTCGTTCAGGTAGCTGCGCAGGATCGGGTGCGCGCCGATCTCGATCAGCAGGCGATGGCGGCCGAGGGCAGTGTTCTCTTCCGCATCGGCGTGCCAGTTGACCAGTGAGGTGATGGCGGCCTCGAACATGACCGGCTGACGGATGTTTTCCCACCAGTAGCGTGCATCCAGCTGCTCGCCGGCAATGACGCTGCCGGTGACGGTGGAGATGAACGGGGTATGGGTGGCGCGGGGCGTCAGGCCGTCGAGGGATTCAAGCAGGCCGGACTTGATCGGGTCCATCGCCGGGCTGTGGAAGGCGTAGTCAAGCCCCAGTACCCGCGCGAAGGTGCCCTGGGCGGAGAGCTCCTTGCTCAACGCTTCCAGCAGCTCACGCTCGCCGGCCAGGGTGGTGCCGCGCGGGCCATTGATGCCGGCCAGTGACAGCGAGGCCCATTGCGGCTGCTCCAGCCATTCGCGCATCTCGCACTCGCCGAGGCCGACGGCCATCATCGCGCCGGTGCCACGGGTGCGCCCCTGGTGGTAGCTGCGCTGGAAGATGACGCGGGTGGCCTGCCCAAGCGTCAGCGCGCCACTCGCCCAGGCGGCAGCGACTTCGCCGACACTGTGACCGGTGACGGCAGCAGGACGGATACCACGCTCAATCAGCCACTCGGTGACCGCGACCTGCAGCGCGAACAGCGTCGGCTGGGCGATCTCGGTGGCGTCCAGACGATTTTCGCCTTTCTCGCTCAGGCTGCCGTCCAGCTCCTTGAGCAACTCGAAGCCATTGAAGTCGCGGAAGGCGGCGTCGAGGCGCTCCAGGCAGGCGCGCACGCTGGGGGATTCTTCCATCAGGGCACGGCCCATGCCGGCCCACTGGCAGCCATTGCCGGAATACACGAACACCGGGCCGCGCTCCTGTGCGGGAGCCGGGGCATTCGTCGTGGCACGCGGTGAAGCACCATTGTCGCTGACGCTCGGTAATGCCGGCAGACGGTCCGCCAGAGTGATGCGCGGATGGTCGCCGAGACCCCCTTCGCTGCCGAGGGTGTCGAGGTCCTCAAGCAGGGTGGTGAAGTTATCTGCGTTGAGCAGGGCACCATGCACATGGTGCTCGCGGCGGGCAGCCAGCTGCCAGGCGAGATCGTAGAGGCTGGGCGCCATGTCGTGGGCGGCGAGCTCACGCAGGTGCTCTGCCAGTTCCAGTGCGGATTGCTTGAGCGCCTGTGGGGAACGGGCGCTCAGGCGCAGCGGCGGCGTCTGTTCACCTTCAGTGTTCGGTTGCGCTACCGATTGTTCGGGGGCGCTTTCCAACAGCACGTGGGCATTGGCGCCACCGAAGCCGAAGGAGTTGACGCCGACGACCAGGCGACCTTCCGCCTTGAGCTTGCGCGGCTGGGTGACGATATCCAGATTCCACTCGTCGCTACGAATCTTCGGATTCAGACGCTGGATCTTGATCGTCGCCGGCACTTCACGGTGCGTGATCACGCCCAGTGCCTTGGCCAAGCCTGCCACGCCAGAGGCGGTTTCCAGGTGACCCATGTTGCTCTTGATCGAGCCGATCGGCAGCGGGCTAGTGCGCTTCTGGCCGATGGCGGCACCGATGGCGCGGGTTTCCAGCGGGTCACCGACCGCGGTGCCGGTGCCGTGGGCCTCAAGATAGTCGATCTCGTCCGGAGTGATGCCGGCCTGTTCGCAGGCCTGCTCCATCAGTTGGATCTGCGCCGCCGGGTTGGGCACGGTCAGGCCGGACTTGTAGCCGTCGGTATTGACCACCGAAGAGGCCACCACTGCGAGGATGCGGTCGCCATCGGCGATGGCCTGGTCGAGATCCTTGAGCAGGAAGACGCCGCCGCCTTCGGAGCGCGCATAGCCGTCACCGGCCTCATCGAAGACCTGACAGCGGCCGGTCTTCGACAGCATCGTGGCCTTGGAGAAGATCAGGAAGCCGTACGGATGCAGGTGCAGGCTGATGCCGCCGGTCAGTGCCATGTCGGTCTCGCCGCTCCTGATCGACTGGCAAGCCTGGTGGAAGGCGACCAGCGAGGAGGAGCAGGCGGTATCCAGCGACAGGCTAGGGCCGTGCAGGTCAAAGGCATACGACAGGCGGTTGGAGGCTACGCTGGAGGTATTGCCGGTCGCGGTATTCGGGCCGATGGCGCTCAGGTCATCCGCCATGCGATAGGAGTAGTCCAGGCTCGCGATGCCCATGAAGACGCCACATCGTGAGCCGCGCATCTTCTCGGCCGGGATACCGGCGTGCTCGATGGCTTCCCAGCTCATCTCCAGCAGCATGCGCTGCTGGGGGTCCATGCTGGCGGCTTCGCGCGGGCTGATGCCGAAGAAGGCCGGGTCGAAGCCCGTGATGTCGCCCAGTGAACCTGCGGCGAAGCTGTAACTCATGCCCGGGGCTTTCTTGTCCGGGTGCGAGAGAGAGTCCTTGCTCCAGCGGTCGTCGGCGACTTCGGTCACCATGTCCTTGCCGGCCAGGAGATCGTCCCACAGGGTGGTCTGAGTGGTGCCGGGGAAACGGCTGGCTGCGCCGATGATGGCAACGCGTCGAGTCATGACAAGCTCCTGAACTTCTGAGTCACGGCACTGTGGCGAGCATGTTTCGCGGTCGCCTTCAGCAGCGCACTTCCTAATGTATCGATATTGATGACGCGCGGGTCGCCCTTGCGGCATTGCTCGTCAGTCTTGAAGGGCCCTTCACAATCGAGGGCCCACTCCATCAGCTCCGGGTCCTTGTCGCGCACGGCCGCCATGGTCTGACGGGTAGTGTCGTCGGACTCCGGCAGGGCGCTGGACCAGATGAAGCTGTCGGTCACGCCATTGGGCTCGCCCAGGGTCGTATAGACCTCGGGCATGATCGGCACATGGTCTCCATAGAAACACAGCAGCCCGCCGCGTGGCAGTCGTGCCAGCGCGGTGGTGAGCTGTTCGATCATCGCATCGGCATTCACCAGATGACGCAGATAGATGCCCAGTTCCTGACAGTTCTCCGGCAGGTCTCCTTCATACCACTCCGGTAGACGTGTGCTGTCGAAGGCTTCCAGGTGCAGTGGGCCGTGATTCTCCATGGTGATCACCTGGATGAACAACGGCGTGTCGCCGGCTTCCAGCAGGCAGTCTTCGACCTTGGCCGCCACGGCGGCATCGCTGATGTACTGGCCGCTCTTGTCGGCATCGCTGAAGTGGGCGATGTCGAGGAATTCGTCGAAGCCGAGCTGTTTCAGCACCTGATTGCGCAGATAGAAGCTGCCGGGATAGGGATGGATACATAGCGTGCGATAGCCCCTTGCCTTGTAGCTGGCGGCCAGATTGGGCACGGCGCGACGCGCCAGCTGGTGGTAGGGGTTGAACTGGTGCACGCCGAGTTCCTCGGCGGTCAGGCCCGTCAGAAAGGCGGTTTCGGTGCGCACGGTATTGGCGCCCCACGCCGGCACGGCCAGACGACCGCACGGCAGTCCCTGGGCCAGGGCGGTGAAGTGGCAGCGGTCCAGGTTCGGTAGCAGGTCATCACGCACCTGGGGGTAGACGCGGCGAGCATCGAAGAAGGATTCGCTTTGCACATTGACGACATGGGGCAGCGCCCTGGTGGCGCTCTTGTCATCGAGTTCGCGCAAGGTGGCGTCGAGTTCGCGCTCTCCCTCATCCAGGGGATTGTGCTGCGGCGTGAGTGGGCGACGCGCCAGCCGCGCATAGGCCAGCAGGTAGGGCACCATGCCCAGCTCACTCAGGTCGAATTCGGGGACCAGCATCACCTTGCTGGCCAGACGGTTGCCCAGGGCGTAGACCAGGAGGCTCGCGCCGATCAGTACGCTGATCAACGGCACCAGCCACAAAGCGGCATTGCCTGAGTAGGCGGCGGAGAAGCCCAGCGCGGGTTCGAGCCAGAGCCCCAGACCGATCGCCAGCGCCCCTGCCGTGGTCGCGGCGATGGTCAGCCCGATGCCGAAGAAGGGGATATACAGGCGCGGATGCTTGATGGCGTCGGTAAAGTACTCGAAGTCCTGGCTGAGGAAGGGTTCGCGCAACGACACGTACTTGGTGTGGCTGACCTGCAGCACTACCAGCCACAGCGCATTGACGACGATCAGCGAGAACCATGGCCGCTGGGTGATCAAGGTGCACAGTGACCAGCTGGCGCACCAGTACCCGACATGTGCCAGCCGGGCACTGACGGGGCGACGCCAGAATGCGGCTGGCGGTGTCGTCATCTGTTTCAACAGCAGATGCTCGAGCCCCAGCGTCAACCCGAGACCGACCAGCAGTGGCCCGGCCATGAAAGACACAAACGCAATGACAAACTCCATGTAATGCCGACCTCGTTAGCCTCTGCCGTCGCAGAGGCTGTGTAGTGTCCGGTCGAGTACTCGACCCTGATCAAGATCCATGGCGACGAGGGGAGCGGTAATCCGGCCCCTCGCCGCAGTAATTTCAGGCGCTCTGGTGTCCAGATCCTGATCGATCCAGCGTGTCCAACTGTTGCCAAGGCGTTGCCGCCACCGTCTTCCCCATTGACCCTGGAGGGTATACCCCAGTGGCAAGTTCTGGGGTATTACGCTAACTCATTGTCATGACAATGGAAAAACGCTGAGCCATTGCCCGTTTTTCATGGCCGGCCGGCTCATGACTCAGACTCACCGCTCAGGTTCATGGCTCATGAAGACGCAAGCCCGCTCCGTGGCGCGTAGGTGGCATGCCCCGATCAATGAGTGTAATTGAACCACCCGAGCAGGCGTTGGGAGATTCCGGCGGGCAGGACACTCAACCACCAGCACCCGAAATTGAGCGGGAAGGGGAAGCTGATACGGGCCCGGTTACGCGCTGCGCCCTTGAGGATGCGGCGTGCGGCTTTTTCGGGGGGCATCTCGAAGGGCTTGGGCCCGGGCATGGCCTCACACATCGGTGAGGTGACATAGCCGGGCATGACAACGGTGACCCCCACACCGTGGGGTTTGAGCCAGCTGCGCAGGCCTTCGCCATACGCCTTGACTGCAGCCTTGCTGCCGCTGTAGCTGGGCGTCAATGCCAGGCCATGCCAGGCCGCCAGTGAGCTGAGCAACACCAGCTGGCCACTGCCGCGCTGCTTCATCGCCATGGCCAGTTGATGGGCCATGCCCAGCGTGCCGATCACGTTGGTCTGCAGCAGGCGGCGTGAATCCTCCCAACGCTCTCCATTGCCCTGGGGGCCGATATCGGTATTCATGCCGGCATTTGCGATGGCGATGTCCGGCACGCCGCGCGCGCAGACTTCATCCAACCAGGTGAACAAGGTCTCTTCATCACACAGGTTGAGTACCGTGCATTCCACCTCGGCGCCCAGTTTGCGGCAGTCATTTGCGATCGCATCGAGCCTGCGCTGCTTGCGGCCGGTGAGGATCAGCGTGGTGCCCGTCTCGGCATAGGCGCGTGCCAGTGCACCGCCGATCTCTCCCGTGGCACCGGTGATCAGGACGCGCCGCAGACGGCTGGCATCCTGCGCGGCTTGCGCACTGGAGTCGCTCTCTGCAGGTCGATGCTCGGCTGGTTGATAATCCGCTCGGTGAGTGGCAGCGGTGCGCTCAGCGTCGGTGGGCTCTGGCTGCTGGGGGGGCATGGCCGTCATCTTTGGTCTCCTTGAATCCCGACACCGAAGGTCGGCAGTTCCCTTGCGTTTCTCGTTATGGTCGGGTGAGAGAGGCTGCCATCATTGGCGTGTCTCACCAGTGTTGCGTGGTCCAGCAGTCTTTTTGCGTGTTCAGCAGCGGCTCAACATGTTTTCCAGCGGCGAGCGTTCGGCGCACAGTATCTTGGACGCGCCCACCACGGCCAGTTGCATGCCCGGCTTGCAGTAGAAACCGCCATTGAGCTGCACGGTATGAATTACCGTATTGCGGAAATGTCGGAAGAGCGTCGGGTCAGGGCGTTGGCCCTGGGTCCAGAAATCATGTAGCGAGCCCTGGAAGGTCAGGCCCGGCAGATTGAAGATCGGGTCACCCATGCAGAAGGTCGGACAGCGATACTGCAACGCCACGTTACCGGTCGTGCTGTTGACCGTGATCATGCCCTTGGCCTGCTGCAGCAGCTTCTCCAGATTGCCGCTCTCCAGATAGACGATACGCCCGATCAGGTCGTAGCGGCGCTCCAATGAGCGAATCAGCCCCGGGTAATCCACCAGCCCCATGTCGAGAGGGTGGTTCTTGATCACCAGGCGCGCACCGCGTGGCGCATTCAGGGCAAAGCTCTTCATCACCCGCTGGATGACTTCCTGCATGTTGGCGAAACGCGAGTGATGACGTATCTGGGCATCGGTATTCAGCTGCAGCGGTAGCATGTAGTAGGGCGCGCCACTGCCCATCAGCTGCTCGATACGCTTGGCATCACGCCGTTTGTACCAGCGCATCAAGGGCAGACGTGTCGCATAGCCTGCGTATTCCTGCACGGCGTGAATGCTGTGCGGCCGGTAGCGCGGGAACAACAGCGGATTGGCCGCTCCTGCCAGGTGATAGGTGATGTCGTGGCGTGCGCGTTCGCTGAAAGGCGCCTTGAAGCGCTGCGGCGTGGGGGCATCTTCGAGATGTTTGCCCGCCTCACGGAACCAGTCAGGGTCGCGTGGCAGCAGGGAGTGGCCATTGACGCCTTCGCGCTCCAGCGTCACCCAGTAGGGGCGGAAGTAGCCCTCCTCGAATACGTGGGTACGAATGCCGAGATATTCCGCCTTGAGCACGGCATCACGATGTACCGGACGTCGGTCGCCGAACAATACCTGATCGGTGACGTGATGCTTGCGCCAGAGTTCGGCGATCCAGTCCCCCAGGTCCTCAAGCTTGCCGCGATAGGCATATGCCTTGTCATGACGCCAGTAGAAGCTGTCGCCGCTGTTGAAGTTGACCTTGATGACCTCGTGACCATCCTGCTTGAGCTTTTTCGCCAGATGCAGGAAGAAGGGCGAACACACCCCCTGGAGCAACATGAAGACGCGCCGACGGCCGCCTCCCGGCCGGATGTGAGCAGAGGGCGGCTGTCCCGTAGTGTGCAATTCAGCATCACGCGAGACGTCGGGCTGAACTGGTGGGCGTGTCAGGATGGCATCATCCGACATCTTGAGCTGGCGCAGCTTTTCGATCGCGCTAGCCACGGAAGTTGCCGGTGAGGTGCCTTGTTCCCCAAGGCTCTCTTGCGCGCGAGCGTCCGCGGGCATGAGGGCGGAAGCTGAAGTGGTGAGAGGCAATGCCAGACGTCCATGTAGCATGATTCAATGCTTCCCGATGAATAGGGCGCGATACACTCGATAAAGACGCGTTTTCCAAGGTAATGCAGGCTTCAAGGTACCCCTGCGAAGCTTGTCACGTTGTTGTTCCAGGATCGTGACGACTGTCTCGGCATTGCATAAATGACCGTGCTCAGGGGCCACATACACGGGGTACTCGATCAAAGAGCCAGCCACCAGAGCATCCACACTCAAGGTGCGCGTCCGTCTTGGGCAGACGATCTGGTCATTGGTCAACCCCCAGCCGGCATAGAAGGGCAGGCCATGGGTCGTGACGGGCACACCGCGTATCAGGGCTTCAAAGCCGGCGAGCGAGCAGAGCGTGTGAACATGATCGACTTGCTCAAATAATCGACTGATATTGCCGCTGATCAATTCAAGATCGTACGCCCCGCCTTCTGTGGCCACCTTGCCATTACGTCCTCCTGTCACAACGTCGGGATGCGGCTTGTAGATCACGTAAGCTTCAGGATGCAATTCCCGCGCCGCCTCAAGCAAAGCCTGGTTGGTACGAATGCCGGGGCAGGCATGGCGTATCGAGGCATCTGATTCCACCTGACCGACGACCAATATCACCTCACGGCCCTTGGCCATCGCGCGAAGGTTAGGCAATTCATCACCTTCTGAATTGTACTTGCTCAGTCCCAACGTGATCAGTCGCTCGCGTAATTGGCGTGCGCGGCCTAACTCGGCATCGGTGAAATCATGATGCATCAACCACTGCTCCAGCGCGCTTGAGCGACTGGCGTCAAAATGCATGCCGAGCGGGTCGAGGATCAACGAAAGTGGCCGCGTGAGATCCACGCCCAGGCCGACTGAGCGCAAGAAGCCGTCCTCGATTCGCCACAGAGCGCCTCCTTGTGCAATGACAGAGGATTCCAGCTCTGCTGTTGTTCGGCTCGCCCAGCTCAGCACGCGGCTAGGGGGTGGGGCCTGTTGGTCGCGCTGCGATATCGCTTGGGGATCATGCGCGATGGTGACACCAGCTGTCTTTTGCAGCTTCTGCAGTGCGATGGCATCGCTTTTGACGAAGTCGCAGTGCGCCAAGGGCCCCAGGAAGACGGGCAGGAAATTACGCTTCCAGCGCGAGTACCCCGGCGCTATCCAGCGTCCTGCCAGCTTGGTAGCCATTCGCTTCTGGTCTGCAAGCAGCTGAATGATCTCTTCGAGCGTCGCGGCTTGGTAGGTATAGGGATTGGCATAGCGGCTGTATTCGAGATAGGTCGCGGCAAATACCTGCTCAAGCGTGCGTGACTGGCCTCGGCGCGGACATTGCTGCCGATCATCCGTCAGGCCCCAGCCGGCATAGAATGGTATGCCGTGACAGGTCACCGGCAGGCCTGCCATCAGGGCCTCGAATCCAAGCTGGCTGGTCACGACATGGACGCCATCGACCTGTTCGAACAGGCACCAGGGGTTGATGTCGTCGCTCAGCAGCGTGCAGCCAAGCTTGCGCGCCTCCTCCAGCAGATAGCCGCGCTTCTTGCCGGCGATCACATCCGGATGCACCTTGACCCACACCTCGGCTCCCTCGATGGCACAGGCCTCCCTCAGCATGGCAAGGAATGTCTCTGGGCTGGCCATGCCGCCAATGACAGACGCATCTTCGGCAGTCTGGTCCACGACCAGAAGTCGCTGCACGCCGGGCTGGCGGGTAGAGAGCTTGCGCTCTGGTGCATGGTTGTACTTGCTCAAGCGATGCATGCACAGGCTTTCGATGGCCGCGCGCGCCCGGGCCAGCAACGCCTCTCCCTGACGTGTCGGCGCTTCATTGATCAATTGCTCGAGATCGCTCGGTTGGCGCGCATCGTAATAAATGCCCTGATGATCGACCACCATCGCCATGCCAGGGTAACCGGCGCTTGCCAGGGTCAGGGAGCGCAGAAAACCATCCTCCAATGCGACGTAGGGCAACCCATGCTCAAGTGCATATTGGCGCGCGCGCTTCGCAGTAGGTTTATGTCCCCAACCGACGACACGCATGATATTTGTCGAGGATTTCTGGCCCGCGAATTCTGGCGCAGTATTTATCCTTTTCGATGCCCCGAGTTCTGGCAAAGAATCAGCCTCGCTCGCTGCTGGATGTCGTTCTTTTCCTACATTTTTTCCGCCCAGTGTACCTGTTGGGGCACTCCGCCTGGCAGCGAAGGATAAATTCTTGAAGGTGAGCGAGTTGTAATTTTTCTGACATGAAAGGGGGGTACGCCATCTTGTCAGTGGCAGCAATTCGGGAATGAAGCAGGCAAGAAGTGGCTGGCGATAAATACCTGAAGAAAAACAGAGTGATCCCCCGGAGGTCGCGTCATTCGTGATATCTGATGATTCGTGCCGAGCGTGAGAGGCGCAGGGCAGAGCACGCATGAGAAGCCCCCATCCTTGGTTCATTGCCGCCTTCAGCATGCAGGGTGTCCGTTTCAGATATGAAAAGTGACTGCTTACTCGTGATACTCAGCACGACTGATGAGGCTGTCGTGTGAGACCGTTGACTCAGGGTCCGCAAATAGGGAAAGTACGCAAAGTGACGAACGAATTCAATCAAGTCTTTGCTCGCGATATTGGTAGCAGGCAAATGATTAACCTGTGCTTTATTTTGTTTGTCAGCTTTTTCACTGCATGCTTCAGCAGTAATAGCTTTACTGCTAAAGTGCCATGCTCTGTGATGCATTTTTATTAATGCTTGAGCTTCATATGAACGTGAAGCGCAGGGCTTGACCAGAAGAAGCGGCAGGATGCCGAGGGAACGCTAGTAGATGGAAATCGCGCAGCACATGGATGCTTTTGTCACCCTGGTGGTGACGGTAGGAGTGTTGGCAGGGCTTGTCTGGAATCGTTGGCCAGCGGAGTGGCTGATGATGGCAGCTGCCGTGTCGTTGATTCTGCTGGGCGTCATTTCTCCGGCGACCTTCCTGGCCGGATTCGCCAATCCGGGTATCATGACCATCGCCGCCCTTTTCGTGGTCGCCGCCGGCGTTCAGGAAACCGGTGCGCTGCGCTGGATGCTCGAGCGTCTCCTCGGGCGCCCCGGCTCTCCTTCTTCAGCATTGGCACGCCTGATGCCGATTACCTCGCTGCTCAGCGCCTTTCTGAACAATACTCCCGTCGTCGCACTCTTCATCGGCCTGGTTCAGGGCTGGTGTGCGCGCATGAAAATCTCGCCGTCGCGTCTGCTGATGCCCATGAGCTATGCCGCCATTCTCGGCGGTACCTGCACCCTGATCGGCACCAGTACCAATCTGGTCGTCGATGGACTGCTGCAGTCCCAGGCCAATCTGCCCGGGCTAGGCATCTTTGATATCTCTGCGCTGGGCGTGCCTGTGCTGATCATCGGCACCCTGTGGATGGTATTGATCGGCTGGCGTTTCCTGCCCCAGCGCAAGGGGCTGGTCGAGCAGCTCGGCAATGGTCGCGAGTATTCCGTGGCCATGCGAGTGGCCGACAAGGGGCCACTGCACGACAAGAGCATCGAAGAGGCGGGCCTGCGCAGTCTTCAATTCGGTTATCTGGCCGAGATAGAGCGTTCCGGCAAGCTGCTGTCCATGGTCGGCCCCGACACCATTCTCCAGTCTGGTGATCGCCTCATCTTCGTCGGTGTGGCAGACACGGCGCATGAGGTGCGTGTTTTCCGCGGGCTGGAGAGCGACGCCGCAGGCCTGGATCTGGATCACCACCAGCGCCGTATGGTCGAGGCCGTCATCGCCCCAAGCTCCCCCGTCGTCGGCATGAACGTGCGTGAAGCGCGATTCCGTACTCGCTATCAATCCGTGATCCTCGCCGTGTCACGTGATGGTGAGCGCATCAACAGCAAGGTCGGTGACATCGTGCTGCGCCCCGGTGACACCCTGTTGCTGGAAGCCGCTGCCGATTTCACGCGCCTGCATCGCTATAACCGCGAATTCCTGCTGGTCAGTACGCTGGATGGCAATGGCATGCCCAATCTGACCAAGGCGCCCATCGCACTTGCCATCATGATTCTGATGATCATCACGCACCTGGCGGGCATGGCCGAGCTGGTCGAGGCGGCGGTGGCGGCCGCCATTCTGATGGTCTTCACCGGTTGCCTCCCGGCCTCGCAGGCGCGAGCCAGCATCGATGGCAGCGTGCTGGTCGTCATTGCCGCTGCGTTGGGGCTGGGGCAGGCGATGACTGACAGTGGTGCAGCTCAGATGGTGGCGGACCAGCTCATGCAGCTGGGCGGCGGCTCGCCGCTTTTGATGCTGGCACTCGTCTATCTCACCACGACACTATTTACCGAGATCATCACCAACAACGCCGCCGCCGTGTTGATGTTTCCGATCGCCATGGCAGTCAGCGAGCAGCTGGGGGTCTCATTGATGCCCTATGCGATCGCCATCATGTTCGCGGCCTCGGCCAGTTTTCTCACCCCGCTGGGCTATCAGACCAACCTGATGGTGATGGGCCCGGGGGGCTACAAGGTGTCCGATTACATGAAGGTCGGTTTGCCGATGAGTCTCATCGTCGGTGTTACCTCGGTCGCTCTGATTCCGCTGATCTGGCCATTCACGGGCTGATCTGGCCATTCACGGGCTGATCTGGCCATTCGCGGGCTGATCCAGGCTCTGCTTCGTCTGGTAGTCGCTGGCGAGAGTTACCCTTTACATCGCCAGCCTGGCTGGCGAATTCACACTGACAGGAAGACACATGACGGATACGACAGTGAGCACGACCGACAGCACGACACGCGCCATGTTGAATGCGTTGGAGGTCATTGCTCGCAAGGCGGGCGCTGCCATCATGGAGATCTACGAGAGCGGTGACTTCACGGTCGACATGAAGTCGGATGATTCCCCGCTGACCACGGCAGATCGCGCGGCGCACGCCGTCATCGTCGACGGGCTGAAGGCCATGGACGCCGAATTTGGCGCCACACCGATCCTGTCCGAGGAAGATGCGGACATCAGCTGGGACGTGCGCAGTGACTGGACGCGTTACTGGCTGGTGGACCCGCTGGATGGCACCAAGGAATTCATCAAGCGCAATGGCGAATTCACCGTCAACATCGCGCTGATCGAGCAGGGCGTGCCAACCATGGGCGTCGTCTACGCGCCGGCCATCGAGACCCTCTATGTGGGTGCCCAGCAAGGGGAAGGCCAGACGGCCATCGCCGAAAAGCAGGTCGGCGAGGGTGAGCGTCAGGCCATCGCCGTCAGTGACGTGCCGAGCAGCACCGATAGCTGGCGCATCGTTGGTAGCCGCTCTCACCAGAGCGAAGAATTTAAGGCGTTCGTCGCTGACTTCGCGGCCTGCGATATCGTCGCCATGGGCAGCTCACTGAAGCTGTGCCTGGTGGCGGAAGGGGCGGCGGACCTCTACCCGCGCCTCGGCCCGACCTGTGAATGGGATACCGGTGCCGCGCATGCAGTGGTGGAAGCCGCGGGGGGGCAGGTGCTGAATGCCGAGACCCGCCAGGCACTGCGCTACAACCAGCATGACAGCGTGCTCAACCCCTATTTCATCGTGTGTGCCGAGCCGGCCGCTCCCTGGGCGTGAACCAGGCGCAAGGCAGGGGGTAGGCAAGCGTCACGGGACTGACGCCAGAAGATGTCAGTCTCGTGTCAAAGATACTATGTCCTCTTCGCAGCGAGTTTGGTGTGTCAATGTGTGCGGAGAGGATAAGGACAACTAGCAGAGTGATCTCAAGGAACCTGTAATGACTGCATCATCTACGGCCGACAAGCTCGGCATCACACCGGAACGTCAGACCCACCTCAAGCAGCTTGAGGCCGAATCCATCCACATCATCCGTGAAGTGGCAGCGGAATTTGCCAATCCGGTCATGCTGTATTCCATCGGCAAGGATTCCGCCGTCATGCTGCACCTGGCGCGCAAGGCTTTCGCGCCGGGCGTCCCGCCGTTCCCGCTGATGCACGTCAACACCACCTGGAAATTCCAGGAAATGATCAAGTTCCGCGACGAGATGGCCGCGGAAGTCGGCATGGAGTTGATCGAGCACATCAACCAGGAAGGCGTTGAGGCGGGTATCAACCCGTTCGATCACGGCAGCGCCAAGTACACCGACATCATGAAGACCGCCGGTCTCAAGCAGGCACTCGACAAGCACGGCTTCGATGCCGCCTTCGGTGGCGCACGTCGTGACGAGGAAGCCTCGCGGGCCAAGGAGCGCGTCTACTCCTTCCGCGATCAGTACCATCGCTGGGACCCCAAGAATCAGCGTCCGGAGCTGTGGAATATCTACAACTCCAAGATCAACAAGGGTGAGTCCATCCGCGTCTTCCCGCTCTCCAACTGGACCGAGCTGGACATCTGGCAGTACATCTATCTCGAATCCATCAAGATCGTGCCGCTGTACTACTCCGCCGTGCGTCCGGTAGTGAAGCGTGATGGCCTCGACATCATGGTCGACGACGACCGTCTGCCGCTCAAGGAAGGCGAAGTGCCGGAAATGAAGTCCGTGCGTTTCCGTACCCTGGGCTGCTACCCGCTGACCGGCGCCGTGGAATCCACCGCCGCGACCCTGCCGGAAATCATCCAGGAAATGCTGCTGACGCGCACCAGCGAGCGCTCCGGGCGTGCCATCGATCACGACCAGGCAGGCTCGATGGAGAAGAAGAAGCGCGAAGGTTATTTCTAGGCCACGCGCCAGGTATCCGGCTCCGTCGCCAGCAACGGCGATGGCATGCTTCACGGCAAGCAAGACTCTACAAATTGACAGGATGAGGAATGTCCCAAGCGCTGAAAGCGTCGCGCCTCGTGCGCCACAAGATGCTCGCGCCGGACAGGCCTCGTTCAGGGAGAATGACAGTGTCACACCAGTCGACGATGATCGCGGAAAATATCGAAGCCTATCTCAAGGAACACGAGCAGAAAGACCTGCTGCGTTTCATCACCTGCGGCAGCGTGGATGACGGCAAGTCGACCCTGATCGGTCGTCTGCTTCACGACTCCAAGATGATCTATGAAGATCAGCTGGCCGCCATCACCCGCGATTCCAAGAAGAGCGGCACCACCGGCAAGGTCGATCTGGCGCTGCTGGTCGATGGCCTGCAGTCAGAGCGTGAGCAGGGCATCACCATCGATGTCGCCTACCGCTACTTCTCGACCGACAAGCGCAAGTTCATCATTGCCGATACCCCGGGGCACGAGCAGTACACCCGCAACATGGCGACCGGGGCTTCCACCGCGAGCCTGGCGATCATCCTGATCGATGCCCGCTATGGTGTGCAGACCCAGACCCGCCGTCACAGCTACATCTGCTCGTTGCTGGGCATCCAGCACCTGGTGGTCGCGGTCAACAAGATGGATATCGTCGACTACTCCCAGGAACGCTTTGACGAGATCGTCGCGGACTACAAGGAGTTCGCCAAGGACCTGGAAGTCCCGGACATCCGCTTCGTACCGCTGTCCGCGCTGGAAGGCGACAACGTCGTCTCTATCAGCGAGCACACCCCGTGGTACGACGATGCTGCCTACGAAGCACGTCCGCTGATGGACATTCTCGAGACCGTCGATGTCACCGAGGACAGCAACCTGACCGATCTGCGCTTCCCGGTGCAGTACGTCAATCGTCCGAACCTCAACTTCCGTGGCTACTGCGGCACCTTGGCCGCCGGTACTGTCTCGCCGGGTCAAAAGATCAAGGTCCTCCCGTCCGGCAGCACCTCCACCGTCGAGCGTATCGTCACCTTCGATGGTGATCTCGACATCGCCTGGCCGGGGCAGGCCATCACGCTGACGCTGACTGACGAGATCGATATCTCGCGTGGCGACATGATCGTTGCGGAAGATTCTGATCTGGAGCCGTGCACCGCCTTTACCGCAGACGTGGTATGGATGCATGAAGACCCGCTGATCGTCGGCAAGGAATACGAGCTCAAGCTCGGCACGTCCAGTGTCATCGGTCGCGTCGGTCGCATCATCCATCAGACCGACGTCAATACCATGGCGCGCAACGAAGCGGAGAACATCCCGCTCAATGGCATCGCCCGCGTGCAGGTCGAACTGACCCAGCCGCTGGCCATGGACAGCTACCAGCGCTCGCCGCATACCGGCAGCTTCGTGTTCATTGACCGTCTGTCCAACATCACCATCGGTGCGGGCATGGTCAAGGAGACCCTGAGTGCCAGCAACATCGTGTGGCACGACATGGCGGTCACCAAGCAGCGCCGCGCCGATCGCAACAAGCAGAAGCCTTGCATCATCTGGTTCACCGGTCTGTCCGGTGCCGGCAAGTCCACCGCCGCCAATGCGCTGGAGCGTCAGCTGTTCGCCATGGGCTACAACACCTACCTGCTGGACGGTGACAACGTGCGTCACGGCCTGTGTGGTGACTTGGGCTTCAGCGAAGACGACCGCGCCGAGAACATCCGTCGGGTCGGCGAAGTCGCCAAGCTGATGGTCGATGCCGGCATGATCACCCTGGTCAGCTTCATCTCGCCGTTCCAGGCCGATCGCCAGACCGTGCGCGACATGGTTGGCACTGACGAGTTCATTGAAGTCTTCGTCAACACGCCGATCAGCGTCTGCGAAGAGCGCGATCCCAAGGGGCTGTATCGCAAGGCGCGTGCCGGTGAGATCAGCGACTTCACCGGCATCAGCTCGCCCTATGAAGCGCCTGAGAACCCGGAAATCGAGATCAACACGGGTGAACTGAGCCTCGAGCAGACTGCACTCAAGCTGGTCAGTCAGCTCAAGCACTACAATGTCATCGGCTGATGCATTCACGCCGACCAGCCCTCGCCGCAAGGCGGGGGCGTTTGCCGTTTCAGGACTCTCACATGACTTTATCCCGATTCAACCAGCGCTTGCCGCATGTCGTACGTCTCGCGGCAGTGGCAGGCCTGGCACTGGCCATCACCGGTTGTGCGACCTCCTATCCGGAATCCACCGGTGCCGGCAGTACCAACCTGGCCAATTTGACCGGCGCTGCGTCGCTGCCGGCGGATGTCTCGTCATTTCTCGACAGCGCCGCCCCCGGCAGCGTGATTGCCGTGCCGACCAGCCCCTGGGGCAGCAATGTCGAAGTGGTCGCCCATGAGCGCTATTTCGCGGCCAGCGGACGTATCTGTCGCGAGCTGACGGTCTCAAATTCGCGTGATCTGCCCAGCAAGGAGCTGGCGTGTCGTACCAGCAATGACGGCAAGGCTGGTGAAGGCACCTGGGTGACCCAGCGGTTGGTGACCGGCCTGCTGGAAGAGGCTCGCTGAGGAGTTTCTCAGTAACTTCTCAACAACTTCTCGGCACCTTCTCGCTGAAAGGCCCGCACCTGGCTTGGCGTGAAACGACGATTGCAGGAAGCAGGCTAGTGTGACCGGCACAGTCATTCCTGACCGACGCTGCACTATTTTTTGCACGATTTTCTTTGCACTACGAGGGGCCTAGCCCGATGACAATTTCCAGATTCTTGCTCCGGGCCGGGTGCCTGGTGGCGGTAGCGTGCCTGAACGCCAGCCCTGCCATAGCAGCTGGCCTGAACAGCGGTTCCATCCTGTCCAGCAATGACCAGGCCTCCAGCATTCCGGAAAAGACGGATAGTGTAGAAGACAAGGCGCGTGCCGATTGGCGCAGCGGAACCTACGGGCCGCTGACCTCCCGTGCGCAGACCGACCCTGATTCCTTGCCGCCGTTCGGCGAAAACCTCTTTACCGGTGGTTTCCGCGGCATGATGGCCGATGGCCTCAACAGCAGCTACACCATCAAGCCGGGTGACCAGATCACCCTGCGCGTCTGGGGTGGGGTCGAGATGGAGTCCGTGCTGCCTGTCGATGCGCAGGGCAACATCTTCCTGCCGGGCATCGGTCCGGTGAAGGTGCAGGGCACCACCAATGCCCAGCTGGATGGCAAGGTACGCAGCGCCATTCAAGAGGTGTATCCCGAGAACGTCAGTGTCTATACCAACCTGCAGGGCGTGCAGCCGGTGGGCGTCTTCGTCACCGGATATGTCAAGAATCCGGGGCGCTACGCCGGCACCCCGAATGATTCCATGCTGTATTTCCTCGACCAGGCCGGCGGCATCGACCAGGCACTGGGCAGTTACCGCAAGATCAAGATCAAGCGCAATGGCCGCGTCATCAACACGGTCGATCTCTATGACTTCCTGATCAATGGCGAGATCGCCCGCCCGCAGTTCCGCGATGGCGATACCGTCGTCGTCGAGGAACGTGGCCCGGCGATCAGCGTGGTCGGGGATGTCGAGCGTGACTATCGCTATGAGCTCACCGACTCGCGCCTGAGTGGCGAAGACGTCCTGAACCTGGCGCGTCTGAAGTCAGGTGTCTCTCACGTGCTGCTGCGGGGCTCGCGTCCCGACGGGCCCATCTCGCGCTATCTGCCGGTGACGGAATTCCGCGGCGCTGATGTGCGTGCAGGGGATGAAGTGCTGTTCAGTGCCGACCAGCGTGACGAGACCATCGTCGTGCAGCTGGAAGGCAGCTTCTATGGCCCGTCGCGTTATGCACTGCCGCGCGATGCACACCTGGGGGAACTGCTCAATGCCGTCGGGGTGCCGAAAGGACTGACCGATTATCAGAGCGTTTCCATCCGCCGTGAAAGCGTCAAGGAACAGCAGGCGCAGGCACTGCAGGACAGTCTCAAGCGTCTTCAGGCCACCTATCTTGGCGCGTCTTCCTCGACCACCGAAGAGTCCGAGCTTCGTGTCCAGGAAGCCGAGATGATCGAGAAGTTCGTCGAGCAGGCGAAGAAGGAAGAGCCGACCGGACGACTGGTCGTGGCACGTGAAGACGGCAACATCGCGGATGTGCGTCTGCAGGATGGCGATGTCATCACCATTCCGGAAATCAGTGATTCCCTGTTGATCAGCGGCGAAGTCGTGGTGCCTCAGGCCATGGTCTACACCCAGGGCATGACGGTGATGGATTACATCAACAGCGCCGGTGGCTTCACGCAGCACGCGGATGAAGACCAGATCCTGGTGGTACGCCAGAACGGCGCCGTGCGTCGCGCCGAAGAAGTCGAGCTGCGCTCGGGTGATCAGATTCTGGTACTGCCGGAACCGCCAACCAAGAATCTGCAGCTGGCCACCAGCATCACGCAGATTCTCTATCAGGTTGCCGTCGCCACCAAAGTCGCGATAGACCTCTAATCATGGCCAGTGACATGAACGATGACATTAGCACTTCAACTGAACGCTCATCAGGCGACAAGAAGAGCAGCCCCAAGGCGCGCTCCGCCTGGGCCGTGACGCGTAGTGTCTGGTTCGCCATGTTCATGCGCGAAGCCATCGGCCGTACCATGACTGATCGCATGGGCTGGTTCTGGATGATTGCCGAGCCCATGGCATTCACTCTCGTGATGATAGCGATGCGCAGTTTCATCGGCGGTGATAGGCTTATCATCAATGCACCATTCATTCCTTGGATGATTGTTGGAATGCTTGGCTTTTTTCTTGTTCGAGAGGGCCTTACTCAAGGCTCCGGTGCAATAAATGCTAATCGTGCATTATTCGCATATCGTCAGGTACAGCCAGTGGATGGCGTTCTTATCAGAAATTTTCTGGATGGACTACTTCGAACACTTATCTTTCTGTTGTTCATGTTGGGCTCCCTGTTGTTGGGCACGGATTTCCGTCCCGACAATGGTTTCCAGGCAATCAGTGGCTGGTTGTCGCTGTGGGCGCTTGGTCTAGGATTCAGCTTGGTGGTGTCCGTGGCGGGGACATTGGTTCCGGAAATTGCCAAGGTAGTCAGGATGCTCAGCATGCCGCTATTGATCATGTCGGGTGTCATCATGCCGCTCAATCACTTGCCACATTATCTGCTTGAGTACTTGATGCTGAACCCGATCGTGCATGGGCTTGAATATACACGCCACGGCTTCTTTGAGGGCTACAAGGTCGTTCATGGAACCAGCATGATGTATTTCTGGAGCTGGACACTGGGGATGCTGGCCCTAGGGTTGCTGATGCATGTTCGATTCAAGGAGCGCTTGAAAGCCCAATGATCGAAATCAAACATGTCTACAAGCGATATCATACGCATCGCGCTACTGAGTGGGTGTTGCACGATGTCAATCTCACTATTCCCAGCGGGGTCAGCGTCGGGCTGGTCGGAGGTAATGGCGCTGGCAAGTCCACGCTACTCCGCTTGATTGCGGGTATGGACAGCCCCACACGGGGGGAGATCAAGCGCCACAGCAGTGTCTCATGGCCAATCGGTCTGGCGGGGGGCTTCCAGGGCAGCATGACGGGTCGACAGAACGTCAAGTTTGTTGCTCGTGTTCATGGTGGCCATGGTAATGAGGCCGAGATAATTCGCCGAGTAGAGGCCTTTGCTGAGATTGGCCCCGCCTTTGATCAGCCGATCAAGACGTATTCATCAGGAATGCGCTCGCGGCTCAATTTCGGCCTATCCCTTGCATTCGATTTCGATATCTATCTGTCAGATGAAGCGACGTCGGTGGGGGATCGCGCCTTCAAGGCCAAGGCCTCCAAGGCGTTCAAGGACAAGGTTGGCAAGGCCAGTCTGATCATGGTGTCGCATGGTGTCGGGATTCTGCGAGAGTTATGCCAGGCGGGGATCTATCTACGGGATGGACGAGCTCACTGGTATGACGATATCAATGACGCCATTGATACCTACCACAATGACAGCGATGCTCATGTCTTGGAGCGCAAGCTGCATCAACTGACCAATTCGAAAACGACGTCACTCAAGCAAGCGCAGGCATTCCATCAGGAAGCCAAGGCACACTTCGACAGCTTGCAGATTGCGCTCGAACAACTTCCTCAAGATATCCAGCCACGAGAAAGGCAAGCTTCCGTCCAGGCCGTGAATGAAGCACGCGAAACGCTGCATGGCGCAAGACGCTTGGTACAGAAGCTCAAGTGATCGTTCTCAACGATAATAGTGACAAGGGTCTTACATGCTCAAATTGATAAAGCGTCAACCTCAATGGTTCGTCGCCATTTTCGCTATCATTCTGGTAGGGCTCTACTGGAGTTTGTGGGCGGATGATCGTTATGTTGCAAAGGCAACCGTAGTACTGGAAAGCCCTCAGGTAAGCACAGCCAGCGAGGTAAGTTTCGGTTCGTTGCTCACCGGCGATAAAAGTGACGGCGATCTATTGCTGTTGCGTGAGTATCTATTGAGCACTGATATGTTGAAGAAAGCTCAGGACGAACTGAACTTTCGCCAACATTATAGTGAAAAGGGCGATTTCTTTGCGCGTTTAGGAGACAAGGACACGCCAATTGAGCAACTGCACGATTACTATTTAAAGCGTGTTACTGTCGAGATGGACGAGTATTCAGGTGTTCTGAATATCAAGGTACAGGCATGGACACCTGAATTCGCACAACAGTTCGCCAAGTTGCTGTTGCGTGAAGGCGAGTCACATATGAATGGTATGGGGCAGCGTCTGGCGGAAGAGCAGGTGCAGTTCCTTGACAAGCAGGTCGCCATGCTGGAGACGAATTTTCAGAAAACACGCCAGGCCTTGTTGGATTATCAGAATGAGAATGGCCTAGTCTCTCCAACACAAACTGTAAAGAGCTTGAATACGGTAGTGTCGAGTCTGGAGGCTCAGCTAGCTTCTCTGAAAGCGCGCAAGAGTGCGCTGGCCAGTTATCAAAGTGCTCGCTCGAGTGACATGGTGCGTACGGAAAGTGAAATCCGTGCATTGAGAGATCAGATCGATAAAGAGCGTAAGCGTCTCGCACAGCAGTCTGGGAACTCTCTGAATGCTGTTTCAAGTCAATATGAAACACTGCAATTACGTGCAGACTTTGCCAAGCAGACGTATTCCAACGCACTGGCAGCACTAGAGAATACTCGTATCGAGGCGGCACGGAAATTGAAGCAGGTCAGTGTTCTGCAAAGTCCTCTGTTGCCTGAATACCCTGAACAACCAGAGCGACTCTATAACACCTGTATTTTCGCTATTGTGGTCATCTTCATGGCATTCATCTTCAGCATGATCATGTTGATCGTAAAAGACCATCGCGATTGATAATTAGATTGTCATTGATGTTAGTAATTGTAGGATAAGTAAATCACAGGGAATTTGAGATGCTGCCACAAATAAGTCAAAGGCTGCTACGCAAGAAGCGCAGGAATGGGAGTTTGTCGACTTCAACAGGTAAAAGAAGTGATACAATTTCTACAGATGCATCTGCTGCAGCTAAAATTGAACTGGATACAGACTTTTATAAATCACGATATGAAGATTTAGTATCACTGACAGATGAGCAGCTCAAAGAACACTGGTTGAAGCATGGCTTCAAGGAAGGCCGGTTTGCTTCAGCCAGTCATGAATCGGGTAATGCAAAGCTTATACTCGAAGACGAATGGACAGCTACGCACAAGTCCCCAGATTTCGCTTTTGATCCTGATTTTTATGCAAGTCTGTATGCTGATCTTGCGTTAGCAGGAGTTACGGAATCTATAGCTCTTGAGAAACACTATAATTCCTTTGGCAAGAAAGAAAAGCGGCATGGTTCGATTAGAGAGTGGTTGAAGGCAAATAACTTGCCTTTGGACTTCATGCCAGAAGATATCAAGTTTCGCGATATTCACGAGTGCAATATTGAAGTAGGCCTGGAAATCACTTCTCAGGATGTCTTGAATTCAATCGCCGGACTTTACACAACGCCTGTTGCCTTTTTCAGTGATGATGCTAAAAGCGCACGACATTACTTGATGATGGCGAAGCATTATCTGGCTACAGGCGAGAAAGAAAAGGCTAAGAAGCAACTTGAAGCCAGTAATTGTTTCCACGCCTTGTCAGGCGCGCTCGAGCTGTTAGGCAATATCTATCTTGATGAAGGGCATAATCGAATTGCGCTCGGATATTATAACGCGGCCAAAGCGTTACCTAACCCGCCAAAATGGCTGTTCTTCAATCGTGCAACCTGTCTGTCAAGGCTCCAACAATATGAAAAAGCATTGACAACTCTGGCTGAAGGGTTGGAAGTCTATGGTGACTTCACGTTTCAGCAGGATAAGCTGGATGAGTTCGCTGAAGAAGCCTGGAATAATATTTATCCCGCTCTGCTCAGCTACGTCGGACAGGGAAATCGCGATGAGCTGATCAAGGCTTTCGACGCATTCAGTGAGGTCGTCTATGATGCTTACTTGCGTGCCTGCGGTACCAGCAAGAACCCCGAGCGACTTCACTCACTCAACCTTAACCGAATCTTGATAGTCGGCGATTATCATGTTGCACAATGTGAACGCTATCGTATCAATCAAAAGGTGGAGCAACTCGAGGCGGTTGGCAAAGAGGTTACTGCAGTCAACTGGCTGGACCTTGATCAACAGGCTCAGGCATTGGCGACTCACGATGTCATTATTTTTTATCGTGTGCCTGCCATGCCCAAGGTTCTCAAGGCCATGGCGCAGACAAATGCGGCCGGGAAGCTCAGTATCTATGAAATCGATGACTTACTGTTTGATCCTGTTTATCCCCCGTCACTGGCAAGCTATGGTGGCTACGTCTCGCTTGATACCTATCGAGAACTGACACGCGGGATGGCGCTATTCCATGCTGCCGCCAAGCAGTGTCGTTTGGGGCTGGCATCGACAGAACCTCTTCGGGAGCGTCTGGCTGAGCTGGTGTTCGGCGAAGAGTGTCTGTTGCACCGCAATGGACTGGATAGTCTTAATGAGTTCAGCCAGCCTCAGGAATCTCCCAAACAGACACTGGATATCTTCTATGGCAGTGGCACACAGGCACACAATCAGGATTTCATCGACCTGGCACTGCCTGCGATAGAAAAATTGTTGAAGCGGCATGCTCATTTGCGTCTTGTTGTCGTAGGTTATCTAAAATTACCCAAGACGTTTACAGAGCGCTTTGCCAAGCAACTATCCATGATTCCACCTTTGAAAAGTGTGCAGGGATATTGGTCATTGCTTCGCCGTGCAGATATCAACTTGGCTGTTCTGCATGATGACGTTATCAATGAGTGCAAGTCAGAGCTGAAATGGTTTGAAGCGGCATGTCATGGTGTACCATCTGTCGTCAGTAGTACCCGCAACTATCGTGATGTCATTCGTGATGGTGAAGATGCCTTCTTGGCTGTCACGGCGGATGATTGGGAGAAAGCTATTACACGCCTTGTGGAAAACAAGGAACTACGCAAGTCAATGGGACAGGCGGCGCAAGAGCGCACGCGTAAAGAGTATTCCCTGGAAATACTGGGCACTCAGCTCGTATCCAATCTCGAAGCTTATGCCAATGAATTGATGGACAGAGCACATTGCGAGCGTGGTGTAGAAGGTACGACGAAATTAGTAAGGAAGCGCCGCAAGATCGCTCTTGTCAATGTGTTCTTCCCACCGCAATCCATAGGGGGAGCGACTCGCGTACTGGATGATAACTTCAAGGCATTACGCAAGCATTATGACGATGACTTTGAACTGGTCGTCTTCACCGCCGATAGTGAATGCCGCACTCCACATCAATTGATGATCTACCGTCACGATGGCGTTCGTGTCTACCGTACGACGACATTATGGCGTGAGAACATGGATTGGCATGCCAAGGATGAGCGCATGCATGAGATGTTCACCGAGTTTCTAGCATGTGAGCAGCCCGACATAGTGCACTTCCACTGCGTTCAGCGGTTGTCCGGCTCGGTGGTAGAAGCGACACGTGATGTTAAGATCCCTTATATCGTCACGGCGCATGATGCCTGGTGGATATCAGATTTCCAGTTCCTGGTGGATCACACTGGTACGGTATACCCGGAAGGGCATCCTGATCCCTTTGCACCGGTAGAACTGCCTCCGAGTATCACTCAAGAAGCGTCAGTCGAACGAAAGCTCTATCTCAAAGGCTTGTTGACCAGCGCTCACAAGGTGCTGACGGTCTCGAATGCCTTCGCAGATATCTATCGCAAGAATGATATTCTGGATATTGAGGTCACTCCCAACGGAATCTCTGACGACTTGCCTTGGGCGGCCAAGGATACCTCCTACACGAAACGAGTTGTTGGTGGGCATGTAGGCGGGATGGCTGAGCACAAAGGGTATTATTTGCTCAAGCAGGCTGTCATGGAAACCCAGCCGGAGAGTATGGAATTCTTGGTGGTTGACCACTCTAAGGAAGAAAGCTATGAGTCCCATCAATATTGGGGCAATGTGCCAGTTAGATTCATAGGGCGGACCAGTCAGCAGAAGGTAGTCGAGACTTATCGCCAGATAGATGTTCTTTTTGCACCTTCGATGTGGCCTGAAAGTTTTGGTCTAGTAACACGTGAAGCTGCAGCATGTGGTTGTTATATAGTTGCATCTAATCTAGGTGGCATTGGTGAGTCTATAGTAAATAATGGAGTGAAAATTGCTCCTAGGGTTAGTGAATTGAAGTTAGTTCTTTCTCGCTTGACTAGAGAGCATAAAGAAAAATTATACTTGTATAATAAAAGTATTTCATCACTCGAATCGTTTAAAGAGGTTGTAAAGTATTATGCATGAGTTGCCTAAAGCGAATGATGTGTGTGATTTTTTACTGTCCCCCAATGCTGATAAGAAAACTATATATTTAGATATTCTTAAAAAAGGTGTTGAGTTAAGGAATGGTGGAAATTATTTAGATGCTGAGATGATGCTGCACTATTCTAGCTGGTTGAATCCGTCCGATTGGCAATCATGGTATGAGTTGGGTGTTTTATATCAAGTAAAAAAAAATATCGATCAAGCTGTTTTTTATTATAAGGCCGCCTTGAAGTGTGGATCTGTAGAGCAAAGATTAATTGGCAACTTTTTATGCGTTACTGCCGTCCAAGAGTCTCTATGCAAAATTAATAATAAGGCTATAGATACTATTGACTTGGGTGGTGTGGTTTTAGATGATAGTGATGATATCAAAGATGCTTTTTCCTTTTCAGGTTTTGTTGAGTCTCATCCACAGTCGCTAATAAACAAATTTTATAATGTTGTTAATTCGAAGCACAACGGGTTTTTGAATTTTTATGATATAAAAAATAAAATTTTGGATGCTGTCGATAGGAAGAAATCATTTGCTCTATTAAGGCTGGGGGATGGTGAGGGTAGTTGGTTTAAAAGAAGCTCGCATGTTGAATTACAGTTTGAAAGAATATTGAGTCGTAATAGATGCGAGTTTCTGGATATTTGGTTTGGTAATAGTAGCTCCATTAAAAAAAGTGATTTTTTTGATGACGTTAATTCAACCTTTTCTCGTTTAAATGAAGTAGATGTTTTAGGTATTCCCCCTAAAACATGGGTCGAGCATGAATTTTATACTGCAAATAAGAGAGGGTATGTTGGAACGTTGGGAGCGTTAGAATCATTAAAAGGATTAAGCTCTAGTGTAGGCCTGTGTACTCAGCTTATGCATTTCGAGTTTGAGCGACGAGGTTTTCTCAAAGAGGTTTTGTCTAAAGCTAAAAAAGTTGGTATAATTTCTTGTCATAATGAATTGAAAGAATTCATCGAAAAAAACTTTGATGTAAATGATGTTGAATTAATAAAAATACCAGGAGAGTTATCTCGAAAACATTTACTAGGTGATGATGCTGTTGTTGGGAACCATTATCCAGATAGATTCTTTGAAATAACCAAAAGAATCAAAAATACTAATTATGAGGGATATGTGTTCTTAGTTGCAGGTGGTATTCTGGCCAAATCATATGTTTTGGATTTAAAGCAATCCGGCGCTATTGCTTTAGATATTGGTTCGGTTGCAGATAAGTTACTCGGAAGAAAAACACGGCCTAACTTTTGAGGTAGTCATGAAGAAAATATTTATAATTGGTTTTAATAAGTGTGGAACCACAACCTTTAGCGATTTTTTTAATAGTTGCGGAGTTAAGTCATCTCATTGGGATGGTGGAAAAATAGCCGAGCGTTTTTATAAGCGTAAAAGTGAAGCGAAAGACCCTTTTCTAGATTACGCAGACTCAATTGTTCTTTCTGATATGATGTCCTTAACCTTTCATTCTCTTAAAGAGCCGTATAAAGACTTTGAATATATATATCAAAACTATCCTGATTCGTACTACATACTTAATACCAGAAATATTTTTGACTGGATTAAAAGTAGGGTGAATCATGGGTTAGTCCCAAGATATAAATCTGTTTTTAATTTGGGAAGTGAAAGTGAAGTCGTTCAGCTATGGATAAGTGAATGGTATCAACACCACTCTAAAGTTGTTAATTTCTTCCAAGAAAGGCCAAATAGTAATTTTATGATATATGATTTGAACAAAAGTACTCCTAAAGAACTCGTAGAGTTTCTAGAAAGCGATTGGGACTTAGACGAAACTAAATTCGGTATCTCAAACAAGACAAAGTAAAAATGAAAATTTCTATTTTTGGGACAGGCTATGTAGGTCTTGTTACCGGTACCTGCTTAGCCGATGTAGGGCACCATGTGGTATGCATGGACGTTGATGCGGCCAAGATCGATGGCCTCAAGCAGGGCGAGATCCCCATCTTCGAGCCGGGGCTGGAGAGCATGGTGCTGCGCAATGTCGAGGCCGGCCGTCTCAACTTCACCACTGATGCCCGTCAGGCCGTCGAGCACGGCGTGCTGCAGTTCATCGCCGTGGGCACACCGCCGGACGAAGACGGCAGCGCCGACCTCAAGTACGTGCTTGCGGTGGCCGAGACCATCGGCGAGCACATGAATGACTACAAGGTCATCATCGACAAGTCCACCGTGCCGGTGGGCACGGCGGACCGTGTCACGGCGCGAGTCGCTGAAGTGCTTGCCGAGCGCGGCGAAAGTGTCGACTTCGATGTCTGCTCCAACCCGGAATTCCTCAAGGAAGGCGCGGCGCTGGAGGACTTCACGCGTGGCGCGCGCATCGTCGTGGGCACCGATTCCGAGAAGGTGCGCGAGCGCATGCGCGAATGCTACGCCCCCTACAATCGCAACCATGAAAAGCTGATGTTCATGGAGGTGCGCGCCGCTGAGCTGACCAAGTACGCCGCCAACGCGATGCTGGCCACCAAGATCAGCTTCATGAACGAGATCTCCAACCTGGCCGAGCGCCTGGGCGCGGACATCGAGGAAGTACGTCGTGGCATCGGCAGTGACCCGCGTATCGGCTACCACTTCATCTATCCGGGCTGCGGTTACGGTGGCTCCTGCTTCCCGAAGGATGTCCAGGCGCTGGCGCGTACTGCCAGCCAGGTCGGCTATGACGCCGAGCTGCTCACCGCGGTGGAGTCCGTCAACAAGCGCCAGAAGGTCACGCTGTTCGACAAGCTGTCGCGGGCCTTCGATGGCGATCTCAAGGGCAAGACCATTGCTGTCTGGGGGCTGGCCTTCAAGCCCAACACCGATGACATGCGCGACGCGCCGAGCCGCACGCTGATGGAAGCGCTGTGGGACGCTGGCGCGACCGTGCAGGCCTATGACCCGGAAGCCATGAAGGAATGCCGCCGCATCTACGGCGAGCGCGACGACCTGGTGCTGGTCGCGGACCGTCAGCAGGCGGTCAAGGGTGCCGATGCGCTGGTGGTGTGCACCGAGTGGAAGGAATTCCGCACCCTGGACGGCGAGTGGCTGAAGGCACAGCTCGGCTTCCCGGTGGTGGTCGATGGCCGCAACCTGTTCGAGCCCGCCGCCATGAAGGCCGTTGGCCTGATGTACTACGCGGTCGGGCGTGGTGATACTTTAAAACTCGATGCGGAGAATGAATGTGTCAGTCTGCAATAAAAATTTTTTGATTACTGGAGGTGCCGGCTTCATCGGCTCCGCAGTCGTCCGTGAACTGATCCGTTCTACCCAACATATCGTTATCAACGTGGATGCGCTGACCTACGCCGGTAATCTCGAATCCTTGGAGGAGATTGCGGATTCTGAGCGCTATCACTTCGTGCAGGCGGACATCTGCGATGGCGAGAAGATGAAAGCCGTTTTCGCGGAGTTCCAGCCGGATATCGTGATGCACCTAGCGGCCGAGAGCCACGTGGATCGCTCCATTGATGGCCCAGCGGATTTCATCGAAACGAATATCGTTGGTACCTATCAGCTGTTGGAAGCGGCACGTCAGTATTGGAAGGACTTGAAGGAATCTGATGCAGAGAAGGCCGCTGACTTC